>DBVA01000090.1:0-16738 GCA_002308735.1 Opitutia bacterium UBA1276 | reverse complement strand
ATTATGGCTAATGGCAGTTGGGATGGAAAAGGATTGCTTGATCCAGATTTTAGAAAACTTTTTGATCCCGCTTCGATCCTGGAAAGCGAATGGTATCATCAACGATTAGATACAAGAATTGAAGTTACCAAAAAATATTGGCAAGGCAGGATTGAATATTTGGAGGAATTTGTGAAAGACCATGCTAACAGAGAAGCATCCAGAAAACTAGGTATTGAAGAAAGACTCAATTTCTCAAAGGACGCACTTTCTAGGTTGGATGATAGTGATGATGCCATCTCTCGCATCCATGGTTGCTTGGGCGTAGATCCCAGTATTTACCAATAATTAATTTTTTTTGGAAAGCAAATTTTCCAATTTGTATTCAAGGATGACCTCTCCGGTAAGACTACGAATACTGGCTAGTATAGATGGACTTTTTCCGGTCCAGTCGATTTCGAGCAAGCCAAAATTTTCATCAAAATAGCGTTCACCGACTCGAAGTGGATTTTCTTCTTCGTTTGGTTTTTGTCTTTGGTTCATCGCACTGGAGGTAATATCTAGAATGGGATGGGGCAGGATTCCCTCCAGTTTTGATATTTCTGCAGAGTGTCGGTCTCCGCTAAGAAATAGGGTGCCGGCTTTATTTGTTTTCTTAAGAAGTGCCAACAAGCGTTCACGTTCTTTGGGGAAATTGCCCCAGGTTTCCCAGCCATGGCTAGTCGAAAGTATTTGAATACTGCTTGCAACGATTCTAATTTCTGCAGGCTCATCGAGCGTCTTCTCAAACCATTCCCATTGCACGTCTCCAAGGATCTCGGCTCCTTCTGATAAATTTGGTTCGTATGGACCTTTTCCTCTCTCTCTTTGAACCGCTCGTTTAAGTGGGGTACGGAAATAACGTGTATCCAGAAGAATAAACTGAATACGTTTACCATCGGGTCCGAGGGTAATACTATCATAAATGCCTGGTGTTTTCCTGCGGTCAGAATCTTTTGGCTCACCAAGAAAATCCAAGAATATTTGCTGCGATTCCGCCTTTCTTGGATATTCATTACCCGCATCATTCTCTCCATAATCATGATCATCCCAAATTCCTAAAAGGTAGGAATTTGAACGAACTTTTTGAAAACTGGATATGGCAGAGAAGGTATTCCACTTATTCTTCAGTTTTTCCATATCTCTAGTATCGCCATAAATATTATCTCCAAGCAGAACAAATACATCCGGCTTTGCAAGGAGTACACTATCCCAAACCGGCTGGGGTCGGGATTGCTTCAGGCATGATCCAAATGCAACGGATTTTACTAACTTCTCCTTGGCTTTAACCATAGTTGGCAAAAAAAAACCAATGGCTAAAACCAAGATCACTTTATTTGTTATCAACATCATAATCAGAAATTTTTGTTGGTTGTGCAGGAAATGAAACCAAATTCACATAATGTTCTAAGATTTGAAAGACATGGGTAGCTTCTAGTCTGATCGATTTTCATATTCAATGTATATGAAACCACTCACTTTTCTAAGCAAGACCCAAAGAAGTGTCTGGATTGATTAAGCTGCTATCCTGCGGGTTTCATGTAAGAGTTTATACAAAATCTCATCTCGGTACTTTCGGGCCTTTGCAAGACACTTTGTCTTCAGAGACCTGCGAACTCGCTCAGCAGTAACTGGAGTGGGGCAAATGGTGTAGTGGAGCCACCAAGTACCGTTATTATTCCATAAATGATGGTTTGGGTTTGATTCGTCTATACGGAGTGCAATAGTCTCCGTATAAAGAGTTGTATTTTTCATAGTGCATAATCCCTTTCCTGTATGCACGCTATACATTCGCAGGAGCGAAGAGAGCGTTGTTTTCGGTTGAGCCAGAACCGCACATCCCGGTATGTAGACCATGTACCACCGTAGTAAAAAACACTCGAACTCGGTTGGTAACCCTGAATGGGTTGTCTATGGATGAAGCAAATGGCTAATTAATAAAGAACAGACTCTATTTTGGCATTTGATTTTGGAATAAGCAAACTTTTCTTGTGTCATAAGAAAGTGCCTTTACCAAATATTCTCCAAAGCTATTTTGCCGATCGCATGCCCACTTTCCAAACACCTATGTGCTTTTCCCACCTCATCGAATGAAAATTTTTGATCATGAAGAAGAGGTTTGATCTTTGAATCATCCACCCATTGGCTGATCTTTTTCAATATTTGGCCATGGTTTTCTCGATGGATATTTTTGAGGATCGGAATGAGCATAAAAACAACATCCAAGCTCAAGCTCTTTACATGAACCGGGGTAAGATCATGATTGGAACGTGCGGCAATCGAAACAACTCTACCATATTCCCTCGCAGCTTCGAAGGAATCATCCAGGCACTTTCCACCCACCGTGTCGAAAACCAAGTCGTAACCAGTTCCAGAAGTGTGTTCCTTTACATATTGCAAAGGTTTTAATTCTGAGTAGTTGATTACTTGATCAGCACCTAATCTGCGTGCTATTTCTGCTTTTTGAAAGGAAGAAACAGTGGTGTGAACCTCGGCTCCCATTGCTTTAGCTAATTGAAGTCCAATGTGTCCAACCCCGCCAGTGCCTGCATGGATCAAAACTTTTTCCCCTTTTGTAATTTTTCCTCTATCCATCAGAGCATTCCAAGCAGTAATTGAAACTAAAGGTAAGACCGCGGCTTCTGCCATGGAGAGAGAAGCTGGCTTGAGAGCAAGTAATCGAGCATCCGCTAGAGCATATTCAGCAAGTACTCCGGGCATACCTTTGAAGCCTCCGATGCAACCAAACACTTCATCACCCACTTTAAAATCAATAACGTCTTCACCAACTTCTGTCACTATTCCGGCAACATCACCATGTAGAATTCCGGGCAACTCAGGGCCAATACCGGCTAGTAAACCACTCCGGATTTTACAATCAACAGGATTAACCCCTGATGCCCATACTTTTAAAATAACATGCTTTGGAAGGATCTTCGGCTTAGGAATCTCCTTGCATTTGAAAGAGTCAGCTGAACCATGTAAATCGAGAAGGTTAGCTTTCATGAGAAATTATGAAAATAGATACTGAATAAACAAGATGACAAAATTTGTATGACGAAAGTCTCGTCCAGAATACTAAAAGATGAGTTCCTCATGATTAGGCCTTGAGCATAGAAGTTGGTCGCAAGTAAGTCATAGATATGAATCCGTTTGTCAACCTCAGTCCTCGAACTTTATAGGTTGAAGCTTAATTCCGTCCAGTTTTGAGCTTTTCGATTTTGCGGAGTGACATCCATAACAATTTTTAAAAGGTACAGATAAAATTTACTTTCAAAAAAATCAATGGTAACCATCGGATTCTTTGCCAATCCAGTCAATGAAACGAAATGGAGCAAAAAAATAGTGAGGTAAATCCTGAAATCACTCGTATAAAGTTAGTACGATCACACAGCTACACCAAGAAGTCCCGAATGAAAATTAAAGATTACAGATCTTTAGATTTGATTTGAATGGTCAAAGTATGAAAGCTTACATTTTATGAATCAAAAATACCTAAATCGTCGCCAATTTTTAACGAATTCCGCAATAGGTACAACTGCAGGAATTCTTGCGTCTTCTACCTTTCCACTTATCACCACTGCCCAAGATAAATCTCCCAATGAAAGGATGCAGTTTGGTGCGATCGGAGTTGGTGGTAGAGGGGCAAGTATTGCCAACGGTGCTCGTAGACTTTCGGACTTAGTTGCCGTTTGTGATCTTGATACTCAGCGAATTGATCGAGTGAATAAGTCTTTAGCCCAAGGAAAAGCAACGGGCTATCAAGATTATCGAAAGATTCTCGATCGCAAGGACATAGACTTTGTGACCATTGGCACAACCGACCACTGGCATACTCGAATTGCTATTCAGGCAATGCAGGCTGGCAAGGATGTTTATTGTGAAAAACCACTAACGCTCACCATTGAAGAAGGAAAACAAATTTGTAGAGTAACCAAGGAAACAGGTCGCGTTTTTCAAGTGGGAACCCAGCAAAGAACCTCAGAAAGGTTTCTTACTGCCATCGGAATGATCCGAGAAGGAAGAATCGGGAAAATTAAAAAGGTAACCTGTAACATTGGAAATGCCCCTACCGGTGGTCCTTTTCAGAAATCTGACCCGCCTGCAAACTTGGATTGGAATATGTGGCTCGGACAAGCCCCCCTTGTTGATTATATAAAGGAGCGTTGTCATTATCAGTTCCGTTGGTGGTATGAATATTCTGGTGGTAAGATGACCGACTGGGGAGCCCATCATGTTGATATAGCCCAATGGGCCTTAGAACAGAATGGGGAAGGGCAAGGGGTGGTTTCATTGGAACCTATCATTGGAGATCACCCCATACCGTTGAAAAATGGAATGCCGACCAAAGACAACTATTATAACACCTCTCACAATTTTCATATCAAATGTAAGTTTGCAGATAAAACAGAGATGCATATTGTTAGCAAATCTGCAGAAGGAAATGGTATTCTCTTTGAAGGCACCAAGGGAAACTTATTCGCTTCCAGGGGTAAGCTTATTGGCCAGTCTTTTGATGAACTCAAAGAAAAGCCTCTTTCTTCTGACACGGTACTTTCGGTTTACAAAGGAAAAAAGGTAACCAACCATATGGAAAATTTCTTTTCCTGTATGGCCGATCGTTCCGACCCGATCTCGGATGTCTACACCCACCACAATGCAATGACTACCTGTCACTTGGCAAATATCTCCATCCGCCTCGGAAGAAAGCTAAAATGGAATCCTAAAAAAGAACAGATTGTGGGGGATAGCGAAGCCAATCAGTGGCAATCCCGTGAACAGAGAAAAGGCTTCGAAACCAACACTTAGTTTTTCTTTAAATATGAATTGCCTCACCCTGAGTCGCGGCCGCTGCTTCTGCTAGTGCTTCACTCATCGTAGGATGGGCATGGATGGTGCCATGAATTTCATCCACAGTAGCTTCCATATTCATGGCTAATCCGTATTCCGTAATTAATTCTGTGGCATCCGATCCAATAATATGTGCACCTAAAATCTCTCCATATTTTTTCCCCACAAGTACTTTTACAAAACCTTCGGAATGATTCACGGCAACCGCTTTTCCAGAAGCTGCAAACGGAAATTTACCCACTTTATACTCCAAACCTTCCTCCTTCAGCTTTTCCTCCGTTGAGCCAATGCTCGCAACCTGGGGTTGGCAGTAAGTACATCCAGGGAATGCGTCAAAGGGAATCGGTGTAGAATGTCCAAACATACCATTAACAGCTTGAATCGCTCGGTAGGTGGCAACATGAGCCAGCCATGGAGGGCCGACAATATCACCAGCAGCATAAACTCCCTTTTCGGAGGTTTGATAATTTTCGTCCACTTTTAGGTACCCCTTATTGAGTTCCAGCTTAAGCTTGGGAGATAGGGCACCGTCCAAATTAGGAACCACACCAATTGCAAGCAGCAAGCTCTCGACTTCAATCACTTCTTCGGCCTCTCCAGCTACAACTTTGATAACTACCAAGTCATCCTGAACCTTAATGTCATCCACTCGGGTGTTCACCCGGCAATCTATACCCTGTGATTTAAAAGATTTTAAAAGAGCATCAGAAATTTCTCGATCTTCGACGGGAAGAATATTGGGCATCATCTCTAAGAGGATTACTTTCGACCCGAATGCATTAAGAAAATAGGCAAATTCTGCACCAATCGCACCTGCACCCATGATTGCAATCGAGGCGGGTTGTTTTTTCATAACCAGTGCCTCCCTTGAAGTCATGATCCGTTCACCATCGACTTTTACTTCGTCCAAAGCCCGTGCCTTACAGCCCGTGGCAATTAAAATTTTATCCGCTTTCAGATAAGTACCAATGTGCTCACCTTCCATGATTTCAATCATTCCAGGAGCGTGCACCATGCCCTTGCCAACCACATAGTCTACCTTGTTTTTCTTAAACAAAAATTCAATCCCTCCCCCCATTTGATCGGCCACATTGCGTGATCTACTAATAACTTTCTCAAAATCAAAGGATACTTCCCCGCATGAAATCCCAAATTCGTCTGCGGTTAGAGCATTCTGATAAGCCTCCGCACTTTTCAATAACGCTTTGGATGGGATACATCCCCAATTCAAGCAAGTTCCTCCAGCTCTTTCCATTTCTACCACCACCGCCTTTTTTCCCAGCTGGCCAGCTCGAATTGCGGCTGCATATCCTGCTGGGCCCCCGCCTAAGACCAGCAAGTCGTATGTAATATCAGGATTCATATTTTTTTGTAGTTGGTATTGATTTACTCATTTTTTTAACAACTTCGCTTCCTATCGTCAATGAAAGGAAAGTTTTATCGGTTGAGCTTGATGTAATCATAGCATGTTTTAGCTTTATAATTTTGCAAATGATAGAAGCACTTCAGACTCAAAATAATTATCGAAAAATAATTGAAAATCATCTGGATAATTGTATCTCGGAAACTTGTATAGAAGGCTTTGATTTTTATCAGGGCAAAGTCAGAGACAGGTATGATCTTGGAACTGTATTTGCTCTAATAACCACCGATCGTCAGTCTGCATTTGACCGCATCCTCGGAACCATTCCTTTCAAAGGGCAAGTTTTGAACCAAACTGGTGCTTGGTGGTTTGAAAAAACAAAACACATTTTACCGAATCATGTAATCGATATTCCCGACCCCAATGTAACCCTTGCAAAAAAATGCAAACCTTTCCCTATTGAATTCATAGTTCGTGGGTACATCACCGGAAGCTCAAGTACTTCACTTTGGACGGTTTATCAAGAAGGCTTACGAAATTATTGTGGAATCTCTCTCCCTGATCAGTTGAATAAAAATGAAGCCTTACCTTTGCCAATCATAACCCCAACTACCAAGGAAGAGGATCATGACCGCCCCATATCCCCGAAAGAAATTGTGGAAGAGGGTTGGATGCTGGAGGATCACTGGAAATTTGTTGCCGAGAAAGCAATTGAAGTTTTTGCCTTTGGGCAAAAAGTTGCGGCTGCTCATGGCTTGATCTTGGTCGATACCAAATATGAAATGGGACTGAATGAAGATGGGGATATCGTCCTAATTGATGAAATCCACACTCCTGATTCCAGTAGATATTGGATTAAAGAGAGTTACCAGGAAAGAATTAAACGAGGGCTTGAGCCTGAGAATATTGATAAAGAATTCTTAAGACTTTGGTTCAAGAAAAATTGCGACCCATACCATGATGTCGAATTGCCAGAAGCCCCGAAAGAATTAGTCATTGAATTATCTGCACGCTATATTGAACTATATGAAACCATCACGGGAGAAAGTTTTTCCTTCCCTGATTCATCTCAGAATATTCACGACCGTTTAGCCAAAAATCTGTCTCCTCACATGAGCTAAAAACCGGCTAAACAGGGATATTTTTTATCTCCTGCATGACGCGTTCCGCCATCTTCTGGTATCTATCCTTTTCCGATGGTTCGCTATCAATTTTTCCGTAGGGGCAAAGCTTTCCATAGTGCAAACTCATCTTTTTTCCCCACCTTGGAAGGATTTTCCCGGGCCCTAGAATTTCATGACTTCCATGAATCCGGGCAGGTAATACCGGTACTCCAGATTTTGCAATCAACAATCCTATCCCTTTCTGCACCTTTGCAAGTTGACCATCTTTGCTTCTTGTTCCCTCAGGAAAAACAAGGAGAGGATCTCCACTTTTAAGCACTGAAAGTACGGTTCTTAAAGTCTTTAAATCTAATTTTTCTCGGTCTACTGGAATGGAGTTGAGGCTACGGATTAAAGATCCGAGAGGGCCCACAAACAAGGTATCGCGAGCAAAATAATGAAGATTACGAGGCAATTTACAACCGAGGGCAGGAGGATCAAAAAAACTTAAGTGATTGGAAGCTAAAATAAAGGCACCCTTCTTGGGTACATTATCAATCCCATGCACCTCAAACCTATGAAATATTTTAAAATAAAGGTAGGAAAAACGCTGAGCAAATTGATAAAAAGGCTTCATCAAAACCCCAAGCTTTTTGAGATGGTAACATATACTTCCTCAACCGTTAAAAGGCTTGTATCAACTCTCAGGGATCCCCCACTTTCTTTCAATGGTGCTATACTACGAGATGAGTCAAGCTGATCCCGGGAAGCAATTTGGTCCACTTCTCCATCGTTTATTCTTCTGGATTCCCTGACCTTTTGGTCGGCGACCAAAAAAACCTTTAAATCGGCATCCGGGAAGATAACTGTACCAATATCTCGACCCTCCATAACCAAGCCGGATTTATTTTCACTTCGGGCAACTTCTATTTGCTCCCTTTGATAACTGAGTAGTATTTGACGAACTTTCGGGTTAGAAGCAAAGTTGGAAACTGCTTGATTTATCTTCGCGGACCTTAATAAGTCCGAGGCATACACTAGTCCGTTGATCGCTAAATGTGAGCGATTTTCATTAACCTCCGAAGTTAACAGTATATTATTTTGGTCAAAGTAGGAATCGAGCATCGTCAGACTGATTTCGTTATCCAGTAAATGTTTGGTGACGGAGCGATAATGCGATCCAGTATCAACATGCAAAAAGTTTAATCTTTTTGAAAGCAAGGATGCAGTGGTAGACTTACCCGTACCAGCACCTCCATCAATCGCAACCACATGAAAGGTACTATCCATGTGATTCTAGCCGAGCCATTTTCAGCCTCTCAAAAAAATCTGGAAAAGTTTTAGCACAACATAGGGGATTGTTGACCGTAAGCCACGGTTGGCCATTGCTAAACAAATCAAAACATCCAAGAATTCCGAAACTCATTGCGAATCGGTGATCATGATAGGTATCAATGCTAATCCCGGAAGATGCCTTTTGTTTGAGAAATTCCAAATTGGGATAAATTTCGAGGCTATCTTCGGTTTCAATTACTTTTTGACCCAGTTTACGAAGTTCGATTGCCATTGCTTTTACTCGATCGGTTTCCTGTTTACGGGTGTGTGCAATGCCATAAATTTTTACTCCTTTTGGTAAAATTGGTGTGATCGCAGCTAAAGTCAGAAATGTGTCAGAAATAGCATTGAAATCAAATTCCACTTTTTCGGCTCCACCCACAAAAGTGGAAGTAATTCCCGTATTATCTTCTACTATACGAAATCCAATTTCCTCCAGAACTTCCACATAAGCAGCATCTCCTTGGTCCATAATTTTAGATATTCCCAAAACCCTACAATTTCCATTCGTAACGATTGGAAGAGTTAAAAAATAACTGGCTGCGGTTGCATCCGGTTCAATTTCATAAGTAAAATCATTGGTGCGATATCCTTCGCTTAAAATCGAAATTTCGGAGTCCATTTTTTCTGCAGAGCATTTTTCCTGAGTGCTAAACATCTGAATCATTTTTAGAGTTAAATCTACAAAGGGTTCGGAAACCGTTCCGCCAGCATATTGTATAGTCGTTTTTTTATTTATTGTAGGCGCAATCATTAGAAGAGCAGACAAGACCTGACTGCTCTTGGTTGCATCCACATTCCAGGCTTCACTTTTTAATCCTCTGGTTTGCATCACAAAAGGGAAGCAACCCTTCTTTTCTAAAAATTCAAATTGGCAGCCGAGATTTTCTAAGGCTTCGATTAATTCTAACATCGGTCGCTTTCTCATCGCCGCAGTTCCATCCAACCTGTAGACGCCATCCCTTTGAGTGGCAAGCAGTGCGGTTAAAAATCGGGCAACCGTACCAGCGTTCCCAACAAAAATATCCTGTTCCTTGACATCGAAAATGCCCCCGCATCCATGAACAATTAATTCATTCTGATCCGTTCCCTCATCAATTTTAACTCCTAAGGAAAGAAGTGCTTTTCTCATCAGCTCAACATCCTCACTGACAAGCATACCCTGAAGCTTGACAGATGCCTTGGTTAAGGTTGCCAAAATAAGGGCACGATTAGAAATGCTTTTGGAACCAGGTACCGAAACAGTGGCGGTGCATTTTTGCACGAAAGGAATGATTTCTAAACTTTCCACTCTTAGGATCTAATTTTTTTACGGTGATCCGCTGCGCCGGATAAATATTGGGTCAAATTATCCCATTTTTCTGCGTGCAATAAGGAACGAACTTCATCCACTGACTTTTGCCACTGGTCCAATGAATCGCAAAGATTTTCTCGATTGGACTTCATAATCTCACACCACAAGGCTGGATCTCCCTGCGCAATCCGGGTGGTATCCTTAAATCCTTGGCCAGCCATTTCTAACCAACTCGCCGGACAGGAAGCTAAATGGTCCGCTAAGCTAGATGCAATTAGGTGGGGTAAGTGACTAATACTCGAAACAATCGAATCATGATCTTTGGGAGTTTCACGGTGTACTTGCATACCCAAGAGCCTCCAAAAGCTTTCCAGTTTCTCGATTTCAACAATGCTGTCCTCTGGATATGGCGTAATCATACAGGTCCGGTTTTCGAACAATTCTGCGGTGGCATTTTCCATTCCAGATTTTTCAGAACCCGCCATGGGATGAGAGCCGATAAAGCATGTCCCTTTTCCCGAAGATGATTCCTTCGCGACTTTACAAATAGATCCCTTCACACTCCCGACATCGGTGATTATGGTATCTTCAGGACATTTCGGGATAATTTTTCGTAAGGTCTCCTCAATGTGCTTAATGGGGGTACAAACCACAACCAAATCACAAGCATTTACTGCCTCTTCCACCGAGGAGGAAATCTCGTCGCACCAAACTTCTTCCTTACATTTTTGGAGTGAACTTTGCTTTCGGGCCCATACTCGAATCGACTTACTTATTTCTCGCTTCCTAATTGCCATTCCAAGGGAAGCCCCAAGTAGTCCCGGACCCAATATTGCTATACGATTAAAAAATGGCATGAATTGAATTTTTTAACTTTGTATCAGAATCTAGTTTTGTTTACTAGTTCAATGATGGAAAACAATTTTAAAGAGCAAGAATCAAACGACGACGAATGGGGAAACCCACCTTCCCCCAATACTCCCGAAAATATCCAAAAAGCTTTTCGTACCCAAATGATCCTTGGTATTGCTGCATTGATATTCATTTCCCTTCCTGCAATTGTATTGTGGTTTGTCAAAAAATAAGGGGAAATACTCTTTTACTTTTCTATAACCTCGTCTACTTTCTAATGGATGAATAAGTACTCCTCCAAATCTGGCTTTAGCCGTCTTGAATTCTTCACTCTTCTACTGGTCTTGGCTCTGGGAGTTATTTTATTGATACCCTTTTACAACTCATATGTTGCAGACCAGCAAACCAACGATTCCAACCAAACCATTCCTTTAGTTGAAAAGTATCCTGGGAATTTACCCACGGATCAGAATCAAAGTTTAAACCTAAATAATTCCACTCCCTAACTGGACCGTAGGAATACTGTGATTAATCGCAAAAGCATTTTTTTGCTCTTTTGTGGAGTATTTCTGTTATTTGGCCTTATCTTACTCGCCTATTTCATTTTTCTATCCTTCGGTGGAGAGGATTTAGAAAATCGCATTGATTCCTTGTGGGATTCATTCAAAGGAATTTTGTTAAAGAACGGCCTTTTTCTTTTCCTGGCCATTGTTATTCTACCGGGTTTTGTACTTCCGGTTGCTCCTTTACTAACCTTAGCAGGTCTTTGGGCGGAGCAACATGGTGCTTGGACAGCTTGTTTATTTTGTGTTCTATCCTTGATCGCCAATCTTTCCTGGACCTATTGGCTGGCTCGTGGACCTGCCCGGTCCGCCCTACAAAAACTTCTAAACCGAACCAAATTTAAACTTCCAAAATCTCCCCCCCATAATTTACTTCAATGGGCCATGATTCTTCGCCTAACCCCTGGGGTCCCCTTTATTTTCTCCAATTATGGTCTCGGTATTCTCCAAATGCCATTTTTGCAATACCTTCTTATTTCCGTTCCCATTATTGGGGTAACCGCTTGTGGGTATGTTTTAACTTTTGCTGGAATTTTTAGCGGTGACTGGACCTATCTATGGATTGGCATTTGTTTAATCATAATCATGATACTCGTTGGGAAAATGGTTCTAAAAAAGTAAAAAAATGCAGACTGAATTATTTAAGCAGGAAGAAGAAGATACTCCTATTCTGAATGTCTCGGATGTTACAAGAGAGGTTCGAAAAACTTTGGAATATAAATTTTCTCAAATTTGGATACGGGGAGAAATATCAAACCTTCGATCTCATTCAAGTGGACATTTTTATTTTATTCTCAAGGATTCTAAATCTCAATTGAAAGCCGTTTTATTCCGGGGTGACGCCATGGGATTATCCTACATGCCAAAGGAGGGCGATGAGTGTTTGGTTTTTGGTGATATAACCGTGTATGAAGCAAGGGGTGATTATCAAATTCGAGTTAAACACCTGATGCAAGATGGAATGGGAAGCCTTCGGGCAAAATTTGAGAAACTCAAAAAATCCTTAATGGAAGAAGGTCTTTTTGATGAAAGTCGCAAGAAAGTACTTCCAAGCATACCCCACAAAATTGGTGTCGTCACTTCGTTAACGGGTGCAGCCTTACAAGACTTTCTGAGCATTCTGAAACGGCGTGAATGGGGTGGATCATTATTTTTATTTAACTCGAGCGTACAAGGTAAAGAAGCTCCTGCTGCTCTGCGTAATGCAATTCAAAAAGCGATGACCTGGGATATTCATCTCCTTGTGATTACCCGAGGAGGTGGGTCTTTGGAGGATCTTTGGGCCTTTAACGATGAAAATTTAGTTCGATTACTTGCAGGTTGTAATATTCCAACTATCTCGGCAATTGGGCATCAAACAGATTTTGTTTTAACTGATTTCGTTGCCGATCTTCGCGCTGAGACTCCTTCTGGAGCAGCCGAATGGATAAGCTCGGCTTTCTTGGCTCATCGGGAATCGGTTGATGAAATTTCAAATCGTTTTTTAAGGGCTCCAAAATACTTCTTTTCCCAAAAAATAGACCGCCTCGATTTTCTCAAAGTCAGGCTGGAAAGTAGTTCACCCATTTCACAAATTGAAAGGCAGCACCAACATCTTGACGAGGTTGAAAATCGTTTAAAAACTTACCTTCGGCACCGAAAAGAAAGAATGGCCGACAAACTCCAATCACTTGATCATCGTCTCACAAATTGTAGTTTACAATCTACCCTTAAAAAAGGCTACGCTTACATAAAAAATAAGGAAGGCAAAATTTTCAGTAAAGCCAGTTCTCTACAAAATAAGGCCAAATTAATCGCTCATTTCAAAGACGGCAGTAGAAACTTGCGAGTGGAAGATTAGGTCATTGCTTCAAAAGCAATTTCCTGAATCAAACCTTTTTCCAGAAAACCAATGTTTTTATAGAGATTTCCATCCATTAGATAATCTGAAAACAAAATGCTTTTTCTGTATCCGGATGCCTTGCTATATTCCAGTAACTTCAAGGTCAAGTCGGTGGCAACTCCTCTCTTTCGCTTTTCAGGGTTAACATAAACCATATTAATCACCGAAGCGTTTGGAGTAAATCTGCCAAATCCACCCATAGCCTGAGTTTGACCATGGATATTTTTTAAAACAAAAAGCTGGCCATCCTCCTTCATTTGTTTTGCCAACTTTATGGTTTGATGTTGATTCAGTTTTGGATTCGACTCGTTCGCGAACGCTTTCGCCCATACCAAAACCCTTGGCCACTCCAAGTTGCTAACCTTTACTATTTTTGAAGAAGAATGAACCGAAGAAAATTTGGCTGGTGACAACAGTACAGAAAAAGATTGGGTCACATTCAAATTAAATGCCGCATTTTGTTGATTCCAAAGCTTTGCAAAGTTTTTCACCTCATGCTGTGGACCAGTAATGCCTTTAGGGGTAATATTTTGGGGGATTAAGTATTTTACCAGGTGCTCGATTGCGTTCCGATCACTCATTGAGGTAAGAATATAAGATGCTTCCGTTATTAAAGCACTACCTATGACACGCTTTTTATGGAATATATTTCCCATCCATTTAGGCTTGAACCCGCTTCTTTTCTTTTCAGAAAATTCCCAAAACAGGCTATTCATGGCTTCTTCTTTAAGCCAAAATTTTTCTGCCCTTGCGGCAAAGGCTTGGTAACTTTGATAGCTTTGTATTTTCATAATATCAAAACTGTGCTAAAAGTTTAGAATTTGCTTTCGAAAACGATTTCCCTCAAGCAAGATATTTAAATATACAAATGGACTCATCACAAAACAGATACAACCAACGCGGAGTTTCTTCGAGCAAAGAAGAAGTGCATAAAATTGTAGACCATATGGACCGGGGTCTTTTCCCGGGTGCGTTCTGTAAAATCACCCCTGATTTACTTACTGGGAACCAAGCCTTATGTAACCTCATTCATTCAGATGGTGCAGGTACCAAATCAATTCTTGGGTATTTATGGTACAGAGAAACTGGGAACCTCGAGGTTTTCCATGGCATTGCTCAAGACAGTATTGTGATGAATTTGGATGATCTTGCCTGTGTTGGAATCTGGGACCGGATTGTCCTCTCAAGTACGGTCAATCGAAATGCAAAAAATTTTCCCGGAGAGGCACTAGCAGCCTTGATTGAAGGAACCGAAGAATTCCTAGAAAATCTTCGGTCTTTGGGGATATCTGTGGAAAGTGGGGGAGGAGAAACTGCAGATGTGGGTGACCTTACCGGAACCGTTACCGTGGACTCATGTGCAGTAGCGGTAGCTCAAAGGAAAGACATTATCGATAATCATAACATTCTCCCGGGTCTGGCTATTGTTGGTTTTTCTTCCTGTGGCCAAGCAACCTATGAAAAGCGTGAGAATAGCGGAATAGGTAGTAATGGCCTAACCAGTGCCCGGCACGAATTACTTTCTAAGCACTACCTAGAAAAATACCCGGAATCCTTTGATCCTGAAACTAATCCTGAATATTTATATTGTGGCCCACACCGGATGCAGGACTCACTTCCCCATTCCCAACTCAAGGTCGGGGAAGCCCTCCTAAGTCCTACCCGGACTTATCTACCCATTGCCAGGAAGATCATTGAAGAATGCGGTGAACAAATACGGGGGTTCGTCCATTGTTCCGGAGGGGGCCAAACCAAATGCATGCGATTTGGAAATCAAGTTCACCACATAAAGGATAACTTATTTGAATCCCCTCCACTTTTTCAAGAAATTCAAAAAGTATCCGGAACCAGTGATCAAGAAATGTATCAAGTATACAACATGGGGCATCGTTTTGAAGCCTACTGCGAACCTAAAGCGATCGATACCTTGATTGGCATAGGGAATTCCTATGGCATTGAAGCAAAAAGGGTGGGTTATACTGAAGAAAGCAAAAAGGAGGATCACTCCAACCATCTTGATATTAAACTGGATGGGAAAACCCTCTCTTATGGTGGATAGCACTAAACAAATGCCTCTCTCCCTTGTGCAAGAAAGCATCGATTTCATAACCTCAAAATGGGGCCAAATTACTCCTTCTATGTCCATAATTTGTGGATCGGGCTGGGGGGAAGTCGTGGAGGCATTTCCATCTACCCGCAGCTTAAACTACTCCGAAATTCCAGGAATCGGGGATACCACGATTAAGGGGCATGCCGGTAAGCTTATACTTGCTGATTTCGATGGCATTCAAGTCCTAATTTTTCAAGGCAGAAGGCATTTGTATGAGGGTGTAGGCTGGGACCCTATACGATTTCCCATTCTCCTTTCCTACGAAATGAATTCCAAGACCATACTGCTAACAAATGCAGCGGGAGGAATTTCTACTGGTTTTAAAGTTGGTGATATTATGGTCCTAGATGATCATATCAATTTTATGTGCGGGAATCCATTACAAGGTCCGGTGGTTCATCCTAACATGCCTCGATTTCCGGATCAGACAAAAATTTACGACCCAAAACTCATTGACGAAATCCTTAAGATTGGTACTGACCAGGAAATTACCATTCACCGAGGGGTTTACTTGGCTCTATCCGGTCCCGCTTTTGAAACCCCAGCTGAAATCCAAGCATTTGCAAAACTTGGAGCGGACGCAGTAGGCATGTCAACCGTTCCTGAAGCCATGGTCGCAAATGCTCTGGGCATGAGGGTCGTAGCCCTTTCATGCATCAGTAATTTAGCTGCTGGAATAAGTAAACATAGCCTGAGTCACAAAGATGTGGAAGAAGCTTCCCAAAAAGCATTGCCGCATATGAAAGCCTTCGTCCTAGGTTTTATTTCATCCGTGGAAAAGAGCCATTAATAACTAGCTTGTTTTTAAAAAATGAACCATCACGATCTTGAAGAAGGAGCCCTATTAAATCTTGATTTTTCCAAATTAAAGAAAGTAGCGTCATGCGGAGAGGATATCATTCCCGCAATTGCACAAGATCACGAAACGGGAGAGGTTCTTATTGTTGGGTATGCAAATGAACTAGCCCTCAAAACCGCAAGGATTGAAGGTATGGCAACCTTTTGGAGTACCAGCCGGAATGAACTATGGATCAAGGGGAAGACTTCCGGTGACTTTTTGGAAATCATTGAAATTCGGGTGAACTGCGAACAGAATTCAATCCTTTACAAGGTCAAACCTCGAGGAAAAGGGGCTTGTCATACCAAAGATGCTGATGGAATCCCCAGACAGGGTTGCTACTACCGAAAACTTAATTCGGAAGGTGCCTTGGAGTTTGATCAATGAGCTAAATCAAAAAAGTTCTTGATCAAAAATTGCCCACGGGAACTAAACTTTTTATTTCCTCTCCTTCGACTTCCATTTCTTTAGGCTTAGTATTGTAACCGATAGCCTGATCGATCGGTCTTTTAGACTCAACCATTGGAAC
>DBVA01000179.1:0-6225 GCA_002308735.1 Opitutia bacterium UBA1276 | reverse complement strand
GGATGAAAAATAAGTTTCAAGTTCGACCTCATTCTCTCTATGGTTATCGAGTTCTAATTAACTTATGATTTTTATGTTTCTTACTTGATGAAGGCTGTGGTTCTTTTCTCTGGTGGTCTTGATTCCACCGTTCTGGCTAAGCAGTTGATTGAGGAAAAGGCTGCGGTTCGTTTGCTTTCCATAAATTACGGACAGAGACATGAAAAAGAATTAGAGCATAGTTCTTTGATTGCGGAGGAATTAAATCTTCCCCATCGCATTTTGACCCTTCCGAATTTAGCCGATATCCTCGGAGGTAGTTCCCTGACTGATCCGAACATCGAACTTCCTGAAGGTCATTATGCAGAGGAATCAATGAAAGCTACCGTGGTTCCTAATCGAAATATGATCTTGCTTGCTCTTGCCGCTGGATATGCCCTTTCGGTTAACTTCGATACGATTGCGTATGCGGCCCATGCTGGGGATCATACTATTTATCCTGATTGTAGGCCTGCCTTTGCCGATGCCATGGAAACTGCACTCGGCTTGGCAGATTGGAAGAACCTGAACTTACATCGTCCATTCGTAAACCTTTCCAAAGCTGACTTAGTCAAAAAGGGAATGGAATTAGGGGCCCCCTTGCATCTGAGCTGGTCCTGTTACGCCGGGCGTGAATTACATTGCGGAAAATGTGGGACTTGTGTCGAAAGAAAAGAAGCTTTTGCGATCGCCAAGGTGCCAGACCCGACTGAATATGAATCTTAATTTTGCTTGAATAAACTTATGATAACTTGCAGTAAAACCTATCGCGATATTCCCCTCTCCCACCGTCAACCCAGGCATGCTGGAAGATGTTCCCGAATCCATGGACATAGTTGGGCAATAACAATCACTTTTGTAGCCGAGTCTTTGGATGACAACGGATTTGTGGTCGACTTTGGTGATCTTCACTTCATTGAAGACTGGATCGAGGAGAATTTGGACCATGGAATGGTCTTATGTTCCACGGATCCTCAAAGGGGGTTATTGGAATCCCTCCAGGAGCAGGGCTTGCTCAAAATAACTTGGGTTGATAGTGCGTCTTGTGAGGGAATTGCCGAGTTTCTATACCATACATTTCAATCGATGGTAGATGCCAAGACTAAGGGTCGTGCAAAAATTCAATGCTTACGCTTGGAAGAAGACAGTAAAAATTCCGCCCTTTATGATCCATCTTTAATATGAGTGAACTTCCAGTATACGAGCGCTTTCATTCCTGGCAGGGAGAAGGCATCCATCTCGGAAAGTCGGCCTTTTTCATTCGCCTTCATGGCTGCCCTGTTCACTGCCCATGGTGCGACTCCGCAGGAACCTGGCATCCAAAACATAAGCCGGATAATATAGAACGACTCAATAGTACCGATCTAGCCGACGAAGCTTTTTATGCATGTCCGGAAATCGTAGTCATTACCGGGGGTGAGCCTGCCATTCATGATTTAGTTGGCTTGTCCTACCAGTTAAGAAGTCGGAATCTTCCCGTCCACATAGAAACTTGTGGTGCTTTTCCGATCATGGGCGAGATGGATTGGGTGACAGTTAGCCCAAAATCAGCAGCACCCCCGATTGAAGAAACTTTCGAACTCGTGGATGAATGGAAAATTATCGTGGAAAATGAGGACAGCATTAAAACATGGTGTGAAGCTATTCCCTTGAAGGATTTAAATGAACCCGTTTGGCTTCACCCAGAATGGTCTCAAAGTCAAAATCCGAAGGTTTTAAAGTCTATCAATGAATGGGTCAAGGAACACGGAGCTCCTTTTCGGGCAGGTTTTCAAATGCATAAACTTTTCCTAGCCGACGAGGAAGATGAGAGAAGTAGACCCGAGGCAAGCCTCAGTCATTTGCCCGATCCTTCCTAAGCCTCTAGGCTATCTCTAATCATGTGTGGTCGATATACTCTAAAAGAAACCAACCCAGAGAAATTCACCCGACAGTATGGCCCTTTTGACGGTTTAGAGAAACCAAGGTATAATCGAGCTCCCGGTCAAGCTCACCCCGTTATTATCGATCGGGGAAACCGATATATTTGGACTTCGATGCAATGGGGTAGCAATCGTTCCCAAAAGAACCCGGGGGGGGAATTCTTTCCGATCAACGCACGATCTGAAACGGTAACCGATAAAGAAATTTTTTCTGATTCTATTCGTCAACGCAGGTGCTTAATACCAGCGGATGGTTGGTTCGAATGGCAGCAGGTAGAATCGCAAAAATATCCCTTCTATCATCAACTTTTAAAACCGGATACCTTCGCCATCGGTGGGATCTGGCTCGATACCGGACTAGATGAAAGCTTTGCTTTTTCAATCCTAACACGCTCCGCTTCCCCCGAAATTCTTCATATTCACCACCGTGCCCCTTTGATTATCCCAAGAGAGCTTTGGGCTTCCTGGATGCAGCCCGATATAAACGAACCCGAACTGCAGGAGATCATGAAAGTAAAACAACCAAGGATTGATACTTTCCAAGTCAGTTCCAGGGTGAATTCAAGCAGAAATGAAGGCCCGGAATTATTACTTCCTTCTTCGGGAAAACAAGCCTTACTCTTTTAAATTTTAATTTTGGAACGGGTGAACTATTCGGAGGGTCAAAAGAAAGTGGAAGCTTTTTTCAAGGGTAAGAAATGGAAACCATTTTCTTTTCAGAGAAAAACTTGGCAAGCTTATGCCGATGGGAAGAGCGGGCTATTGCATGCCCCTACCGGGACGGGAAAAACCTTTGCGGTGTGGGCACCTCCATTGATTGAATGGATCAATGAACAAAAGAATGGTACTTTCCCCAAAAGGCCTCCTAAGCTTCGTATCCTTTGGATCACTCCCTTAAGAGCACTGGTTGAGGACACCACCCAATCTCTTCTGGAACTGGCGGAAGGCCTCAAGATTCCCTGGACTATTCAGTCAAGGTCCGGGGATACCACGAGCTCGGTCAAGGCAAGCCAACGCAAACGCTTCCCAAGCTGTTTAGTAACCACCCCGGAAAGTTTATCCTTACTGCTTTCCTACCCGGAAACCAAAGAGTCCTTCAGCGACCTGCGAGGGATTATAGTGGATGAGTGGCATGAGCTCCTTTCGAGCAAAAGAGGCACCCAAACTGAGCTTTGCCTTGCCCGGCTTCGTAAATGGAATCCTTTCATTAAATCATGGGGTCTGTCTGCAACCCTAGGAAATCTTGAAACTGCAAGGTCGACCTTGACTGGTTCTTCCAAGAAGGGAGTACTAATTAATGGAGACTTAAAGAAGAAAATTTCCGTTCAAACTATTATCCCAAAAAACATGGAAAAATTTCCATGGTCTGGACATTTGGGCGGACGATTAGTCGAACAAGTTGCTCAACAAATTGAAAAAGTTAAAACCACTTTGGTCTTTACCAATGTTCGATCCCAAACCGAATACTGGTATCACGCTTTGTTGTCTGTCCGTCCGAAATGGGAAGAAGACCTAGGTATTCATCATGGTTCCCTCGATCGTAAGGATCGCACGATTGTGGAAAACAGGCTACGGGATGGAAGTATTCGGGCTGTGGTTTGCACCAGCAGCCTGGATTTGGGTGTGGATTTCTCACCGGTTGAACAAGTGATTCAAATCGGAGGTCCCAAAGGAGTTGCCCGCTTGCTTCAGCGGGCCGGGCGATGTGGTCACCAACCTGGTGCGGAAAGTAAAGTGATTTGTGTACCTACTCAAGCCATGGAACTGGTTGAGTATGCCGCTGCCCGGGATGCAATGGTCGATCGAAAAATTGAAGACCGTGAACCACTACGGGCACCGCTTGATCTATTGGCTCAGCATTTGATTACCCTCGCACTCGCTGGAGGATTTGAAGAAAAAGAAACCTTTCAAGAAATTCGCTCCGCCTGGTCCTATCGGGATCTCAGCGAAGAGGAATGGAGCTGGACCTTAGACTTCATCATCAGGGGAGGAAAAACGCTTCGTGCCTATGATCAGTTTAAAAGAGTGATTGCACAAAATGGGATCCACCGGGTGGAGTCCAAATTGATTGGGCGCTTTCACCGGATGTCCATTGGTACGATAACCAGTGACTCGGCCATAACCGTAAAGTTTAAATCCGGAAAAACCTTAGGTACTATCGAGGAATCTTTTATTTCCAGAATCAAGCCGAAATCCAATTTTTTCTTCGCCGGAAAACTGCTCAAACTTGAGAGAATTCGGGATTTAACTGCAATTGTTAGCAAGGCAAAATCAGGTAAAGGAGCGATTCCAGTCTGGGGAGGTGGTAAATCTCCCCTCTCATCTGAGTTGTCCAATGCAGTCAAAGAGAAATTAAAACAAGCCAAGAACGGACACTTTAAAAGTTCAGAAATGAAAGCCCTTGCTCCAACCCTGGAAATTCAGAACAAAAACTCTGCCCTCCCCAACCCCGATCAATTCCTCATTGAAACCACCAAGACAAAGGATGGAAGTAATTGGTTTCTTTTCCCCTTTGCAGGCAGACTGGCCAATGAAGGCTTAGCCGCTTTGTTGAGTTACAGAATTTCTAAACTGGCTCCGATGTCCTTATCGGTTTCCTTTAATGATTATGGCTTTCATCTTTGCTCAAACCTGGACTTTGAAATTAATCCAGAGCAATGGAGAAATCTTTTGGATCCGGAGGGTTTGGTGGATGAATTACTGGATTGCATGAATCTGAGCGAAATGTCTAAGAGACAATTTCGCGAAGTCGCAAGAGTTGCAGGTTTGATCTTCCAGGGATATCCAGGTGCCCAAAAATCAGCTCGACAGGTTCAGGCATCAGGAGGCTTATTCTTTGATGTTTTTGCAAAATATGATCCAGAAAACCTTCTGCTTACCCAATCCCGCAGAGAGGTGCTCGAGCGTCAACTGGAAATTCAGAGGATTCAAAATAAGCTCATTGAGATTCAAGAACAGGAAATTCTGTTCCGCTCTCCCAAGCGTCTAACTCCTTTCGCATTCCCATTATGGGCCGAGTCACTCAGGACTCAAGTAAGCACTGAGTCATGGAGCGACCGAGTGAGCAGAATGGCAAAGGAATTGGAAGGTTTTGCCTAATTTTATATGAGAATACTTTGGCAAAGTGAAACCCTTCAATTACTTCCAGAAAAAGCGGTCTTTTGGGAAAAAGAAAACACCCTTTTTCTTGCCGACCCCCACTTTGGCAAGGCAGCAGCTTTTCGGAAAGCAGGCATCCCCATACCTGAAATAACTACGGAAGATGATCTCCAAAAGCTATCTATAATCGTTGAAAAGACTGGTACCGAACGGATTATTTTCCTTGGAGATTTCATCCATGCCAGACAATCTAAGACTCAAGTGCTTCGAAATCTTCTTTTTCTTTGGCGGGAAGAATTCGCGGAACTGAAGCTTCATTTAATCCGAGGAAACCACGACCTCAGCTCCGGAGACCCATGGCCCGAGCTCGCGATCGAATGCCACGACGAACCTTGGAGCCTATTGAATTGGGATTGCCGGCATCATCCTGTTGCCACTTCTTCAAAGCCTTATTTTGCTGGTCATGTCCATCCCGGATATGCTCTCAGAGGCAAGGGAAGAACCCGGGAAAGATCCTCTTGCTTTCAAATTAGTAAAAACCGCATAATCTTTCCCGCCTTTGGTTCCTTCACCGGTTTAAAAACCATAAAGCCGGAAGAGGGTGAACAAATTTTTGTTACCAATGGGAAACAAATTATTGGATTACCCTCCCTTGAGACCTTTATTTTAGAAAAGTAAGCCCTCATTCGTGCTCCGACTTTCAACTTGACTTAAATTTTTGATCTGAAAACCTAAGGTATGTCGGTAAAACGGCACATTCAACTATAATTACTATATAATAAATTGCTAAATATCATGAAGAACTTGCTTTTCATCCTCGGAATACTTTCCATCGGATTATTTGCCTCCTGTGGTGGTGGTGCTAGCGAAGCCGAATGCTGCGGAGCTGACGGTGAGTGCTGCAAAGAAGGCGACCACTCTCACGAAGGTGACGCACCAGAAGGTGATGCATCGGAATAAGTATCCGATACTTTCCTAATAAAAAGCCCTTGTCGTATTTTCGATAGGGGCTTTTTTTGGGTCTTTTTTGTCTAAATTGAAATGGGGACTAGAATATCTCGTATTGAAAAAATTCATTCAAGTTTTCGAACCCAATAACTTAGAAGATGGAGCTGAGGTAACATATTCCACTCCAGACAGTCGTAAGTCATTTCACTTAACCCGACCAAAGCCGGAAGAGACCAAG
>DBVA01000106.1:0-3052 GCA_002308735.1 Opitutia bacterium UBA1276 | reverse complement strand
ATCAGTTGTCACACAAATAGCATCCAATTTGGAAGCCAAGGCTGCTTCCAAAGTGTATTCAATGAGGGGTTTGAAAAGAAGGAGTTTTTTGTTTTTATCCTTTATGCCCTTGGACCCCGCTCTTGCAGGAATAATCCCAACAACTCTCATCAGTAAACAATGGTCTTTTGTATAGGGGGATTGGAGCTAACCAAAATCTCTGCGATCTGAAGTCCCGCAGTGCCGTTTCCGTAGATCGGACTCTTTTCGTACGGACCCCTTTCGCATTGCTTTTCAATGGCAAACTTAATCTCTTTGGCCGAATAGCCTACATCCATAACATTATTGCTTCGCATCCTTCTTTTTTGGCGCGTGCCTACATTCACAACCGGTGTTCCTATAAAGGCTCCCTCTCGTAGCCCGGAACTGCTGTTACCTACAAGACAATCGGTTTTTTTGAGAAGATGTATGTAGTAGTTGGTGGGTAAATTCTTAAAAACATGCAGCCATTTAGGTTGATTTTGCTCTCGAAAGGTTCTTATTCCCTTCGAAATATGATCACTTCCAGCATCAGCATTTGGCCATAGTAATAAAGTTTGTATTTTCAATTCATTCAGAGCAGACAAAGTTTCCTCTATTTGTCTTCGGTTTTGGCCATACTCCGTCGTAACCGGATGCTGGGAAACAAGAAGAAAAGGTTTACTTAAATCAAGAGCGAAACCAACCCCTCCGTATTTTTCAAAGATATCCGACAAAAGAGCTGAAGAATCATTGGTTAACTCCTCCTTCACAAGGTCCATTCTCGGGCATCCACAGTTGTATACAAACTCTGGATCCTCCCCCAATTTAATAATCCGCTTCTTGGCGTCTTCATTTGCAGGGAAGTGAATGTGAGCAAACTTTGTAATGGCGTGGCGGATACTTTCATCGATGGTTCCCGAGACTTCACCTCCCATAGTGTGAACTATGCATATATTCATATAAGCTGCGGCTATGGTAACAGCCATGACTTCAAAGCGATCTCCGACCACAATCAATTGATCCGGTTTCAAATTGTCCAGAATCATAGACATTTCAATCACCCCCAAACCCGTAGACTTTGACATAGTAGAAGGGGTTTCACCCTCTACTATATTGTGGAAGGAATAATCTGGCTGAAACCCATCTTCCCTAATCAAGTCATCAACCCGACCAAATCGATCAAGCAAGGCAGAAGCTCCAGTAACCACTTGCAAAATCAACTTGGGATGGCTTCTTACCGCCTGCATCACAGACTTGATACTGCTGTAGTTCGCTCGACTGCCTACAAATACGCAAATCTTTCGTCTTTTCATTGATTGAACCTTTTCACATTCGCATGAGCGAATTTGTAATTTGATTTAAATCTCATTATTGCATGGCTTCCATTCTCTTAATAAATTTCATTGGATATCCTCCCTCGTAATCAACATGTCTTTTTTCAAGGAATTCTTCAAGGTACTGCCGAGAACTTCCTTATAACAAGAAGCGGAGAGCCCAATAGAGGGTTTTTTATAAGCTAAATCATCTTCGCAGAGTACTTGACCCTTTTGTAAAGACCTAGCTGCAACAATTGACTTCTCGAAAGTGGATTTCATCTCGTGCAAAGTCTCTGCCTTTTTGTTCTTGTTCACACGAGAACACAAAGCTCGCTCTAAGTCCCGGACTGCTGTAACAAAATCCTCGAATTCCTTGGGTTCGGCCGAAAACTGGGCATCACTTCCATACATTTCCTTCGATAAGGTAAAGTGTTTTTCTACAACGGTAGCACCCATGCAAACCGCTGCAATCGGTATGGTCATTCCTAAAGTATGGTCCGAGAAGCCATACTTATGACCAGGGTATCTGGTTTTCAATTCATCCAATATATTTAATCCTGCATTTTCCGGTAAACAAGGATAATCCGATGTGCATTGAAGGATAGTCAGTTCAGGACATCCTTTCTCCATCAAAACCTTCACGGCACGATCCAATTCCGACCAATTACTCATGCCACTGGAGAGGTAGACCGGTTTACCAGTTATGGCAATCTTGCTAAGCATAGGAACATTGGTCACTTCACCGGAAGCAACTTTAAAAGCATTTATGCCAATGCTTTCCATTAGGTCGACGGCATCATTTGAAAAAGGAGAAACAAGAAATTCAGTCTTACAGTCTTTTTCCGTATACTCTTTAAGTAACATCCATTGATCCTTATTGAAAGAGGTTCTTTCAAAGTACTGCCTGCGTGTCTCATCCTTGAAATAAGGTGGATTGGGAGCGGAATCCAAGCTTTCCGAATCAAAAATGTGACACTGAAATTTAACAGCATCCGCTCCGCAGTTTCTTGCCACTCGAATCATTTGCTTAGCCAAGCCAAGGGACCCCTCATGAGTGTTACCGATTTCAGCAATAATTTTGGTCTTTTTGAGATTCATTTGTCGTCTAGGACTCCGTACAATGGCAACATGCTATTGGATATTCAATCGACTCCATAAGGTCAATAGGGACTTCCTCTCGATCACAACCCAATGAAGGCTTATCAAAGTCATGGATGTGAGGAGCAAAGAGGGGACAAGCTCTTCAAGACCAGCAAAGTGTAATGTCATTGCCACGAAATAAGCAATTACATAGGGCGTGACCCTAAGTTCTATGAATAAGATTCGGGTCATTCGAAACTTAATCATAGAATTAATTATTCGTATTAAAAAAGAAGAGATAATTAGTGAAAGAACTGCACCAATAGGACCCATTTCAGGAATCAAGAGAAAGGCACTTAGTAAACCGATCAGAGACCCGAAAATCGTAGTCCCTAATATATATTTGGTCTTTCTTTTCTGAGTTATGGGGAGATCAACAGCACAAAAAGCAGTTTCTATCAGGCACAATCCGCTAAAAAGTAAAATAATTGGATAGGCATTCAGATAAACTCCATTGGAAATCACATTGATGAGCGGTTTTCCTAAAAAGAAAAACAAAACCGAACCCAAGAAAATAAAATAAAACCAAAAAAAGAGCATTCTGTTGATCTTGTGAAAATCAAAATCCTCTTTGCTCAGTTTTTGAAAAACCCTCG
>DBVA01000093.1:0-3532 GCA_002308735.1 Opitutia bacterium UBA1276 | reverse complement strand
CAAACTTCAGCTCCCTGCCGGAGCTGCGAATCCCGCACCACCTGTGGGCCCTGCATTAGGTGCCCAAGGCGTTAATATCATGGGGTTTTGCAAAGAGTTTAATGCCAAAACGAAAGACCAATCAGGCATGATTCTTCCCGTAGTTATCACTGTTTATGCAGACCGCTCTTTCAGTTTCGTACTAAAATCCCCACCTGCTGCTGTGCTACTCAAGAAAGCTGCTGGTTTAGCAAAAGGCTCGGGCGTTCCTAATCGCGAAAAAGTCGGAACGGTCACAAGGGAGCAGGTTATTGAAATAGTAAAAACTAAACAAAATGATCTAAACGCAGCTAGCGAAGAGGCAGCATGCAGAATAATCGAAGGTACTGCTCGCAGTATGGGAATTGAAGTTAAAAATTAACACTTACCCCGAAATGATAGCAAGAAGCAAAAGGTATAAGGATTCTCTTGATGAAGAACTTGCTGAAGGTGGACAAGAATTGTCCTCTGCAGTTAGTAAACTAGCAGGATTTAATAAAGTTAAATTTGATGAAACTGTTGAGGTTTCTTTCTCCTTGGGTGTTGACCCAAAGCAAACTTCCCAGGCTGTAAGGGGAACCGTTAATCTTCCCCATGGCAGCGGTAAGGAAGTCAAGGTACTTGTTTTCACGGAAAATGTAGAAGAAGCAAAATCATTGGGTGCCGATTTTGCCGGACTTGAAGATTTGATTTCCAAAATCAAAGATGGTTGGCTTGATTTTGATGTCGCTGTGTCTACGACATCCGCCATGAAAAATGTCCGTAGCATTGCAAGAGTTCTTGGTCCAAGAGGTTTGATGCCTACGCCAAAATCTGGAACAGTTACCGATAATCTGGAGGATGCAATTAATCAAGTGAAGGCTGGCAGGGTTGAGTTCAAAATGGATAAGACAGGATCTTTGGCAGTCGTGATCGGAAAACGATCATTTTCCAATGAGCAATTAGAAGAAAACGCACAAGCGGCATTAGAGGCGGTTGTTAATTCAAGACCTAATGGCTTCAAAGGTAGGTTTATAAAAACCTTATATTTAAGCAGTACAATGAGTCCAAGCGTTCAACTTGATTCATCTCAATATCAATAATCTCTATTATGAGACCCGAAAAAGCATATTTAATCGAAGAAGCAAGTAATCATTTGGCAAAGTCTAGTTATTTCTTTCTAACTGATTATCAAGGTATCAATGCCGAAGAAACTACTGAACTCAGGAAAAACCTTGCTGATCGAGGAGCTGAATTTCATGTAGTTAAAAACTCTTCACTTAAACTCGCAACCAAGGACAAAGATATTTCCGAAATATCCACCCATTTATCCGGACATACAGCGATCGTTGTGGGTGGTGACGACGCCTCAGGTGTCGCCAAAGCTTTGGGCGAATATTTTAAGAAAACCAAGAAGGTTACCGTAAAAGCAGGTGCATTGGGCGATCGTTTGCTTGATGCGTCCGAGATCAAGCAATTGGCCAAGTTGCCAGGACTTGAGAGTTTAAGAGCACAACTCCTTTCGCTTGTTAGCTCACCATCATCTCAATTGGTCTCGTTGCTTAGTGCACCCTCTCGTGGCTTTGTAACCGTTCTTAAAGCGAAAGCCGACAAAAACTAGTATAATTTTCTTTTCGAGTTACTTACTACTCGTTTCATCACCAAACAATAACCACCAACCTAGAAGAAATTAGGGGCTAACCCTTAAACACCAATAGGTACTAATACTATTCAGGCAAGGAGGTATACATAACATGTCAGATATAACAAAAGACCAAGTGGTCGAATGGCTCAGTGGCCAATCAGTAATTGAGATCGCCGATCTCGTTAAAGAACTTGAAGAAAAATGGGGAGTTAGTGCAGCAGCACCCGCCGCCGTTGCAGTAGCAGCACCTGGAGGAGGCGGAGATGCCTCTGCAGAGGCAGCGGAGGAAAAAACTGAATTCGATGTCATACTCATCGAGTTCGGTGGCAACAAAATTGCCGTCATTAAGGAAGTTCGAGCAATCACCGGTCTTGGCCTAAAGGAAGCTAAGGAATTGGTAGAAAGCGCACCAAAACCTGTCAAAGAAGGTGTTTCCAAGGACGAGGCAGCGGAGATTTCCAAGAAGTTGGAAGCCGCAGGAGCAAAGGCTGAAGTCAAGTAATGCCTTCCTCTTCCATCCTTTAATTTTTGGTGAAGCCGTATGGTTGAATTTCAACCTGCGGCTTCATCTGTTTATTTTCCACTCAAACTCCAATTCACATAGTCCATCATGGAAACCACCAAAAGAAAAAACTTCGGTAAGCTCAAGGAGGTTATAGACCCACCCAACCTGATTCAAAATCAAGTTGATTCCTTTCATGATTTTCTTCAGCGAGATGTCCCGTCTACACACCGCAAGCAAGCTGGTCTTGAGGCTGTTTTTCGTGAAGTTTTTCCAATCTTAAGCTATGATGAAAAATCTCGACTAGAATATGTTAGCTACTCCGTAGGAGAGTCTAAATTATCGGAGATGGATTGTATTGATCAGAATTGCTCCTATGCAGCACCCTTGCAGGTAAAATTGAGGTTACGCTTGGAATTGGAAGGACAAAGCAAGCCGTTTTACAGTGAGGAAGAAATTTTTATGGGTGAGCTTCCTATCGTAACCGAGCGAGGATCATTCATCATTAACGGTGCGGAACGAGTCGTAGTTAGTCAATTGCACCGCTCGCCAGGGGTAAGCTTTGAGGAGTCTACGCACACCAGCGGCAAAACCCTTCATGGCTTTCGCATTATTCCGGATCGCGGAACTTGGATTGAGGCTCAGTTTGACCAGCATGACCTTCTCTATGTTTACTTGGATCGCCGTCGCCGCCGCAGAAAATTTCTTATAACGACTTTTCTTAGATCACTTTTAGACTGGGACCCCGAGAAAGATACGGACTCCGATCAGAAAATAATCGAATTGTTTTACGACATCGAAAGTTTGCAAATCGAAGATCTTCTCAAAAAGGATAATGTTTCTAATTATGTATTGATTGAACCCATGTTTGATCGAACGAAAGGAGCGGTACTTGCCAAGGCGTTCGAGCCTTTGACCAAGACTTATCTGCGTGCTTTTCAAAAGGCTGGAGAGTCTCAATTACGTGCCATAGATACTTCCGTTGATGATGGAGCCATCATTCGTTGCCTCAAGAAGGATACCACCAAAAATAAGGATGAAGCCCTCAAGGAAATTTACAAAAAGCTTAGACCTGGTGAACCGCCCGACAGAGCTAATGCAGAAGCACTGATCAAAAGGCTCTTTCTAGATTCTAAAAGATACGATTTGGCAAAAGTTGGCCGACATATGCTTAACTTGAAACTGGGTCTGGAGACACCACTCGATATTCGAGTTACGACAGTTGAGGATCTTGTTGCGGCAACCAGAAAATTAACCGATCTCAAACGTGGAAAGAGCAATGAGGAAAAGGCGAAGGAAGATGCTGGTTCAATTTTCGATATGGGTATCGATGATATTGACCACTTGGGTAACCGAAGAGTGCGTACGGTCGGTGAACTGTTGGCAAA
>DBVA01000022.1:0-6852 GCA_002308735.1 Opitutia bacterium UBA1276 | reverse complement strand
CTAGTGCCAGAGTCTGCTTTTCGTACACAAGAAACTATTTTGGTCGTAGATACCGAGAACCGTTTAAACACCCGCACGGTTTCAGTCATCCACCGAACCGACGAGCAGGCATGGGTAACCCACGGATTATCCAATGGAGATAAAGTCTGTGTAACCCCAATCGAAATTATTGCCGAGGGAATGCAAGTGAAGTTGGTGAATCAAATTGTGGATTCCAACCAAACAAATCCATGATTGCTTGGTTTGCCAAAAACGGAGTCGCCGCCAACCTCCTAATGGGAATCATCCTGATTTCAGGATTTTTCTCCATACGGGGTTTAAAAATGGAGCTATTCCCTGACTTCGATCTCGATCTCGTCACTATTTCCGTACCCTATCCGGGTGCTGCCCCGTTGGAGGTGGAAGACGGGATTTGCAAACAGATTGAGGAAAAGATTTGGGATTTGGATGGCATTAAGGAAATGACTTCCTTTGCCCGCGAGAATGTGGGGGTGGTGAGCGTTCAGGTGGAAAGAACCAAAGATGCAAAATTGCTGGCTGATGAAATAAAGGTGCGGGTTGACTCAATCTTGAATTTCCCGGAGGAAGCCGAGAAAGCAATGGTGGAGGTGGCCACCCAAAAACGCAAAGTCCTCGCCGTGGCCATTCATGGAAATGCAGATGCTTATTCTTTGCGCAAGCTTGCCGATAAAACCCTGGATGATTTGACCAACCTATCAGGCATCACTCAGGTAGAGATTGTCGGAATCAGAAAACCAGAAATTGGTATCGAAGTTTCCGAAAATGCTTTACGCGAACATGGAATGAGCTTCGACGATGTGGCCCGGGCCTTGAAAAAGAATTCTGTCGATATTCCAGGAGGTGTCGCCCGAACATCCTCCGGAGAAACCTTGCTTCGTTCAATGGGTAAAGCCCGAGACGGCAGGGAATTCAATGAACTGGAAGTGATGACCACAACCAATGGATCCAACCTAAAATTAAATGATTTGGCATGGGTGAAGGACGGCTTTGAGGATAAGGTCCTTTACACTAATTTCTCGGATGAACCTGCAGTCACTCTCAGGGTTTTCCGGGTCGGCAACCAAAGCCCCCTTGATATTTCACAAAAAGTGAGTGATTATGTGGAAAACATAAACCCGTCACTGCCGGAGGGCCTTTCCATGACAATCTGGAAGGATAGCTCTTTCTATCTTCAAGGCCGGTTGGAAATGATGGTTCGTAACGCTTTTCAGGGATTGTTGCTTGTATTCTTGGTCCTCTCCCTCTTCCTGCGTCCATCCCTTGCAATTTGGGTAGCGATTGGTCTTCCCATCTCTTTTATGGGTGCATTTGCCACTATGGGAGTGCTGGGTGCTTCGATTAACTTGGTTTCGCTTTTTGCCTTTATTGTCGTGTTGGGAATTTTAGTGGACGATGCGATTGTGGTGGGGGAATCAGTTTACACCCTTGGGTCTAAAGGAGAAAAGTCCTTGCACGCATCGATCAAGGGCACCCATTTGGTCGCTATGCCCGTAACCTTTGCAATCATCACCAGTATGGTTGCCTTTGTTCCCATGCTCTTTCTTCCTGGCTGGCTCGGTAAATTGATGAAGGATATCCCCTTAGTAGTAATTCCGGCACTCTTTTTCTCTCTCATCGAATCGAAATTTATCCTCCCCTATCATTTGAGTCTCTGTCGTTTTGATAAGCTTCCCAAGAATTGGATCTCAAAATTTCAGAATCGGATCTCAGTCGGCTTGGAGAGATTGATCGAGACGCTGTACCAGCCTTTTCTCAATCTTTGCCTGGAATGGCGATATCTTACCCTTTCCCTATTCATGGGCCTACTGTGTGTTACTTTTGGACTGATTATAGGCGGACATGTACCCAGCATTCGGGGAGTGCCACCCGTTCCTTCGGATTATATCTCGGTGAAACTATCCATGCAGGATGGAGTGCCGGCAAAGACTACCGAAAACGCATTACTGGAAGTGGAGCGGGCAAGATTGGAAGTGGTGGATTACTTACTTAGGCAAAAGGAGCCGAATCCATTTCGGTATGTGATGAAGACCATGGGTGCCCAGCCCTTCTCAGGTGGCCCGAAGAGCTCCTCCAATATCGTAACCGGATCAAACTTAGGAGAAATCAGCGTAGAACTCATCAAATCTGAAGACAGAACTCGTTCCGCTCCTCAGATTTCCGCACTTTGGCGAGAAAGGATTGGTCCCTTACCGGGAGTTAAAGAAATGTATTTTGGAGATGTTGCGGCAGGTGGAAGCCGGACAGCCATCGATATTGAAATTGCTGGGTATAATTTGGAAAAAATGAGCCTGGCAGCTGAAGAGTTAAAGACCAAGCTAAGTACTTACGAGGGGTTATTTGATATTTCAGACACCTATTCGGGCGGTAAACGCGAAATGCAAATCCGTCTTACGCCAAACGGACGATCCATTGGCCTTACCCAGTCAGACTTGGGACGCCAGGTTAGGCAGGCTTATTACGGTGAGGAAATTCAAAGAATTCAGAGAGAGAGGGATGAAGTAAAAGTAATGCTCCGTTATCCTTTAGCCGACAGGAAAACCTTAACCGCACTTTCAAATCTACGTGTACGTGCACCCAATGGAGTGGAAGCACCCTTGGAAGAAGTTGCCACCATTGAACTTGGCCAGGGATACCCAACAATTAAGCGTTCTGACCGAGCCAGAATTATTAATGTTCAAACATCTGCAGATAAAGTACTGGCTAATATTCCCCTTATTGAGAACGACTTGGATTCGAAATTTATTCCTTCCCTACGCGAAGAATTTCCGAATCTTCGATTCTCTTTCGTCGGAGAAAAAAAGGAACAGGATGAAAGTGATTCAGGTCTAGCTCAGGCTGGAGGTATTTGTCTGTTTGTAATTTATGCGTTGCTCGCCATTCCTTTCCGGTCCTACCTGCAACCTTTTTTGATCATGTCAGTCATTCCCTTTGGGCTTATCGGAGCGGTTCTCGGACACTTTTTATTCGGATTGCCTTTGAGCCAGCTTTCCCATTTTGGGTTAATCGCCCTGACCGGCGTGGTGATCAACGATAGCCTTGTGCTCGTCCATTACATCAACCAGCGAGCACAAGAAACAAACATCCTGGAAGCCACACGGTTGGCGGGCATGGCTCGTTTTCGTGCGATTCTCCTAACTTCTCTCACGACTTTCGTTGGACTACTCCCCATTCTGTTTGAAAGAAGCCTGCAAGCTCAGTTTCTCAAACCTATGGCAATCGCAATCGGATTTGGGGTACTGTTCGCCACCTTCATAACCTTGTTGATGGTTCCGTGCCTCTATCTGATCTTGGAAGATTTAAAGAAAATCGGATCTTCCACACTTTCGCAGCTTGGGATTGTATCAACGGATCCGACCGACGATCAGGAAATGCAGGGAGCAGACCACTAAGGGCGTTCGCCCACCCCAAGGATCGTCTCGAAATAAGGTTCTTTGGATTCCTTGGAAACGATCTCCACCTTTGCCCGTTTGAATCCGGACTCACGGATCATCCGATAGAGATCATTTTCTCCGAACCCAAGCCAATGATCCTTATAGAGTTGGCGGGCTTTTTCAAACTGATGCTTCTTAAGGTCAAGAACCACCAATTGCCCTCCGGGTTTTAAAATTCGAAAGGCTTCCGACAATGCTTTCTCAGGATGATGGGCATGATGCAAGGATTGACTCATCAGAGCCAGATCGACTTTCTTTGCAGGAAGAGGCACTTTTTCAATATCACCTTCGAGGTACTCCAAGTTGGAAAGGTTCTTTTGCTTGGCCAGGCTAGACCCCAACCTCACCATACTTTTGGAGCTGTCGATACAAAAGACTTTACGGGCTCGCTCGGCAAGTAACTGGGATAAGGTTCCCTCCCCTGCTCCCAAATCCGCAATCGTGATTTCAGGAACGAGCCGGAGCAGAAAATGGCCCATTGATTCCCAGGATCTGCCGGGTACATAGTTCTTTCCCAATCGCTCCGCAACCTCGTCAAAATACTTTTCACTCTCTCTGCGTCTACTCTCTACAATCCTAAAAAGGGCAGACTGATCACTAGCCCAAAATTCATCATCCCCATCTTCCTGTAGAGCCATTCTGACCAAGTCGAACTTTGGGGAATCATCCAAATCAAGAACATAAAAGGTTTTTTTACCATCCTTTCGATCCTGCACCATTTCATTCCTTCGAAGCAGCGATAAATGAGAGGAGATTCTCGATTGCCCCATTTCCAAGACTTCCTGCAATTCAGCGACCGATAGTTCCTCCTGCCCCAAAAGCCTAAGTATTCGTAATCGAGTACTATCTGAAAGGACTTGTAGAATTTCGGTGATCTTCATCATGGGTCATGCTTAGGATTTATAGAGTATCACCCATTGGCAAATCTCTTTTTGCCGTATATTGGGGGAAGCTAAAATGCCTCCCCCTATTGGATACCTGCTGCTACTGCGAGTCGATCCAGCGTGCTACACCCTCAATACGCCAGCTTTGCACATTTCCCTCGATCTCGGTCTCCACAACCTCATCAACTTTCTTAGTCAGCAATTTTTGCCCCAAAGGCGTAAGGTAAGACAAAACATTGTTATCCGGATCACCATCCCAAGCTCCTAAAATTACATATTGTTGTTTTTCCCCTGAATTTGTATCCTGAAGATTGACTATCGATCCGATCCCAACTGAATCACTTGGAGCGTCGGTGAAATCGGTGGGTTTGGCACGCATTAAATCCTGCTGAAGTTCAGATTGAAGAGCCAAGAGAATTTTTTGCTCGTCCTTCGCCATATGGTATTCAGCATTTTCGCGCAAATCACCGTGCTCTCTTGCCGCTTCGATTGCTTGCGAATTGGCGGGGAACTTTTTCTTTTTTAATTCATCAAGATCATTCATCTTTTGATCGTAACTGGACTGTGAGACAATCAAGGAATCATCCGAAACAACGGACGCGGAAGAGGAGGAAGAGGCCCCTTCTCCATCTACCATCGATTGAATTTCTGGATAGTGCTTGATGAAGCGAGCCAAAAGTGACCGTTTGCTCAAATCCTCGAAACCTGGATTAAGCAAAAGTGCCTGAGCCAAATCTTTGGCATTCTCAGAGGTTCCTTTATTCAAAATATCAGGAAGCAATTCCTTATCATCGGAAAGAATTTCTGCCAGAGGAATCCTCTTGGTCGTGGTATTTTGAAGGGATTCGTAATCGATGGCGGAAAAAACTGCAGTAAGGAGTCTCGGACTAATCAAATCACTGAGCAGTTCCTTAAATTTTGCTAGTTCTCTAAACTTTAAGACCCACAGCAATACGGGAGCCTTTAAGCTCTGCTCGTCCAACCAAGAATTGAGGGATTTGACTAACAAACGGGATTCTTCTCGATCCACCAAGAAATGAGCACATTCGCCAGAAAACTTAACCGCTGTATTTTGCAAAAGATGAACGATCAAATCCTTCCATTTATCGGGGTAAACCCGGGTAACTAGATCAAGAAAACGAGAATGAAACTTGGTTGGCATTTGATCGGCCAAGCCTGGTAAGTCCCCCTCACATTCATTAAGAATCGAAGCCGAGGTTGGTTCCAGTTGCTCCACATCCTCTTCCACATCACGAGCCAAATTGTTTCGTACCCAAATCCCATGTAACCGATCCGCTTGGCTCAGGTTACGGGCTTCCATGATGGCTACGGTTAGGTCATGAAGGACCTGAGGCAAATCAGCTTGCAAATCCTCTTTTTCGGTAGCCAGATCGAACAACTTCTCTGCCAATGCAATCTTTACTTTTGAACGCTTCTCGTCAAAGAAATCAAGGAGTACTTCCTGTTCTGGTTTAACTGGTTCGTCCCTGAGCACATAGGGTTCAATTTTTTTATTGGGCACCGCAACTCTTGGGTCCTTAACCAGAAGCTTTTTCGTTGCGGTCCACCATTTCTTTGCTTTTGCGGGACCAAATAAGAAACCAAGAATTTTCTCAATTTCACGAGTAGCAGCACAGCCATCCTCGCTCTTCGAAAGGATTTCGATGATTAGGGCAACAGGTTCCTTTTTAGCCATCAGTTCGACTTCTTCAGGATTCGACCGATGTTTGGATAGAATGTGATCTTCATCCAACACCTCCAACTTACCTAAACAAAAAACCGGATCCATGGCATGGCTTTTTCTCTCGTCTTCCTCGAAATCAATCAAAATCATTCCACGATCGGATTCAAACCCCGAAATCTGCCCGAATCCCCAACTGCGGTGGATGCAACAAGCACCTTCCTTCATTGCCTCAAAGGCAGGGCGTGATGATTCAAGGGTCGGATCTTTTTCGATCAAACGATCGATTACTTCGAGGTTCATTCAGTTTGTTGGGTAAAGCAGGTTGCCGGCAAGATTGTTGTTTTTCTCGAGCTGAGAAATGAATACCCTAAGGATTCACAAATTTTTTGCGAGGGAAAACCTTCTAAAATTATGCCGTTTTTTCCGATGTGGAAGGAGAGGGTTGAGGCACTTTTCGTAAGATCAGGAAGGGAACGAGTAAAATTATCGCACCAAATGTATACGCAGTCACTGATCCGCAGGTGAAATAAACTAATCCCGCAAGTAAAGGACCACACGCCCGAGCCATCGAACCAGAAGAACGAAAGACTCCGAGATGAAAGCCCTGATCACTTTCGTTGGAATGCAAGGAGGTCAAGGATGTCAATGTCGGACTGATCAATGCAACCCCACAAGACATCAGAAACAGTGCGATGAAAAAAGTAGTTTCGTTGAAGGAATTTGAGATCATGAGAAAGGCAAGAGTGCCAATGGCAATCCCCCAAAGAGCCATTCTTCTTTCCCCCATTTTCCCGACGAATCGGCGAACGAAAAAACCTTGGGCAAAAATCAA
>DBVA01000068.1:626-4017 GCA_002308735.1 Opitutia bacterium UBA1276 | reverse complement strand
ACCGATGCCCAAGGAAAGAACCATCGATTTATGGAATTGGGAATAATTTCAGGCACGAGGACCGCGGATATGAATCCGCTCAACAGAAAAACCCCCAAAAACAGAAAAGTTCTAAGATGGTGAATCCAAGTGAAAATCTTAGTGGGTTTTAGATGCACTAGTTCTTTTTCCATTTTGAACTGAGCTGCCTCAAATAACTTGCTCGACCCTTGATTCCTCGGGTTCGAATTATAATCCCTGGCCAACTCAACAATGCCCAAGAGTCTTTCACCCTTCGTTCGGTAAATTTTGCGGACTTGTTTGGCCAACCAAGTTTTAGAATTTTTTGTATGCCTACAGAATAAAATAAATTTAAAACAGGCAAGCAGAGCACCGGCTAGACCCATGGATAGAATCAGTATCCTCAAGGTTTTGGGAGTGTCGAAAAATCGGTCGCATAAAAAAGATAAATGCCAAGAAAATAATAGGGACGAAAGAGCCCAACACAGGTATTTTACTCCAATACGGAAAATAGCTTTCTTTCCAAGAGAAGAAAGAAAAGATTGAATCGAACCGTGTAGAGAAAAATCAGGCATTTGGTTTTCAGGTAAAAGAGATTTTTAAATATGGCCAATTTGCTCAAACCATTCCAAACAATTTTCTTCCCGTCCAGTAAATTACCAATAAGGCAAAAAGAAATATTCCCCAAGTAAAACTTGTCCGCAGTCGATAGATCTTGGTGATCTCTTTTGGCAGAATGCTTGCATTAACTCCTTCAATGATTTCACTCCATTGTGAGTGCGGCCTGGCTTGACCACTAGTTGAGTTCGATAATCCAGTGAGAGAAGTGGTTACAATGGAACGGCCTTTTTTTTCCGGGTTCTGAGCAATTACCGAAAGTTGGGTTCTTATCTTTCGATTTTCGGAAAGCTCATTTACCTGAATAGAGAGGGGTCCGGGGGACTCTGCAAAAATAGAAGAAAGAAAAATGCCAGCACTCTCCGGATCCAAAGTAAAGTCAAGTTTTTCAGTCACTCCACTCGCATGCGTTGCGCTTGCCTCAATCTGGCCATCTTCCAAAGGGAAACCAGCCTGATCCATGACAATACATCGAAGGAAGACCTCGTCCCCTGCATTTGGAATCTCAGGGTCGGAAAGAAGTCGGATCCCATCTTGCTCAGCCTGGTACCTTCCATGAGCCATCCAGCGGACAATCTGGCTCCAAAATCTATAATGATATTTATCCTCCACTCCTTTTCTCCAACGCCAGGCAGCATCACTTCCAAGAAAGAGTACTTTCCCGGCACCATGATGACGAATGACAAGAATGGGCATCTTCCCCCATTTCGAAGAAAAATTTGAATGGGTAGCCAATACCTCTGCCCCCGGTTTACTTTTCTCAACCATTGCAGCCCAATGAAAACCGGGCAATTTGTTCCAGAAATCTCGGTTCGGTTCTCCTGTTCCCCTTACCTGAGTTAACCAATGCTTCATTCCCCGATTGGTAAGTTCAAACTGTGCTGGATTTATGGTGCCAAGCCCTTGAGGATTTCCCTGATCATAAACCACGGGAAGTAATTTCCCTAAAGGTGATTCAGTAAGCGATAATTGCCTTCCTCTTCGACCGGGTAGGAATACGAGTCCCCCTGCGTGATTCATGATCAAATCAGCAAGATGGGTGCAATGATCTCGATTCATTTCCTGTTTACTGAGTCCAACATCTCCTAAAAACACTACATCAAACTTGATTAAATCTTTTTTTTCACCGGGAAAGGCAGGTAAGTAATTTTCGCCTTTGGCATTGGGCATTTCTGGGTGGAAAAGTAAGCTCTTTACTTCGACACCCGGGTCTCTCTGGAGGGCATTTTTCAGAAATCGATACTCCCAGCGCGGGTAGGATTCGATGATGAGTACTTTTAGTATTTTCCGATCCACTCTAAGTTTAAATTTTTTATGATTATTTTCAGAGAAACTTTCTCCTTTAATATTTTTAATTTTAAGTTCCATTCTGTAATTTCCTTCCACAGGAGGGAGCCAACTCAAATTGCCTGATTTTCGCTCAGAACCTTTGATTTCGATAGGTATGCTTTTTACCACTTTGTCATTGGCTGATAGAATGAGGACTGATTCTTTTGGGTCTGGAAAAGAATTTTTAATTCTCCAGCCGACGATAAGTTTCTCTTCCTTAAGAGTAAAAGAGGGTGCCCATAGGCTTTCTAATTCCAAGTCTGGGAGAGCTTGGTTAGAACCGGTGAAAATGGTGAAGGCAGGAACCGAGGAATTTCTGAGCTTATTTGCAAGCTGAGCAGCTGGCGGGCCGAAATTTTCATCTCCATCTGTAATCATCACCAGGGCTCTCAAGTTTTTCAATTCACTTAAACTATTTTGGATCGGATCATGTAAGTTCGTTCGAGTTTTTCCTTTGGCTGAAGAAAAAAATTGTTTAATTACCGTTGCATTTGCTTCCAATTCCTTAACCAAGGAATGTGTTATGATGGAGCGGGCAAACTCTAATCGAGAGTTCAGATTCTGACCGGTGGAATTGATATCAATCGTTTCCATACTCCTTGACTCATCAATAAGGAAAAGGATCTGAGGTTTAATTTCGCTTCGAACAATTTCAATGCGCTGCGGGTCGAAAAGAGTGAAGCAAAATAAGAAAAGGATAAAAATCCGGAAGATTTCCCAAAATCCGACAAGCCTTTTTTTATCTGCTCGTTTCCAAGTTTTAAAGGAAAGGAAGAGTCCGATGATGATGCAAACCGAGGCTAAAAGCCAATTGAAACTTTGGGTATCAAAGTTCCAGTTTTCCCAATTAAAATTCATGAACAGCTTGCTTATGCTTAGGTGCAGCAGGTAGTGAGAAATAGGTTTCCGCGAGTAGAAGAAGAATTCCAAGCAGTAAAAAAAGTTTCCAGTTTTCTGAATTTTGGCTCAAAGCTGTTAAATTTGGGTCTCTTTGCCATTCGAAATGTTCACTTAGAATCGAGCTTTTCATTTCTTTTTGGGTAATTCTTTCTGGGTCCGTTTCTGGGGCTGGACGATTGAAGGCGAAATATTTTCCATTCTTTAAATAAATTCCCGCATGAAGAAATGGAGTTTCACTCTTATCTCCGGTAATCGGAACAGCATTTTGGAATCGTTTCGCATCTTCATTACCGCAAGCATAGAAGTTCATCGTAGATAATGTTTTGGTGGTGCTTAAAATTCTCTGAATGATTGGAACAAGAACAAAGCCATTTTCAAGGTTGGACCATGTTTCTAATGGGAGAGTAGAAAAGCTGTAAATGATTCCTTTCCCGATTTCTTTTTTCGTAAGAAATGGTTTTCCATCCTGATAAAATGCCAAGGCTTCCCCTTCCAACGGAGTCTGCCTTTTCTTGATTTTTAGAAAGGAAAAGGGAAGAGAATG
>DBVA01000068.1:0-241 GCA_002308735.1 Opitutia bacterium UBA1276 | reverse complement strand
TCCATGGGGTTTCTCTTACCCTCTTTGGCTTCTTCTATCGTTGTGCTCGGGAAATGCAGAACGGCACCCCCTTCATTTATAAATGCTTGAATGGAAGAATTCGATAAGATGGATAGATTTCCTTGCAAAAGCCAAAGATCAAAGTGCTTCCAATCACTATCATTGCTAGCATCCTCAAGCTTTTTAATCATTGGTTTTTTGCCTTCTTTATTTTGTGCAGCCGCACGCAGAATTCTTTCAA
>DBVA01000003.1:2791-3127 GCA_002308735.1 Opitutia bacterium UBA1276 | reverse complement strand
CAGCTTCCCAAATCGAATGATCAGCATGAGTTGTAAGTAGGTAGATTTTCTTTGGACGATTCTTGGAATTCCAAAAATGACCCCAATCCTCATATTCATAAAGATCGAGACTTTCCCAATAATCCATTCCCGCCCTTCGAAGTTGTTTGTCGTTAATTTTGAATCCGAAAGGGTGAATTAAATGAAGTTTGCAGTCAGAGAAGGCGCAAATCCTGCCAATGTTCCCAGTATTTTGAGGTATCTCGGGTTGAAAAAGTATGATTTCGATCATTTTTTCAATGAATTTTTTAATGCTTGGTCTGCTTCTCTCTGAGCTACCTTCTTTTTTAGGTCTTG
>DBVA01000003.1:0-2377 GCA_002308735.1 Opitutia bacterium UBA1276 | reverse complement strand
CCTGCTGCTTCAATTTCAACCCGCAACCTTTCCAGTTCCCGATGCTTGAGCAATAATTTTCGAGGCCTTTGCGGTTCATGGTTTTGATCTCCACTAAATTCGTATTCTGAAATATGAGCATTAAAGAGAAAAAGCTCATCCTTCACGATTCTTGCAAATGATTCTGAAATTTGTGCATTCCCGAGGCGAATGGACTTAACTTCCGTACCAAGCAGAGCAATTCCAGCTTCATATTTGTCACCTAGTGAAAATTTGTGACGTGCTTTTGAGTTAGCAATTACAGGTAGGCCAACTTTAGGTTTATTCTTTTTGGCCACTTAAGATCTTTTGTTATGCCAATCAACAACATCGGCACATCCAGGTTTAGTTTACTCGTCTTTTGACTCGTCCCACTCTTGGTAAGAAATTTTCCCTTCAATAATCTCCCTCAGGGCGACATCTTCAGGTTCCAGTTTCTCCAGTGATTCAACCAAAGGCTTATTTCCATGCTTTAACTGCTTGGATCTCCTTGATACCACATTGATCAGGGTATTTGGGTCGGTTATTATTTCTTGGGCCTCTTTAAGGTATTCGTCTCTCACGATTTATGTTCTTTTGTTTAGGATAGAAAATAAAAGATTTGTAGTACTTCTATTTAAAGCTTTTAGCAATGATAATATATGTTTTGTTTGTTTTGATGAAAATGATTCTTACCACATTCCCATCAAACAAATCGGCGATTCAGGCAGTAAAGTCTCTTACGGAGAAAAAACTGATTGCCTGTGCCCAAATAGACGGGCCTGTTAATTCTTATTATTGGTGGAAAGGTGAAGTGCTGGAAGAGCAGGAATGGCGTGTAAGCTTAAAAACAAACACAAAAAAACAAAAACAGGCATTCGATGAGATTATAAAAATGCACCCCTATGAAAATCCACAATGGATCGTGCTAGAGGGTAAGTGCAGTGAAAACTACTCGGAGTGGATTAAGCAAAACCTAAAGCAATAAAAATCAATCTTCTGGCTTGGTCTTCACCAAAGATAGAACGCGGTCGCCTTCTTTCCATTGACCACGTTTACGAAGTAATTCAACGCGTTCAAATCGTTTCAAAACATTGCGAACTTTTGTACTTCCTCCAGGAGGTTTGAAGCTAGGGTGTCTACTCATAGAAAAGAAAGTAATAAATCTCAGGAAATATTCAAGTTTATAAGCAAAGTTGTGGATGCTTTAGGCAGGGAGACCGGCAGGTTCAGAACCAGGATCAATATCTTCAATTTTATCTTCCTGATCGGCTTCAGGAGATTTTTCTTCTGCTTTTTCTTCCTCTTTTTCTTGTTTTTCAACAACCTTTATCACTTCAGAAATTATTTTTCCATGTTCTAATATTTCATGCACATGCCTACCTTCAATTGTCTCATACTCTAGCAAGGCTTCCGCAGTCGCATGAAGAGCATCGATCTTATCGTTGAGTATTTCCTTGGAGCGATTGTATTGATCATCAATAACATTTTTGATTGCTAGGTCTATTTTTTGTGCGGTCTCTTCGCTGTAATTCTGTGCCCGTGATAATTCCTTACCCAAAAAAACTTGATCCTGTTTGTCACCAAAGGAAATCATGCCTAAGTCACTCATCCCCCAGTCGCAAACCATGCTTCTGGCAATGTTCGTAGCCATGCGTATATCACCTGCAGCCCCACTGGTTACATCTCCGATTTCTATTTCTTCAGCTGCCCTACCCCCCATAGCGCAACAAACTTGATTAAGGACTCTTCTTTTGCTGTGATTAAGAATATCTTTTTTGGGGGTAAACATGGTGCTACCAAGGCTTTGACCACGCGGGATAATCGTGACCTTGTGAATGGGAAGAAGACCGTCATCAACCACAGCTTGTACGATAGCATGACCTGCCTCATGGTAAGCGATGATCTTTCTGTCTTCGTCATCCATTACCCTGCGCCGTTCACGACCGAAAGAAATTTTCTCACGAGCGTCATCCAGATCAATTCTTTCCACTGCCGACTTGCGACGACGGGCAGCAATTAGGGCACCTTCATTGAGTAAATTTGCAAGGTCGGCACCAGAAAAACCAGATGTTGCCCGGGCAAGTGATACGAGTTCGACATCTTCGCAAAGCTTAATCTTCTTAGCATGAACTTTCAGGATTTGCTCTCTTCCCTCCAAGTCGGGAAGATCGATCACTACCTGACGGTCAAAGCGTCCTGGGCGGAGTAAAGCATTATCCAGAACATCAGGGCGATTGGTGGCGGCGATGATAATGACACCCTCGTGCCCATCAAAACCATCCATTTCGACCAATAATGAATTCAGAGTCTGCTCTCTTTCATCATTGCCTCCACCGAGTCCTGCACCACGTTGCCTGCCAACTGCATCAATTTCATC
>DBVA01000112.1:0-15563 GCA_002308735.1 Opitutia bacterium UBA1276 | reverse complement strand
CGGTCGATGGTGGGGCGGTCGGAAATTTCCATCTGCCTGCCCAAGGCATATTCCATCAGCTTATTGGTTAGGGCACGAACGAATTTTGGATGTTCGTTCCTGAAATGCCACATGAATTCGCCAAGGTCATTGAATTTCTGACCTCCTGGAAGAACTCCGGATGCGACGATATTTTTTCTGGGCCCGTAATTGGTACGAAAGCGACCGATGGCGTCGAAGTTTTCCAGGGCAAATCCAAGGGGGTCGATTTTACGGTGGCATTCAGCACAGGTTGGGTCGGACCGATGCCTTTCCATTTGATCCCGAATGGTGGTGGAACCACGGGTATCCGGTTCAATCGGTTCGATATCCGGTGGAGGAGGAGAGGGTGGTGTGCCCAGAATATTTTCAAGCAACCAGACTCCCCTGATGATTGGGGAGGTGTCGAATCCATTGGCAGTCACGGTGTGGATGGATGAGTGCCCCAGCAAGCCACCCCGGGGGTGACCTTCGGTACTGACCCGGATAAAGGAATCAGGAGTGGGGAAATCTGATTTTTCCACCGGTAAATGGTAGAGCCGGGCAAGGGCGGGGTTGGTAAAGGTGTATTGGGCAGTGAGAAATTCCGAGGTAGGCAAGTTGTTATCCAGTAGGTGGCGAAAGAAAACATGGGTCTCTTTACGCATCGCGGGAGCAAGGTCATCGATATAGTATTCTTTAAATCGCAAATGATCGGGAGGGGTGGTGCCCAGATTATCGAGGGTGAGCCAGGCATTGAGAAATCCGTCCACGAAACGGTCTGACTTTGAATCCCTAAGCAAACGTTCAGCCTGTGCCCTTAGGATGTCGGGATTGGAAAGCTCTCCATTTCGGGCCAAGGCAGATAATTCACGGTCAGGCATCGAGGACCAGAGGAAATAACTGAGCCGCGAGGCGATTGCATGCGGATCAATTTTGTCCGTTTCGGGTTCCAGTTCTTCCTGTAAGTAAATAAAATAAGGAGAGCAGAGGGCTGCTTTAAGGGAATCTTTAAAGGCCTGCCAGGAATCGATCCCCTTGGATTTGCGGGCTAGGTAAACCCCGTGAATGGCATCGATCTGTTTATCTGTGGGGGGACGACGGTAGGCCCGTTTGAGGAAATTACTCAATTGAGTACGAATGTTTTCCGGGTCATAGGTGGTGCCTCCTAGAATTTCTTTGTGCGTGCGGGTGGGCCAGTGATCAATGATCGGCCCACTCAGAAAGAGGTGATGAATCCGAACCTGGGGAAGTTTGGCATGTTGAAGACCGTAGACTAAATTTTCATTACCGGTGGAGAGGGGGGGCAGTCCATCCCGTTGGCGGAGAAACTGGGCCGCCTCGATATGGGCAATCCGGGTGAGGTGTGATCCGTTCAGAAAGATCAGGCGTGGTGTGGATCCTTTGTTCAGCCAGATGCGGGCATGGTACTTTTTCCTTTTTCCATCCACCATTTCAAAATGAGCCAATTTAGGCTCTAGGGGCTGAGGTAAATGAAGAGGGCCAACTTTGATGTTGCCCGGTACCACAGCGAGGCGAAACGGTTCGTCCGTTCGGGTTCGGGCAAAGTTTTTCTCATAGGGTGGGACCCGGTAAAGGGCGGTGGCATCAAAGGCGAAGAAATAATATCCATCAAATGGCACGCCATCTGATAAGTCCGACATGTATGCATAGGAACCCATATGCCGCTGGGATCTGGGGTGTTCATAAAGGCGGATATGATTGGGGATGTTTTCCACATCACGGAGAATGGTTTCAAAATTTCCGGTCAGCGATTTCCGTCGACTGGCGAGTTTTTCCTGAGTCATTGAACCGGTCATGCCCTTCAAGCCCCAACTCAATGATTTAAGGGGTTGATCTATCAATTCTCGTTTCTGCACACTGGTCATGAACCCGGTAAATTCACCCTGTTCAAAATTACCATTTTGAATCCATTCCCGGGAAGCGGGTTTATCGAGGGAGGGCAGGGCTTTTTCAACCACCAGATCAGCGGCCCGTAAATATTGATCGAGCAGAAAACCAGAGGTAACCAGGGCGTGACCCTGATTGTCGAGGTGATGAATTTCCTTATCCGAGGGAAAGCCTTCAGTCGGGTCAAAGGCATCCGCATTAAGATTAAAAAGATCACTGATGGTGTGAAGGTATTCCCTGCGGTTCAGGCGCCGCAGTACGGTTTCACCGCCCTTGTTTTTACGCTTTGCTTGGGCTTCCGCAATCGCAGAGGTGAGCCAGGCCACGACTTCTTTTACTTCGGTTGGATCGGGTCGGGGTTCCTCCTCGGGGGGCATCTCCCCGAGGTTTAACTGATCAAGGATATCCTGGAAAAGGAGTAAATCCTCATCATTTTGGATGGGGTGCAAGAGTTGGTCGTAGCGCCGGTCCGCCTTTTGCTTTTCTGGACCGTGGCACTTGAAGCAGTGCGTTTGTAAAAAGGGAGTGATAGTAGAATCAAAATTCTTTTCAGCGTGGAGATTGGTGAACGCACTGATGAAAACACCGAAGATACTCAAAGACAATTTTTTGCCCATAGTACGTTTTTTTCTACAGAGTTAAGGTTCCTGTGGAATGAGCGAAGGTTCCATCTTCCACTCCCAATTGATTCAGGATTGAAAGATACAGGTTGGACAAAGGAACTCGTTTATTTTTGGCTTCCGGCAGGGCAACATGGGAACCAGTTTGGTAGCCCCGGCCCGCCATTAATATAGGTAGGTTGTTATTAGTGTGGGCATTACCATTTCCCATTCCACTGCCAAATAGAACGGTGGTTTCGTCTAGGAGTGAGGAACCGTTTGGGGATTGGGTGGATTTAAGCTGGTCAAGGAATTGGGAAAAACATTTCATTTGATAAAGTTCAAGAGCAAGCAAGGCATCAATATTTTCCTGCTTCTGGCCGTGATGCGAATAGGCGTGGTATCCGTTGTTCAAGCCAAGCAATCCGGTGTTGAACTGGGCCCCGGCCATTTCGAAGCTGGCGACCCGGGTGGAGTCAGTTTCTAAAGCAAGTGCGATGAGTTTGTAAAGAACCGGTATATCTTCGACCAGGTTCCGGTTGACTGGCTCATCGATCGGGGCATTCGGCTTGGGAATCGAGTGCCACTTTTCTTTTTGCTGAATTCCGGTTTCTACTTCACGAATCGAAGTGAAATATTCGTCTAGTTTATCACGGTCTCTGCCATTGAGTCGTTTTCCCAGGTTGCGGGCATCTTCCAGCGAGGCATCAAGAATGGATTTCCCGAGGTCAAACTGCTGGAGGACTTGCGGGTTGCTTTTGGATTTCTCTTGGATGAACAGCTTACGGAAAAGATTTTTAGGACCTTCAATCGGGGGAACCCGGACACCCGAACGGGTCCATGACATCTGACAACCCCCGTGCAACCCATTTTCTGAACCCACCACCAAGGAAGGGAAGCGGGTCTTGAAGCCAAAAACTTCGGCAGCCCGTTGATCCAGGGATAGATTCCCATTGGGCATCGATGAGGCTTGAGATTGCTTTACTCCGGAAAGAAAGGAATGAACCGCATAGTGTCCCCCTTTAACCCCGTGATCAAGATTGGAGAAGACCGTGATTTGATCGAGGCTCTCCTTGAGTGGTTCAAATGCCTTGGGGAGTGAACGAATGAGCCCGGGATCGGTAGGGAAGAAATGGGAGGCATGGAATCCGAAAGAGTTACCAATGCAGACAAGCCGTTTCACTTCATTGGTCGGAGTCAGATTAACTTTTGCAGTTTGAAGCTTAGAAAAAGCAATCGATTCCAAGGCTGGTAAAGCCAAGGCACCCAAAGACCCCCGCAAAAATAATCTTCGATTCATAAAAAAATCCATTTTGCCCCCTTTTTTAAGTAAGGCAAACCTTATGGATTATCTTCTCTTACATTTTCTTGGAAAGAATTTGTTAACTGGCAAGAGAGAAGAAAGGGTAGAGTTAACTTTCTGGTAATTCGTAAATGGTGAAATAAACCGGACCGGAAAGTTCGGCTCCATTCTGCCCCTGGAGCGAAAATCCGAGTTTTAAATTGTGACAGGGGATTAATTTTGGGATTCCTACGGTAAGAGTCAAACCGTCGTCCGAGAGTTCAAGCGAATCAATTGAGAGTTCATCAATCCCCCTAATTCCAGGCTCGGAGGGCTTGAGTTGGGGCGAACCATAGCCCTTAGACCATTGGTAATTCCACGCACTGGCAGAAAAGGATTCCTTCTTTATGGATTGAGGATTTACGGGTTCAGTGAAAGTAAGTTGTAGGCAATTTTTGCGGGCTTTTGCATTAGTCAGGTAAATTCCGGTTTTCCCGGTGTAGCGAAGTCGTTGTATACTTCCCTCCTGGGTGGCTCCAGCCTGCCAACCGGTGAGCCCGGAATAGTAAAGTTGGCCATCCACCGGACTTTTGGCTGCCCGCATGGTGCCGGATTCCATTTTCAGCGGGAGAGAATAAACCGCACCCTGTATGCCATGATTTATTTTATCCATCATCACATACATAGTGGCCGCTTTCCCGTAGGAGGTATGAAAATACTGTCCACTTAAGGGTCCCAGTCTTTTATCTTTCTCGACCCAAAGCTGTCCGCCAGATGAACTGTCCAGTTCCTGTGGCATGTAGACGATGGGTTGGACGATCTTTTTGGGATCATATTTATCCCCGTGCTTGGTCCATGAACCTGCTCCGTGGAATGCGTCCGGACTGGTGATGGAAATTTTACTGGCAGGTACATAAGTTCCCTGATTATCTCCCAAAGTAATCCGACCGTCCGGAAGTTTTCCAATGCCATTGGGGACCCTCAATCCGGCACCGATTACCTCGGAACTCTTGCCGTCGGCAGATACCTTGACCACTCCCCCAGGTACCGACCATTGGCTGAATCCTCCGGTGCGTCCGTAATAATAGGATCCATCCTTTCCAACTTCGAGGTCAAAGTTGTAAGCATGCCATCCTTTGTCCGGCTCATTCTCATTAAAGAAAGCTTCATAGAAATCCGCTTCCCCGTCCTGGTTGTAGTCGTGGAGTTTGACGATTCTTCCTCGGGTGATGGCGGTCAAGACCCCGTCCACAACTTTCATGCCTAAAGGTTCGTAAAGTCCGGCGGCAAATCTTTGCCAAGTAACCCCATCTAAATGCTTATTGATTCCACTGACGATCCAAACATCTCCGGGTAAGGTTCCCACGGCGAGGCGCCCGTCTGGGAAAAAGGCGAGGGATGAGGTGCGCATCCAGGAGTTATAGGCGTTCTTAAGGGGGACAGTAATGCTATCCATGGCATAGCCCTGAAAACTTGATGTGGTGAGTCTACCTTTCAGGGTATGAGTGGTTTTCCATCTTCTCGGCCCCCCCTGGGTCCATTCGAGGAGGTTAACCACCTGATGGGAGGGAGTTTGCTGCTTGAGTGAATCACTCTCGTCATGGGACAGGGCGACATTCAAATGTAGAGGCTTGTCGCTGGGAGGAATTTGTAGAACGAGCTTGCCGTTGTCACTGGAGCGAAACCGGACCTTTTCATTCTTTGTTTGGAGCCAGGCAATGGAATAGCCGATGGTGGCGGTTTTGCCTTTAATTTCCGGTTGGTCGTCGAGCACGATGAGCTCCAAGGGATTCTCTCCAGCATGGACGGTGAGTCGATGATGGATCACCGGGATTTCTGCGATTTTTTCGAGCTTGGGACTTTCCAATACAGGACGTCCTTGAACAGAGTAGGAGATAATAATTTCATCACCGTGTGGATAATGACCGTTGTAGCGCAATTGTTCTTCCGGCCAGACCGTCACTGGAAAAAGATCAGGAATGGGATTCTCCGCTTTTCCATCCCATGCCCATTGCCAACCGTCAGATCGAACGATCTTTTCAAACCTCGCATTGGGCAAGCCGCCTGCCCGGAGCCGGTGATGTAGGGTTCCACTGAAATCGAGGTATCCACCCGTCCAGGCACCAATGGTTCCCATAGTACCCAGTTCATAAGAAATGGTGGTTTGGTTACCCAGATCAATGGTCAGGGCATTGTTACTCTTGGCATTTCCAACCACGGGGGAAATCAGGGCTTTTCCATAATCCCGCAAATACCCCAAGCTGGCAAGTTCCTCAATTCTTTCCGCTTCATTACCAGTATTTTCAGGACTTTTGGGCATAGTGTAAGTGTTGGACTGATCAAATTTCACATATAATTCAGGAGCCTTTTCACGGATAATTTTTTCCCGAAGATAGTGGATTACTTTGTATCGATCGCTTGGATTGAGCTGGACGGAAGGCATCATGTTGCGAAACCCGTAGGTCAGAGTTTTAAACATACTGAATGGATCACCCCCATTTTCCATCCTGTTCTTGGTGAACGAGCGGGCGAGTGGATTAACCGGAGGACTAACCCCGTCCTTACTGTGGCATGCGGTACAATTTTGGACATATAACTTTCTTCCTGCTTCGAGGTAATCATCATCTGTTTCTGCCCCGTTAAAATAGGCAAGCCCGCGGTGGTTTACATTCTCGAAGTCATTGAAGGCAATTAAAGAACCAGGAAAGGTTGTCCCTTGATATAGGCTTTCAATTTCTTGCTCGTCAAAAGGACGGTTATGGAGTTCGAAATCATCCATCTTCCCATCGAAGTAATCACCGTACTTCCCCTTACTGACCACAGCTGCTCCAAAATGATAATGGTCAAAATTGGTGGCATACCCCATTTGTCCCCGTCCTCCCTGGGCCATCTTTTTTGCATTGAGGTAAATCGTAGGTCCGGTGGCTTGAGCGTAGGAAATAACCAGATGATTCCACTTTTCTTTTTTCACCCCTTGAACCACAAGTTTCCAGGGTCGCTTCTTCTGCTTGGGATCGCCGAAGGAGATGGCTCCCTTTTCATAAGTTAACCGATAGGCTTCTCCTTTGCTTTGATTGCGGACAATCCCAAATATATCTCCTCTTTTATCCGATTTCGGTTCAAACCAAATGGACAGGGTCCAACCGGACAGTTCTCCCAGCGGGGAGCCCGGGTAATAGCCTTTGCTCATCGCTAGTCCGGATCCTAGGGTCGGCAGACCCTTTTGGGGAGGTGGTGTACGTCCAACTTCAAATTCAACCGGAAAGGCCCAGGCAGAGGAACAGAAGAAAACGAAAAAAAGAAAGGGTTTGGTAATCTTAGCGAGGGTGTTTTTCATGGCTGTTAGAATGTGCGGGTCGGCTTAGTTGACTTAGATATGAAAGGAACACCATGGAAGGATTAAGCATCCAGTACCGTTTATTTTTTTCCGTGGCTTGTTTCACTTCGACTTCCGAAATACTTGTCACGAATCCACTTGGGTTGCCAACGGTCAAGCACTCGTTTTTCGTTATCGTAAGCAGGCTTGCTTGGCATGGGGTTTTCGGAGCGAATCGGGTAGGGGTCTTGAAGAAGTTTTCTCCATGCGCTCATGAGTTTTTGCATGTTTTTGATTTGATCAGTATGTTTTGGGTCATTGGAAAGATCCTTGATCTCATGGGGATCTTCTTCCAAATCGAAAAGAAGCTGATGATTAATTTGTGGATAGATATGGAGTTTCCACTTTCCGTTATTAATACTTCTCTGGTTATCCTGAAAGGGTAAGAAAAGAGATTTCCTGACCTCTTTGGAATTTCCCCGGATGATCTCAGTTAGATCTTTGGAGTCGATTTTATTTTCAGGTGCAACCCCAGCCAAATTGCAGAGCGTGGCATAAAGATCATGTACATAGGTGAAGGCCTCACTTGATTTCCCTTTTGGTATTCCCGGCCCCTTTAAAATGAGGGGGCATTGCATACTCTGCTCATACACATTTTGCTTTCCGAGAAGGCCATGGCTACCCATCGCGAGGCCATGATCCGCGGTGTAGACAACGATGGTATTGTCCGCATGTCCACTTTTTTGCAGGGCCGATAAAATTCTACCAACCTGATGATCAAGCTGGGTGACCAGACCGTAATATTCACAGAGTTGATCACCGATCATTTTCTTAGTGCGTGGCCAGGGTGCTAAGCCTTCGTCTCTTCCAGAAGTAGTTGGAGGGGCATTCTGGAAAGGATGCTGCGGGAGGAAGTTTTTGGGCAGAGGAGGCCGCTTCTTGTAATAAATCTCACGATATTTTTGGGGTGGATTACGAGGGTCGTGGGGAGCCATGAAAGAGACATAAAGAAAGAATGGGTTCTCTTTTTCTGCCTTTTGAATGAAGGATATGGCATCGTTTGCAAAGACCGTGCTTGAGAATTCTCCTGCCGCTCTTTTCTCGCTGAGGGTTCCATTCTTCAAATCCTGAACCTGGAAATTGGTATGATCCGCCATGCCTCCCATGTAAACCGATTGTCCATTGGAAAAAGACTGGTCCAAGGTTTTCTTTCCATTGTGCCATTTGCCAATGATGAAGGGCTGGTAGTTTCCGCTTTTTTTAAGCAGGGCAGGGATTGTTTGGTTTGCTCCCCAATTGGCCTGAGGTTTTTCGCTTGGCAGAGACATCCAGTGCTGACCGGTCATAAGCATGGCCCGGCTGGCCACACAAACCGCCCCGCTGAATGAACCGGCACAATAGTTTTTGCGAAAACTAAATCCTTCCCTGGATAGTTGGTCTAAATGTGGAGTTTGAATATGAGGATTACCATGAGCGGCAATCGTATCCGCCCGTTGGTCGTCGGCAAAAAGAAAGAGAATATTAGGTCTTTGCTTCGCCGGCAGGAAGGTACCAGAAAGAACGAGAGCCAAGGATAACCGGATCATGGATCAGCTGGCTACTTTTTCCCGATAGGATTCCACTTCCCAGTTCTCGATGAATTCCCGTGCCCGGTCCGTCATATATTCCACGCTTCCAAAAGCTTGGGAAAGTTTAAGCACTTGGGCGCCATCCTGTGCGAAGAGCAGGGCAAGCCCGGCATTTTTCTGGGTCTTACCCAATCCATAGATACGATTACCATGAATCAAAACTTTGGGGGCAAACCCATGCATGTTCTGATAAGCATCGGCATTTTCCCTAGTCAATTCATCTGAAAAGGGAAAGGCCCGTGCATAAACGAGATGATCCGGGGTGATCGGTCCGGGAACGCATTCGAAAAATCCAGAGGATTCAATAAACGCCGCATCTTCCCCGAATATTTCCTGGATTTTAGACTCTGCTTCGGAGTCTCTGGCCCCCCCGGAGACTGCAAGATATTCGGTGATACCAAGTTTTTCATATTCCTCTCTAAGGGGATTCATCACGCTAGCGTGAAGGGAACGGATTTCCTCCGCGGTATCCCCGGATACGAAAATCCCGTGATTTTTAAGCATGATGATTTTTGGAATACGGTTAAATTCCGCCTTGTAGGCATCGATCCGATCTTTCAATACCATGCAAAGAGTGTACCCGGCGTCGATATACTCGACCCAAAGGGCATCGGGGAAGAGTCGTTTGCAAACGGACTCGCCATCTTTCGCACAGGTCATGCCATTGACAAGCAGGGCATGGGTGTGAACCACAAATTTAGTTTCGAGAATATTATGCAGGGGGGCTTCCACCGAGGGGCGACCGGCATCGTTGAGCACAGCTTCGCCCATAAAGTTTTTAACCAGTTCCTCCCGGGCATGAGATTCTTCTGGGGTTTCCACATCGTATAGTTTATTGACCTTGGCTCGGTTCAGGGTCACGAAGGTATCTTCCTGTAGTCCTGCGAGAGTGGTCCCTGAGGGTTTGACCCAAAGAGTGCTTTCGTCCTTGTAGGAGGTGTTTCCACCGCCACCCTTAACATATTCCGGCGTTCCAAATTCATGGGAGAGTTCGACGATGGTCTTTAAGTCATGCATGAACAATGTTAATAGGCAAAACTCTGGGTATCCGCGAGTGGAAATTCCCAATGGGTTCGGTTTTCTTAGTCAAGGACTAGAAGGAAATCCTTAATGATCACATGGCTTGAAAGAGTAGTATCCGCTTACTGGTTCAACCCTACAAAATCTACCTTTTAATCTAGAGAACAGGAGTGGTCAGGGTAAGCTTTACATTTCAAAAACTGAAACTAGAACTTTTTTTGTGGATTATTATCTAAGATTAAAAGGCGAACAAGTTGGGCCTTACCCAAAAGAGGATATTCAAGGTTGGTTAAATGCCGGTCATGTGAAGCCTGATGATTTAGCTTGGTATGAAGGTTGTTCGGACTGGATAAAGATCCATGAAATTCCCGATATAAAAGTGCAGGTGGTGGGTCATGCTTCTGAGTCTGATTTGACTCCACCTTTTGACGCGTATGAAGGATCCGAACCTTTCATTTTCATAAGTTATGCCCACAAGGATTCGGAACTGGTGTACAAAGAAATCCTTGAGCTTCACCAATCTGGATACAAAATTTGGTATGATGAGGGTATTGAAGCGAGCAATGAGTGGCCCGAGGAGATTGCCAATGCGGTTATTGGATGTGCGGTTTTTCTGGTTTTCATCTCTCCTCGTTCTACCGCTTCCGTGAATTGTAGGAACGAGATTAATTTGGCACTTAATGAAGGAAAGTCGTTTTTAGCGGTCCATCTAGAAGAATCAAATTTACCTCCGGGGTTGAGGCTTCGAATGGGAGACTTACAAGCAATCTTACGATTTAGGCTGACCAGAGATCGTTATCTAAAAAAAATTCACGGTACCCTAGATCAACTTCTTGGTATTAAATCCAAAGCAGTTAATCCCCAAGGTATAGAGGGAGTGAAGCAAGCTCCCGTTGAGCCCTCGGGAAAAGTAATGGCTCAAGCTATTCAGTCGGAATCTCCAAGAAGTAAAAGTTGGGTTTGGGCTGGTGCTTGGTTCATACCGCTTGTTTTCATAATGTTGGGTTTGTTTTTTTGGATATTCCAGAACGGGACAATGGAAATAGTCCAGGAAACGGGTACGGGAAATCAGACCGTTGAAGGATCCGAAAATGAAACCCACGCATCAAATCTGGAAACAACCCAACCAAAGAGTCCGGTTACGGGAGGAGCTTCGGTTTCAATTAGGAGTCGGGAAAAAATAAAAATAGAATCGATGCAAGAAGGACAGCCACGCCTTTATGATTCCAAACCAATCCGGAAGATTGAGGGCTTTAGCCGAAGATTATATAATTGGCAATTCACCTCAATCCCTCAGCGAAAAGTAATTACCTATGAAATAAGAGTTCAAAAAGAAGGCTATATTTATTGTTTTGGAAATCCGGGGAGCGAAGCAAAGGTCAGGGCTCTTTTTAAGGAATCCTATTCTGCATGGGAAGCGGTAAAGGATGATATTCGAGGTCGCATGATTGTATCTTGTTTTCGAAAGTATTGTGAAGTTGGAGAAGTATTACACCTTACTGGTTTCGAAATTCAATTAGCGGCTAAAGAGATTGGCCTCGGACCTTGATCGATCATTACATTGAAGATCTTTCTTTACATTCTTTTTCTTTGGACTCCCAAAGCTGCACTAGTTCTTTTACTTTATTGGTCTGACTATTTGCCAAGTCCTTTAACTCGTTCGGGTCTACACTTAGGTCGTAGAGTTCCCACTTAGCTTTCTTCTTGCCGTCCTTATTCAAGACAAGTTTCCAATTCCCCACACGGATTGCTTTCCCCCTGGCGTGATGAAAAAAGAGGACCGCTGGATCTGCTTGCTTCTTTCCAGTGAGTGCCGGAAGGATGGATCTTCCATCCCAGGCCATTCTTTTTTTATCCGCAGGGAATTCAGATGGAGAGCTTTGGGTGGCTTCGAGAATGGTGGGCATCAAGTCAACAAGGTGGGATAAGGTCGGGTTGGTTGTTCCCTTCGCCTTGATTTGCTTGGGCCAGTGGGCGATCATCGGGGTGTGAATTCCGCCCTCGTGGTCATATTGTTTGAAAAGACGAAATGGGGTATTGGAGAGGTTGGCCCATCCGTGTCCATAGCTTTGGTAGGTGATTTCGGGACCTGGCAAAAGGTGAGTGAGGTTCCCAGGTTTCATCAGTCTCCCGTCTCGGGTCTTCTCTGGAAGATAATCTCCTTTTCTGTTCGGGGGGTATTCCACATGGCATCCACCATTATCGATAGTGAAAAAAGTGAGGGTGTTTTGAAGTTGGCCTGATTCCCTTAACTGATCGATGACTTCCCCAATCACCCGGTCCATAATCGTGACCTGCGCGGCGTAGACCTCCATGCGTCGCTCTTGCCAGGTTTTGTGCTTTTCATCCTTCCATGATGGGACCTTGGGGTGACGGGGAGAGAGTTTAACTGACTGATCCATGACTCCCAATGCCTTCATTTTTTGGAGCCTTTTTTTTCTTAGCTCATCCCAACCAGCAGAGAATTTCCCTTGGTATCTCTCGATTGCATCCTCGGGTGCATGGAGGGGCCAATGGGCAGCGGTGAAGGGCAAATAGAGAAAGAACGGTTGATCTACCCGAGATTTTTGAAGGAAAGAAATCGCTTCCTTTCCAATGGCATGGGTAAAATAGTAATCTTCCTTGTCCTGAAATTCATGGTCGATTGCAGTCCGATTTCTTTTCAGACCAATAGGAGCAAAAAAACTGCTGGCTCCTCCCAGGATTCCATAGAAATAATCAAAGCCGCGTTGGTCTGGGTATCCCCCAAGGTGCCATTTACCCATGATCCCGGTCCTGTATCCCTGGGCTTTAAGGCTTTCTGGTAGGGTCAGGCAATGGGGATGGAGGCTGCCGTCTTTAAAGGAAGCCCGGTGGTATACACCGGTGAGCATGGAAGCACGGGATACCCAACACATGTTCTCACTGTAGAAATTGGTAAAACGAATCCCGGCATCCGCAAGAGCATCCAAATTTGGAGTTTGGATCTCGCCACCAAAGCAACCAAGGTCGGAGTAGCCCATGTCGTCGGACATGATGAGGAGAACGTTTGGCTTTGCCCACAAGGTTCCAAATCCAAAAAAACAGATAAACGATAAATGCTTCAATCTCATTGACCATTTCGAAAACATCAAAGCATAGGCGTCAACCTATTATCAGGTTGAAATTTTAAAGTTTGAGTGGAAGTGTGTTTGAGCGTGACCTTTTGGAGGCCACCTTCATGCCTGTCATCTTACCTTTATTCCTCATGAAAATAATCCTATCTACAATTTTACTTTATTTTTCTTTCCTCTTTTGTGTTTTAGCAAAGAAGCCCAACTTCGTATACATCATGGTAGACGATGCGGGATATGGGGATTTTTCCTGTTTCGGTCAGAAAAAATTTAAGACTCCTCATGTGGACCGGATGGCGAAAGAGGGAATGAAAATGACTGACTTTTATTCTTCCAGCACCGTTTGTGCCCCTTCCCGTTCCAGCCTGATGACGGGTCATCACTCGGGGCATGGTTTCATCCGCGGGAACAAAGAGATCCGGCCCGAGGGCCAACACCCGTTGCCTTTGCAAGCGGTCACCATTCCTGAAGTTTTAAAAGAGTCAGGGTATATCTCCGGCATGTTTGGTAAATGGGGTTTGGGAGCACCGGGGTCGGAGGGGGATCCCATGAACCAAGGATTTGATCGTTTTTATGGTCTCAATTGCCAGCGTCAGTCGCACAACTTTTATCCCACCCATGTTTGGAGTGACCGGAAGAAAGTCATGCTGGATCGCAAGCATTATTCCCATAGCCTGATTGCGGATGAATGTTTGAAATTCATTCGGGAAAATAAAGATAATCCTTTCTTTTGTTATGTTCCCTTCACCATTCCTCATGCCGCCATGCAGTCCCCCGAAAAGCGTATTGCTCCCTGGCGGAAGAAGTTTCCTGAATTTGAAAAAGTCACCGCGAAGTACGGCGGTTCGGTGATCACCAATCCGGTTGCCGCCTTTGCGGCAATGATGGAACACATGGATGAGGATGTGGGCCGAATTTTGAATTTGCTGGAAGAATTGAATATTGATGAAAACACCCTGGTAATCTTTACCTCGGACAACGGGCCCCACAAGGAAGGCGGACACAAGCCTGATTTTTTTGACAGCAATGGCCCGCTCAAGGGCTACAAGCGTGATTTGTACGAAGGAGGCATTCGAGTGGCTACCGTGGCCTGGTGGCCTGGCAAAATCAAACCGGGCACATCCAGTTCCCATATAGCGGCAGGCTGGGATCTCATGCCCACGCTTTGTGAGCTATCCGGGACGCCGGCCCCGGATAGTTTGGATGGAGTTTCTTTTGCTCCCACTCTTCTTGGGCAAGCGCAAGGGCAAGAAAAACGCCAATACCTTTACTGGGAGTTTCACGAACAGGGTGGAAAGCAGGCAGTCCGAATGGGCAAGTGGAAAGGGATTCGCCTGAATGTACGGAAAAATCCAAATTCCCCGGTCGAACTTTATAACTTATCGAAGGACATCGGGGAAAAGAATGACATTTCTTCCAAGTACCCGGAAATCGTCAGCAAAATGGAGGCCGCGATGAAGGAGTCTCACCGGGGAAACCCAATTTTCCCATTCATCGAATAATCCTACGGGCGGATTTGAGCTAAGGGATGCCCCTTATGGTTTCGCGAATGCAGGGATCAGGTTTTCGGGTAATTCTTTAAGCAATTTTCCCATCCCTTGGTTGTGAGCGGTAGCGACCACCACAAGGTCAATCGAGGGTGCCACAAAAATGAATTGTCCCCCCGCGCCGCGTCCCTGAATTAAGGGGTACTTCTTGCCTTGAACCTCGCGAGTTTGATGCCACCAAAAATAACCGTAAAAATTTTCTTCATTGGTTTGAACCAGGGGTGAGGTGGCTTTTTTTACAAAGGCCCGGGGAAGAAGTTGTTTCCCGTTCCATCTTCCTTGATTGAGAGTCAGCAAGCCGAACTTGATCATATCCCTAGAACGGATGCTGGAGCCCGCTGCGGATTTCGGGTATCCACTCAAGTCCTCCTGCCAATTGTAATTGGATATGCCCAGAGGCTTAAGCAGATGGTCGCGAATGAATTGCTCTGCGGTTCCGGGTACCACAGCTTCCAGAACTTGCATGGTAAGTACGGGGTCGGAAGCTTGGTATTTGTAGGGTTTGGGAGCAGGAGGAAGAGGGCGGGTGAAGTGAAGGTAAGCTTGGGCTTGGCCTTGGCCGATCAACCGTCCCGGTTCGCTGAGAATGTCGGGAAGGCGTTTTTGCGGGAGCAAAATACCCGAGCTCATCTGCATGGCTTGATCCAAGGTAATTTCATGTGCTCCCTCCGCTAATTCGGAGGAATCGATTTCATGGAGAAAGGAGGTGACGGGTTTGTTCAGGTCCTCCATGGTCAAATGTCCGAGTTGAATCGCCCTCCCAATAGCATAAGCGGTGTAAGATTTGGTAATCGACATCTGATAATGAGGATAATTTGCCCGGCCTCGTCGGTAATAGGCTTCGAGAATGAGTTTCCTCCGATGGGCGATCAGTAAGCTGTCGATGTTTCCGAATTTGACCGAGTCCGAGGGCTCTCCGAGTTGGCGAGCATAGGCAAGAATCCTTTCCCGATCCTCTCCCCCTGCGCCCAGTTTCCCTACTTTTAATTGATCCTTCCGGTCTCTCGGAGCGGGGGTAATAAATGCTTTTTTGAGATAAGGAATCTTTTTCTCGCTTTCAAAGGAAATATCCTCGGCATTAAGATCGACTACCTCTGGGCCCAAACCGTTGTCGGCCAAATCCTGACTAATGCATGAAGTGAGAAAGAGAGTGAGAAAAAGAACGGTTTTC
>DBVA01000095.1:658-3539 GCA_002308735.1 Opitutia bacterium UBA1276 | reverse complement strand
AAGGAAAAGCGTAACCCGGCTCTAACATTCCTACCTTCACCTGGGTACAAACCAGTTCCAAAAGCGGTAGATAAGTATTCTTTGTCGAATAAGTTATCTACTACGCCGAAAAGAGTGGCATTTTCCGACAAATTATAATTTACCCCAAGGTCAAATAACCAATAATCTTCCAATTTGGCTTCTCTGTTTGAAAAATCACTCCCCCGAAAACTTTCCCCCACATACGTCGCACCTAGACTTAGGAAAAATGAATCAATGGGGCGTAACTCTGTAAATAACCTAAGCAAACCTTCGGGAACAAGAGGTACTTTTGACCCTGCATAGTTTAAACCTGAATAAATCCCTTCTTCGAAAGTGGCTCTGACATATTCATAACTTAGACCTGAACGAATCGATTCTGAAACCTTCCAATCCAAAGAAAAATCTATACCTAATCGACGATTTTTAGGTAAGTTTCTATTGGAAAAACTTACATACATAATTTCATCCTGCATCCACTGTTGAAAAATTCGTCCGCTAAAGAAAATTTGTTCAAAAATCCAGTCTACGCCAAGTTCCACTTCATAACCATTTTCTGGCATCAGATTTGGATTTAAGCCAGACCATACACTGTAGTATTCATCCATTGCCGGGTAGCGATAAAAGCGGCGAATCGTTCCATAAATTCGGTCATCACCTTCAAATTCACGAATTAGACCAATTCCTCCAGCCCATTCATCCTTTCTCAAATCAAAATCACCAGAATTTTCTGCCCTTTCAAGCCTGATGTTGCCATTGAAATTCCAATCGTCTGAGAGATTTACTCCTGCTGAAACTAAAAAGGCGGTTGTTACTCTTTGGTATTGGGTTGGTGTTTCTGAAAAACCATCATACGACTTTGAATCAAGTTCAGCATCAGTGAAATCAAAACCAAATCTCCAGTCGGCTTCATTTGAATTGTAATGAAGTGCCGGGCTGTAAGAAAAAGTTTGGTAGACCTTTTCTGCCAAGTAAAAACCCCAGTTACCATAAAATTGTTCATTTACATCACGATCTTGGTATCCAAACCTATTTTCAATTCTCCAGTTGCTATTGATTTCGTAACTCAAACCTGCCCGCCCAAGCGAAAACCTTTCCTGTACTCCATCATCTGGAGATAGAGTTTGACGACGGTCAATCAGTAACTCAGTGGCGTTTAAATCTCCAGGAAGACCATATTCGCTATCCGACACTGCCCAAGATAAATATCCCCTCCAGTCTGATTCCCCTCCCCAGTCCAATCTTAATCCGCCTGCTTCGGTTTGATGATCTCCATTCACCCGGTATCCATCCGATTCCACCCTGTCCCCAAAAATGGTTAATCCGATTTCTCCAATCCTTTGCGAGTAAGCACCTCTGGTGCTGTAAGAATCAAAACTTCCAGCACTTGCTTGCAAAGAAAGCGTAGGTTCAGCCTGAGGTAACTTAGTATTAATTTTGATTACCCCGCCAACCGCATGGTTGCCGTATGCACCTGACTGCCCGCCACGAATCACCTCAATCGATTCGACCAATGCCAAAGGAATCGAATACCAGTTGATTGCAGACATATCGATGGCGTTGAGTCGATGACCATCCAAAAGAACCAAGGTACGCAATCCTCCATTTTCTCCAAACCCTCCGATTGAAACGGTTGATCTTGCAGAATTACCGGATGTAGATCGAACCAGCAAGTTTGCTTCCTTACGCAATAACCCGACTATATCCGTGGCACTGGACTGTTCAATCTTTGCCTGATCAATTACTTGGATCCGGGCAGGTAAATTTTTGTCAGGAGTCTCCAAGCGAAGAGCGGAAACTTCCATCGGTTTCAGATCTTGGGTATCTCCATAGAGAAAAGATCCTGCGATCCATGCAATCACTATCGTTATCAAAGAGTAGAAAGGTACGAATTTAAACATCTTATTATTGATAATCAATTATCATTAATTAGCAAGAATATCCATTTGGTTTGAATGCCAAAAGATTAATTCCAATCATTAAAACTCCTCGGTCAAGGAGCGTGCAACCAGCCGGATCAGAGAAGAATTAACGAAACGAAACCGATCACCAAAAAGAGGAAGCCGATCAGTGCGTAACAATAAGCATGCCTCAACTTACGATACTTACCCGAAAGTACTATGCCACCCTGATAAATGTCCTTGGCTAGGTATCTCCTTGCTGAGTCGTTGCAGACGATGTTTTCCGAAACATGATCGAGATAGGCATCCTCTTCAAACTCTGCAAAAGAACCGAAAAACAACGGGTTTTGTATCTTTTCGATGTTTTGATCCCTCATCTTTGGAGGGAGTCGAGGCATCACTACCAGAATACCCAGACTGATTGCGATTACCTCAGCCGCAAAAAAAAGACAAAACACTCCTACACTGAAGCCATGGAAGCCATCGAGTAAACCATCCGTATTCATGTAAATAAGGCGGGTTCCCAACAAAGTAAGCACGACAAGAACCAAACCTGATAAAATTTGAGCTTTTTGATCGGCTAGCATGATCAGCTGGGCCTGTTTTTGATGGGCACAACGCAAGGTATAGATAACATCCTTGTCTGGCTTCTTTTCCGAAACTTCCATAATTATTTTTTATAGAACCCAAAACCCCTTTTCTTATTTTTTTTGTAACGCTTTGGTAAAATTAACTCACAGCTACATCTGAGAAAGAGGGGGTAAAATATTTTCAAGAATTACAGACAATAACAAAAGTTCCTCAGTTTGACCTCTTGAAAGAAACCAGATGAAATTACAAAAAATTATTAATCACTAACTTAAGAAATTTTTGCATTAGTTTTTTTGCCAGCTCGCACTGCTTGAGTCCCACAGATACCAGCTCTTATCGAGGTTGTTCCATACCATCATTCCTCCGTTCGA
>DBVA01000095.1:0-352 GCA_002308735.1 Opitutia bacterium UBA1276 | reverse complement strand
AGTTGGCATAGTACAACCAGTCCCCGGTGGTGTTGCTATACACCCAGGGCCAAACATGATAACTCCATCCGCTTGTCTCCAGGGTTGTCCCACTAGAACTTTGTGCACTGGAGGCATCACTAAGATCCGGGATATTATCCCCGTCGGCATCATTGGAGTCTTCAATTTCCAAATACCAGTCTTCATAATCCACCCAACTGGTATCAGGCTCTCCATCCACCAACTCTAGGGTTCCACTAAAAACGAATCCATTCCGCTGAAAAGTTGCCTCCTTGGTAACAATGTTGCCAACCGCACCGGATAATTGAGTCGAGGCCAAGGTTAAGGAATCTTCAGAAGCGGAAGAATAAGT
>DBVA01000193.1:0-3321 GCA_002308735.1 Opitutia bacterium UBA1276 | reverse complement strand
TTGTTTTGCCTTGGCTGATCAGGAAGCTTCCATCACGGCTTTGCTTGATTTTACGGCCCAAACTCAATCCCGGTTTCGCACTTCGGTGCTGGAGGGATTTCGAATCGGTACCGAAGGAGGTAGGTCTGTTTCCAGAGATTTGATTCGCTGCAAAATCAAACCTTCCGGTTTGACGAGAATGGAAGAAGCAGGGGTTCCAGAATACAGTTTGGCGATTCTGTATGACCTTCTTACTTGGCCTGGCGATCCAAAGTTCAAGTTGCAGAAGGCCCTGCCTCCCTTATCGGAATCGGAGCTGGTTCGGTTCAATAAGGGGAGGGAAATTTATCAGGGTCTATGTGCGGCTTGCCATGGTCCAGAAGGACAGGGCGTAAACATGCCGGAACCTCAAAATCATAGCATGCTGGCTCCTGCTTTGGCGGGATCTCCCCGAGTGAATGAAAGAAACAATCGTTATTTTGCCGAGATTATCCTTAAGGGAATGACCGGTCCAATTGATGGGATCACTTATGGAGGCGTAATGGCTCCGATGGAGGCTTATGACAACGAGTGGATTGCCTCGGTTATGACCTACATACGCCGGTCATGGGGAAATAGCGGATCTCCCGTTCACCCCAATGACATCGAAAGAGTACGTGGTTGGAATAAAAAGCGAACGACTGCATTTACCTTGGCCGAATTGAATATGCCCACCCGTTAGGGAAAAGAATATTCATGAGACCAAACCATCCTTTCTTTGTTTTGGGCTATTTCATGGCTTCCTTTTTATGGGGAGCGACAGGGGAACGGGATCCTTCTGCACCTAAAGGAGGTTGGGTACCTCCAACAGAGGAGGAATTAAAAAAGGTCGAGTCTGCGATTCCAGTAAAGTTACCTACAGAACCCAAGAAAGACCGGAAGCTCCTTACCTACAGCCTAAGCCACGGTTTCAAGCATAATTCCCGATTGATCGGCGAAGAAATGCTAAAATTGATCGAGCGGAAAACCGGTGCTTTTACCCTTACTATTAATAACGATTCAACCCAGTGGACTTCAGATTACCTAAAGCAGTTTGATGCGATTGCGGTATTGAACGCCACTAGCCTGCATGGGGGCTTCAAAGGCGAAAACCGTGAAGCTTTTCTTAAATTTGTTTATGACGGCGGCGGCTTATTCGGATGCCATGCCGCCACTGATGGTGGAAAAGATAAGTGGCCCGAGTATTCGAAGCTTTGGGGCGGTGCATTTGGCGGTCACCCTTGGGGGAAAACGGGTATTTGGCGAATACGAAATTTTGATCCGAGGCATGCCATAAACCTGTGTTTTCACGGAGAAGGTTTTGATATTAATGATGAACTCTACCGGCAGGTTCATCCTTATAAGAAAGGTAACTTCCATACCCTGACATGCATCGATCTTTCAGCGAGGCAGAACACCCATAATAATAACGGTAAACTGAAGATGGTGACTCCAGACATCCAACGAAAGCCCGGTGAGCCTAACCCCGCTAAGGTACCGCTCGATTTGAAACGGGATCACCCAACTTCCTGGTGTAAGAAAGCAGGGAAAGGTCGTGTGTTCTATGCCACCTTTGGACACAATGAATCTGCCTATTGGAACCCAAAGATCGTCGAGCATTATCTCCGAGGAATTCAATATGTTCTTGGGGACCTTGAGGCCGATGATCTGCCGGACCGCTGAACCGTTTCAATTTCTTGCCTACAATTAATAAGCCCGGTGACTCTGATTAAAAATTATGAAAAATTTATTTAATCCTTTTTCCTATAATATCCAGGTTTTTAAAGCATGGGTTGTTATTTTGGCACTACCTTTCATCTTAAAAGCATCCAAATCTCCGAACTTTGTTTTGGTGTATATGGATGATCTCGGTTGGGCCGAGACTTCGGTTGAAATGATCCAGGGGCGCGAGGATACGCGGAGTGATTTTAACCGGACTCCCAATGTGGAAAGGCTGGCCCGCGAAGGAATGGTTCTGTCATCCTGTTACTCACCCTCGGCTTTGTGTGCTCCGTCAAGAAATAGTCTGCTCCATGGAATGACACCAAGTCGGTTGAGGTACACCGTACTTTCCGCGGTGGAAGCCCAGAAGCAATACTTGGGGCAAATTACGATTCCACAGGCTTTGAAGAAAGCGAATCCCAGTTATAGGACCGCTCATTTTGGCAAGTGGCATAACGAAAGTATTAAACCAACCGAGGCTGGTTATGATGTGACCGATGGTCCGAATGGAAATGGACCGGGAGACTTTGATGATGACGGTAAAACCCATCTCCCTAATGACGACCCGAAACGAATCTTTTCCCTGACCGAAAAGAGTATCGACTTCATGAGGAAACAGGTTGAGGCGGATAAGCCTTTTTATCTACAGCTTTCCCATTATGCGATGCACATTTGGCACGACTCACTCGAGGAAACCCGTGAGAAGTACCAGAAGTTGCCCAAAGGTTGGAAGTATGAAAAAAAAGATGACCTTCCCGAGTCTGAAGTTCCCATTGCCATGTATAACCATGGATGGATTATCAATTATGCGGCCATGCTTGATGATGTGGACCGGGCTATGGGAACATTACTGGATTCAATCGATGACCTCGGGATACGCGAAAACACTTACTTTATTTTTACCTCTGACAATGGGGGTGGGTTTCGGGGGAACGCACCCCTTAAGCAGGGTAAGGGTAGCTTGTACGAAGGCGGAATCCGGATGCCTTCGCTGGTTCGCGGGCCCGGTATAAAAAAAGGGAGCTATTGCAATGTCCCGGTGGTGCAGTGGGACTTTCTACAGACTTTTTATGACTTGGCAGGGGGTACGGATCCACTGCCCAAGGATTTGGACGGGGGGAGTTTGCGTGATGTTTTTCAAAAAGGAAACAAGGGACGGGTAAAACGTAATACCAAGGAAATAATCTTTCACTTTCCGTGGCATACCGGCGTGGCCGAGTCTGTCATCCGCTCGGGTAAATACAAACTGCGCAAGGATTTGGATTCTCTGGAAATTGAACTTTATGACATTCGAAAGGATATCGGTGAGGAAACTGACTTAGCTGCAGCAATGCCCGATTTGGTTCGTAAGCTCGACCAAAAACGAACCAAATACCTCAAAGAGGTAAATGCGGAGACGGTTACCTTAACCCGACGCAATTATGTTGAGCTTCTTGAGGGAGGATGGATTGAAAATGGGAGGAACCGGTTGGCAAAGCTCAAGGCTGAAATGATCCGCGATCCCTCGAATAAGCAAAAAGCCTTCCAGGTGAGTGTCTCCCAGAACCATGTCGATTTTCAAGACAAACAACTCGAACGATCCAAACGCCTAATCGAATTACA
>DBVA01000026.1:0-5846 GCA_002308735.1 Opitutia bacterium UBA1276 | reverse complement strand
AAGACATTGGTTACCGCAGTATTACTCCGCGGCTCAAAGCAGGCAATTAACTCACGATCCGGCCAGCGGGCCCGCAAGGATTCCAAGGCACCTGCGATTGCGGTGGGATGATGAGCAAAGTCGGAGAGAACTACGAGGTTTTCATCATCGAGCAGGATTTCCTGCCTTCTCTTAACTCCGGCACAGCCCGAAAAATCAGGCAGGGAAAGTGAGGAGAATGGATTGAATTCCTCCCCGTCCTTTGCCATCGGATTACCTTTTAAAATCTGTCGAGCCAGAAGGGATGCTAGGCAGGCCATGGCTAAATTGCGGGCATTAAAGAGGCCGGGCATGAGCCAATCCAGGCGCATGACTTCTTCCCCTTTCCAAGCCAAGCCAAAACGGGTGCCCTGGCCATCTTCGGAAAAATCGATAACCTGCAAGTCGTTGGAATCAGAAACCCCAACCTTGAACATCCGGGTCCATTGAGCATCGGGCAAGGCAAGCAGGTTGGGATCGTCCCCGTTGATAAGCACAAAGCCATCGGAGGGTACAATTCGGAGAAGATGAGAAAAACTGCGGGAAATATCGGATAAATCCCGAAAGATGTCCCCATGATCAAACTCGAGGTTATTAAGCACAAGTACCTTGGGCCGATAATGAATGAATTTACTACGTTTATCAAAGAAGGCGGAATCATATTCATCCCCCTCAATGATAAAGGGAGCCGTGGGCCCACCCAGTTCATTACCCGAGGGTAAATCAAGCGGCACCCCCCCGATTAAATAGCCTGGTTCCACCCCGGCTTGGCTGAGGGCAAAGGAAGTGAGTGCGGTGGTGGTGGTCTTGCCATGGGTTCCGGCAATCACCACCGCGGGCCGGTTCCCGATTAAGTCCTCCCCAATCAATTCGGGCAGGGACACAAAGGGAATACTCCGGGTACGCAAGAGAAATTCAACTTGAGGATTTCCACGGGATACCGCATTGCCCACCACCACCCGATCCGGTTTCCAGTCCAACATTTCCTGCTCCGCAAAACCTTCAAATAAATCAATCCCTGCTGATTGCAGTACCTCCGACATTGGTGGGTAGACCCCGGCATCGGAACCGGCTACTTGATGGCCCAACTTTTTAAGCAGTACCGCTGCATTGCCCATCGCCGTTCCACAAACCCCAATAAAAAATACCCGCATGCGAAATACCTTGAACCATTCCCTTCGTGAGGAAAACCAAAATCAGTAGGATATCTTGAGAATTTTAGGATTTGCCTCGACTCCTGCTGGATTTTGAGGGAAATCGAATCGATGCAAGATTCGAATTTAAAAGTCATGGTGATCGGAAGTGGAGGCAGGGAACATACTCTGGCCAAAGTATGCCAGGGAAGTCCACTGGTCGCTGAAGTGGTGGTAGCTCCGGGTAATGCCGGCATCGCTCAAGAGTTTAAGACCCTGGAACTCCCGATAGAAAATAACTCCCTGATTGTCGAGCTGGCACAGGAGAATCAAATTGATCTTGTGGTGATCGGACCCGAAGTTCCCTTATGCAACGGAGCAGTAGATGCCCTTCAGGAAGCCGGTATTCTTGCCTACGGTCCGGATCAAGCAGGAGCCCAACTAGAGGGTAGCAAGGCCTACACCAAGGATTTTTTGGCTAAATATGAAATTCCCACCGCTGATTATGGAAATTTTACTCAGATTCAACCGGCACTCGGGTATCTCGCAGAATGTAATCTTCCCGTGGTGGTCAAGGCAAGTGGTCTGGCGGCCGGAAAAGGGGTACTGATTTGTCAAACCAAGGAGGAAGCCGAGGAAGCAGTCAAAGACATGCTTTCCGGGGGCAGCTTTGGGGACAGTGGAAGAGAGGTAGTAATCGAAGAATTTCTCGACGGGGAAGAAACTTCGCTTCATCTGATTTGTTCGGGAGAGAGTTATCTGCCCATGCCCATGAGCCAGGATCACAAAAAGGTAGGTGAAGGAGATACCGGTCTCAATACTGGAGGTATGGGGGCTTATGCACCCACCAAATTAGTCACCGCAGAAATGCTTGCGGACTACGAGAAATCCATCGTGGGCCCCACCCTTGCAGGTTTACGAAGTGAAGGGGTTGATTTTCGAGGTACTTTATATGTTGGGCTGATGTTGACATCCAAGGGGCCTAAAGTTTTAGAGTTTAATGTTCGTTTTGGGGATCCAGAAACTCAGGTCATCTTGCCCCTGCTTGCCGATGATTTAGTCCCCCTCCTACTCCAGTCCGCCCGTGGACAAACCCTTCCGGAAAAAGTGAATTTCAAGGATGCAAGCTCAATGGTGGTGGTCCTGACCAGTGCTGGATATCCCGAGTCTTATCCAAAGGGTGAAGTAATTTCCATTGTATCACCCTTACCCGTGGGTTCAGAGGTTATTTATGCCGGGGTCGGGAAGAATGAAAGTGGTCAAATTGTTTCGGCTGGGGGCCGGGTCTTGGGTGCAGTCGGAACCGGAGATTCCCTAGAAGACGCGAAGGATCAGGCTTATGCTCTTTGCAATCAGATTGAATTTCAATCCAAATTCTACCGAAAAGATATTGGTCATCGGGAGTTTTCAAGGGGTTGAGAAGGATTCAAACTTGCCTTTTTGCCCAATCAGTTGAAGAAGTATTCAGATAGATGGGAAAGAAAAGCAGAGCGAAAAAAGAAAGAAAAATAGAGAAACTGATCGTCTTCCTCTGTACTGCGAATGTCTGCCGGAGCCCGATGGCAGAAAAACTGTTTGAAGAAGGGCTTGCAAAGTCCGGCTCAAAACAAAATATCAAGGTTTTTTCTGCGGGTATTTCTGCAATGGATGGAGACAAGGCCTCGGATAACTCCATCGTTGCCTGCGAGGAAATCGGGCTCGATCTCTCCGAGCATCGCAGTGCCGCCCTTACCCGGGCGACCGTGGAAAATGCTTCCGCCATTTTTTGCATGACCGAATCCCATCGGGCCCTGCTGCATATGTATTTCGAACTTCCTGAAGATGCACCCATTTTCCTGATGCGGGAATTTACCGAGGGAGGAAACAAAGAATTACCCGATCCCTACGGCCAAAACCTTGAAGTATACCGTGCTTGTCGGGATGGCATGAAAGAATCCATCCCTTCCCTTTTAAACTGGGTTGAGAAAAACCTCTAACCTTTATAAAACAATAATAATGATCTCCGAAAGTTCCGCCACTCTTACGCCAACCTTCCTCGATTCCCGTTCCCTCGCTGAAATCGACCCGGCTATTCATCAAGCCATTGCCGACGAAAAAGTCAGGCAAAGCACGCATATTGAGTTGATTGCCTCGGAAAACTTTACCCTCCCCGCAATCATTGAAGTCACAGGAAGTGTACTTACCAACAAGTATGCAGAAGGATATCCAGCCAAGAGATATTACGGTGGCTGTGAGCATGTGGATGTCGCCGAAAACCTCGCTATTGAAAGAGCCAAGCAAATCTTTGGAGCTGAACATGCAAATGTCCAACCTCACTCCGGTAGCCAGGCCAATACCGCAGTGTATTTTGCCATGCTCCAACCGGGTGATAAAATTCTTACCATGAGCCTGCAGGATGGTGGACATTTAACCCATGGCCATCCCAAGAATTGTAGCGGTATGCTTTATGATGTCATCAACTATGGAGTCGATGCGGAAACGGGATACATTAATTACGACGAGATCGAAGCCCTAGCGGCCAAGGAGAAACCAAAGCTCATCACGGTTGGAGCTTCGGCTTATCCCCGAGTGATTGACTTTGAACGCATGGGTAATATTGCCAAAGAACATGGTGCATTGTTACTTGCTGACATCGCTCACATTGCAGGACTCGTTGCTAGTGGTGTACATCCCTCCCCTGTTCCTCATGCTGATTTTGTAACCACCACCACCCATAAGACGCTTCGTGGACCAAGAGGTGGATTAATCCTTTGCAAGGAAGAATATGCCAAGGCGATTGACTCTGCGGTTTTTCCCGGAAATCAAGGGGGGCCCTTGATGCATGTAATCGCAGCCAAGGCGGTGTGTTTTGCCGAAGCCGCAAAACCGGAATTTCGAACCTATCAAGAACAAGTGGTTGCGAATTCCAAGGCTCTTGCAGAAACTCTAACTGCAAATGGTTTCCATTTGGTCAGTGGTGGATCCGATAATCACTTGATGTTATTAGACCTGCGACCTTCCCATCCGGAATTGACGGGTAAGCAAGCACAGCTTGCACTGGAAGGGGCGAATGTTACCCTTAATCGGAATACTGTTCCGGGAGAAACCAGAAGTCCTTTTCAAACCAGTGGAATTCGGATTGGTACACCTGCGGTTACTTCCCGAGGTATGCAGGAAGAGGAAATGCGAGAGATTGGAGGCATTATTCACTCTGTGATTTCGAACCCCGATAACCCCGATGTAATTTCAGAAGCACAAGAGAAGGCACTTGCTCTTTGCGGTGGATTTCCTTTACCCTATTAAGCTGTCCATTGATTTAATTATCGTTTAACAGCCATTTAGTATAAACTCATGAATAAGAAAAATAAGAAAAAAGGTTTCACCCTGATCGAACTTCTCGTTGTCATTACCATCATTGGTATCCTTGCTGGTATTGCATTTGTAGGTTTCGGGGATGTCTTTGGAACTGCCGGACGTACGGCTGCTCAGAAAAACTTAAAAACAGTGTACGAATCACTGGCTGCCAAAACCAGAAACTTTCCAACTACGGATGATGTCACCAGTGCGGAAGAATTCGTCGCTTGGTTCCGAAAGAAAACCAAAGATACTCGTCCTGAGCTTTGGTTTCTTCCCGACGATGAGCTGGTGGTTGAGCTTAATGAAGATGGCAATGATGGGGTTCCTTCCAATATTCCAGCAACTAAGGATGGATTTTCAAGTGGCCAAGTAGAGGCACTGGGTTATGCGGTTGCGATTCCCAAAGGAGGAGAAGCTAAAACCAGAAGTTTTGTAACCAACCTGGAAAGCGGTCCTTTCCCTATTTTGTGGACTTCAGGCTTGGATTCTGAAAGATGGAGCGACTCTTCCCCCTGGGCGGGTGAAGGAGGACATGTTCTCTTTAGTGATGGTACGGTTCGCTGGTATGAAGAAACTCAAAATGACAAGGGAGATGGGGTTTTCATCAAAGCCATTGATAAGGGAGAAGATGTACCTGATACTTTTACCAACTCCGAAGCGATTCGTGATGCGGTTCCTGATTCCTGGGAGATTTACGATCCCAGAGATTAAGTTTTAAGGGTTTTTATCCTACATCTTTTTTGTTTCCTTATTTATCCTTACCGAGATGAGTAAGGATAAAATAATTGGGGTTTTATACTTCGGCAGGCAAGGCCGGGCCAAGGTAGTAGTAGACGGTTGGGACGAAGCTATTTCACTCGCCCGTGGAGCCAGTGGGACTGCCCTGCATGGGGATTCCGTGGAGTTGCATATTCTCCCACCCAAGAAGAATAAATTCGAGAGAAGAAAGAATAAGGGAAAGCCAGCCAAGCTTCGATATGAAGTAAAGAAAGTGGTGAATCGGGGAACGGATGAATTTCTAGGCTACCTAAAGCAAGATCTGGGTCGTAGCCTAGTAGATGCGGAAAATTCCCGCCTGTTTATTCCATTCAAGATTCTGGGCGATAATCGAAATGGTCAGCCGGGTGATAAAGTGGTTGCGAAATTTGTCCGCTGGGATCCGCCGGCTCGAATCCCGACTTGTAAAGTTATCCGTGTTCTGGGACCTGGAGATGATCCACTAACTGACCACCAGGGAATTCTTGCCAAATTTGGTCTTTCGGGCTCTTTCCCATCCAAAGTGGAAGAACAAGCCAATGCCATCGCACAAAGTGTCGACCCGAATGAAATCAAGAAAAGAATGGATTTTCGGGATATTTT
>DBVA01000043.1:5687-5810 GCA_002308735.1 Opitutia bacterium UBA1276 | reverse complement strand
CATGTTCAAATCTAAGGCCCAGGGTGTATCGGGGTAGGAAACTTCGCTGTCGTCATTTGCCCATGCCCACATATTACTCATTCCCATGCGGCCTTTCTCGGTCATCGTATGGTCGGCTCCAGC
>DBVA01000043.1:0-5314 GCA_002308735.1 Opitutia bacterium UBA1276 | reverse complement strand
ACCAGTCCTGACATCAAAGGCATGAACCGCAGATATTTTACTGCTTTCCTTTTCCACTTTAAAGGCGTGATGATAAAGTTGAAGATCGATATTTTTTTCGGCCCGTACGATCCTTTCCTTCTTGGTATCCTCAAATTCCTCATAGGTGCCAGGAGACTTTTTGGCATGGTCGCAAATTTCTTCAATAATTTCTCCAATTCGGGGATATTTCCCACGTCGGATCTTTCCCTTCGCCCAGACTCTTACCTCACTGGATCCGTTTCCTCCGAGAACGGGACGATCTTGAATCAGGGCAACTTTGCATCCCATACGGGCCCCTGAAATGGCCGCTCCCATGCCGGAATATCCACCGCCAATAACCACCAGATCATATTTTTTTTCGATCGGTTTTTCGGTAATGCCTAAAAGTTCTCGACGCCAGTTGGCCAGAATTTCGGAATCCTCGGGTGGAACTTCTTTACCCGAGGTTAGATAGATCGCATCGCACCGCCCGTTAAACCCAGTAAGATCACGGAGAGCCAAGGTGTTGGTCCCTTTTTTTAGAGCAACCGGTCCTCCAGCTTGCCAATTCCATTCCGTTCCTTGAGTTCCAAAAGTAGCTTTTACCGGGTTGCCGTTCACGATGATTTGAAAGCGGCCCGGCTGTCCCTTTGCTCCCCAACGGGCTACCCAGTCCTTGGTTCGTGCAAATAATTGATAGCTCCCGCCTTCCTTTATTTCAATGGAGGTGGTCGCATCTTCAATGGGTGTTCCCAGACCATGAGCCAGAAGGTAGGGCGAGCCCATTTCGCGGATGAATTGGGTATCAAGTTTCCATCCGCCGTGATCTGAAAAGGATTCAGTTTCGATCAAAATTTTTTCGGCGTGAAGGAAAAAAGCAGAAGTGAAAAGGAGGAGAGAGGAGAGTAGGAGTTTATTCATTTTTATAGATGGAAGAAGTATAGAGTATTTAAAAGTTTTTAATCGGTCCAAATTCAACGGCTTCTCCCCTCGTCGAGGAATGTTTGCAGTTCGGCTTTCATTTTGGCTAGGATTTTGGGGTGTTTGCCAGAGAGGTCATTTTTCTCGGCCGGGTCTTGGGAGAGGTCAAAAAGAGCATACTGTGGAACTGGTTGGCCCCGCTGACTCGAAAGTAATTTGTTCACCAGAAAATTTTGAGTTTTTTTGGAATCATGTCTCTGTAGCTTCCACTTTCCAGCTCGGTAACCATAATTGTTTCCTCGCCCGTTATCCTGTTGGATCAGATGTGGTCTTCCTTCTGCACCCTTTTTACCAAGCAGGGCATCCATGACATCCAGACTATCCAGACAGGCATCCTTGGGAATCTCCACTCCTAAGTGGTTGGCCAAACTGCCTGCGAAATCAATGGTGCAGACCACTTTATCTGAAATCCCTGGCTGAATCTTTCCGGGCCAATAAGTAATCAATGGGGTCCGGGTTCCACCTTCAAAAATACTATATTTCCCCCCCGAGAACGGACCCGCTGCTTTGTGATCCCCCATCTTTTCTAGGGCTTCGTCCGCGTAACCATCGTCCCCCACGGGTCCATTGTCGGAACAAAATACGATCATGGTATCCTTTTCCAGGTTAAGCTCTCTTAAGTAGTTTACGATTTCACCGACGCACCAGTCGAGTTGTACGATTACATCCCCCCGGTAACTCATCGCAGAGGTTCCCCGGAATCGTTCATGGGGAATCCTTGGAACATGTAGATCATGAGAGGCAAAAAAGAGAAAGAATGGATGTTCTTTGTTTTGATCAATCCACTCCTTTGATTTCTCCACCCATTTGTCCGCTAGGTCCTCATCCCGAAATCGGGCGTCGTGTCCACCTGTGTAGTACCCTATCCGGCTAATGCCATTGTGAATGGTGTGGTTGTGTCCATGAGTCCAATCCATTTTCAAAGTGTCGCGATGCGTAACTCCAGTGGGATGATCCGGGCTTGGTTGTTTCATTCCCACCCACAAAGGGTCTTTGGGATCCAAATTAAGCACCTTATGATTTTCCACATATACCTGGGGCACTCGGTCGTTGGTGGTGGGAAGTAGAAAATTATAGTCAAAACCAATTTCTTTTGGGCCGGGTTTTAATTGCTCATTCCATTGAGGCCCCACACCCGGACTTCCCAACCCTAGGTGCCACTTGCCAACCACTGCAGTTTTGTACCCGGCTTGTTTGAGAATATCGGGCAAGGTGTAGGTATCTTCAGGGATAATTAAGGGTGAGCTGGGAGGGGCAATGCCCGTATTTTTGCCACGAAAGGCATAAGTTCCAGTAAGAAAGGAATAACGGGTTGGCGTACAGGTCGAAGCTGAACAATATCCGCTGGTGAATTTGAGTCCACCTTGGGCCAATTTATCGATATTCGGAGTTTTAAGGTTCTTAGGCTTCGCTCCATAACAACCGAGATCTCCGTATCCGAGATCATCTGCCATGATTACGATAACATTTGGCTTTTTGGCCATGGCCCAAACCGACCATAGTAGCGAAGCGAATAGGTAAATAATTTGTATCATAATAAAGGGGAGTTAGTGATTCATCATCTGTTCGATCTCTTCGATTTCAATCGGAATATTTGCCATCAGATTTTTGGGTCCGTCCTGGGTGATTTGAATATTATCTTCCAAGCGAATCCCAAAGCCCTCATCAGGCACATAAATTCCAGGTTCCACGGTAAAAACGGAGTTTTCGCGGAATTCTGACTGACCATTTGATACATCATGGACATCAAGCCCAAGAGAATGCCCCAATCCATGCATGAAGTATTTTCGACAAGCTGGTTTTTCGGGGTCCTGCTTTTTGACCTGGGAAGGAGTAATCAATTTGAGACGGAGCATTTCTTCGGTCATCAAATCGTGAGCATCCGTTTGCCATTCCTTCAATGATTTCCCAACGGTTGCATTACGGATGGATTGTCGCAAGACCCGTAAAACCGAGTTGTACACTTGTTTTTGCCGGCGGGTAAATTTCCCGCTTACTGGAATGGTCCGGGAAAGATCCGCATTATAATTAGCATAACAGGCACCCACATCCATCAACAGTAAATCTCCTTTCTTACAGGCTTGATCATTTTGCAAGTAATGTAAAACACAGGCATTGGCTCCGGAGGCCACAATGGGAGTGTAAGCAAATTTGCTTCTCCTGCGAATAAACTCCCTCGCCCATTCAGCTTCGATTTCATACTCTTTCACCCCGGGTTTAACCATCCTTAAAACTTGTTGGAAACCTTGGCTTGTGATCTCAATGGCTTGCTTAATTAATTTAATTTCTTCCGCACTTTTACAAAAGCGGAGATCATGTAAATAAGGAGCTAATCGTTCAATACGATGAAGCGGGTATTTTTTTTGAATCTCTTGGTTCAAGCGCTGATCCCGAGTTTCCACCTCATTATCGGCCCGGTTGTGTTCATTGCTATTGAGGTAAAAAACATCCGCTTCTGCCGCAAGAAGTTGGAAAATATCATCGAAGTCTTGGATCCAATATACCGTTTGTATACCCGAGATCTTACCGGCGTCTTCTTTGTTGTGCTTGTAACCTTCCCAAATCTTCAGGTGTTCATTCGGTTCACGTATGAATAATATCTCCCGATGCTTAGGATTGGAGCAACTTGGAAAAAGAACAAGCCGGCTTTCTTCCTGTTCGATGCCGGATAAATAAAAAAGGTCGGAATTAGGGTGGAAAGGCAGGGTCCCATCTGCATTGGAAGGCAGCACATCATTGGCATTGCTTATGGCCAGTGCTTTCTCTGGCAAAAGCTTGCCGAGATTTTTACGATTTCGGAGAAAGAGTTTAGACTGAATCGATCGGTGACGCATGGGTAAAAAGAGTATTTTAGGCTACGAAAGATTGAGACCCATGCAAGATAGTTTGCCCCCTTTAAGTGAAATACCTTCTAGGTAGCCCTTGAATAAGTTGTGCCGTATTGCACACGATACTGACGCGGGGTCATACTCATCCGTTTTCTAAATTGAGCGGTGAAAGCACTTTGGTCACAAAAGCCAAGCTCAAGACCAATTTCCACGATTTGCTTTTGTGAATTCCGTAAAAATTCACATGCTTTCTCAATTCGGGTTCGAACTTGGAATTGTTGAGGGGATAAACCTGTTGCCAATTTGAATCTGCGGTTGAGTTGTCGATGAGATAAGCCGATTTCTTTTGCCATATTTGAAATCGAAATCGGTTTGGCAATTTCGCTCCGTACTTTTGCGATCAAAATTTCTACCTTCGGGTCCCGGCTAAGATTAAGCCCGGATTTTTCATATTTTTGAACGGTTCCCATAATTCCCACTGCCTTTCCACTTCCATCAAAAATTGGGAATTTATTGGTTTGATACCAAGCAGGAATTCCTTGCTGGTTCAAAAAAAGTTCCACCAATCCCATTAGGGGCTGCCCACTCTTGATCACGGTTTCGTCATCCATCCTGAATTTTTTGGCGAGGGATTCCGGGAACAGATCAAAGTCGTTTTTCCCTAGCAATTCATCCTCGGATTTAAGTCCGAGTCGGCGAAAGAAAAATGGATTGGCGAAGGTTAAACGAAAATTACGATCCTTTACAAAAAAAGAGATTCCCTCCAAAGCCTCCATCATTGCTAAAAAACTAGGTACTGATACGATTTCTTTTAAGAATTCATTTTGAGAGCCGGAGAAAGTGTCTGCTTGCATCTGGCTAACTTTCAATAAAAAATGACGAAGTCAACCTATCGTTTTATGACTTAAAATGGTACTTTTATTTTTTGCCTTATCGCTCGAACCCTTCACCCCTGACAATCTAAAATCATTATGAGTATTGAAAGACCAAAAGTTGCCATAATTGGACTCGGCTTCGGAGCCGAATTCATTCCGATTTATCAACGCCATCCAAACGCGGAGATTGTGGCTCTTTGCCAAAGAAATGAGGAAAGCCTCAATCAAGTTGCGGATCAGTATAATATCACCAAGAGATTCACCCATTATTCTGAGTTGCTTGCCGATCCTGAAATTGACGCGGTCCATATCAATACTCCGATCCCTCACCATGCGGAAGCAACCTTAGAGGCGATGCGTGCTGGAAAACATGTCGCTTGCACCGTACCCATGGCAACCTCAGTTGAAGATTGTGAAGCCATTGTAAAACTTTCTGCGGAGAGTGGGATGAAGTATATGATGATGGAGACCGTGGTCTATGCCCGCGAGTTTCTTTTCATGAAAGAACTCTACGATAATGGCGAATTGGGCAAACTGCAGTTTCTTAAGGCCAGTCACCAGCAGGACATGGACGGATGGCCCGGTTATTGGCCCGGTCTTCCCCCCATGCATTACGCCACTCATTGTGTG
>DBVA01000077.1:2791-2953 GCA_002308735.1 Opitutia bacterium UBA1276 | reverse complement strand
GGTATTTTTCGCGATGCTGTCACTAGTGTCGCCGTTTTTGTCCGGGTCTTCCAGGGAATCCAGGAGCCTCCCAAGAACAGCATCCATGCCCAATATGAAACCCGCAAGGTTTGTTTGCTTCGAACCCCTTGACTCTGCGGCTTCTTTTAAATCCGGTCTGGA
>DBVA01000077.1:1257-2510 GCA_002308735.1 Opitutia bacterium UBA1276 | reverse complement strand
GGCTTCTTTTAAATCCGGTCTGGACTGCACCGGTCCATGAACGGCATAGGCATGAAGTTGCAGATAAAAAGGCTCTGTTTTAGCAGCAAGCTTCTCCACCGTTTCTTCCATGGCATCCGCCAGGGCATCACACACATGCTTGGGTCTTCCAACCTGACTCTTGGGAATATGGTGTTTTTCTATGTATGCTTGCGTGTATGGTTTGGCGAAGCGATCGAAGTCGCCCTTGCCGAGTTTAGTAAATTGCCAACCATCCTTACTTTTTTTTGAAAAGCAGGTGGGTTGGTGGCCTTGGGAGTACCCTCCTATATTGATGTCGAATCCCTGGTTTTCAGGCATGGTTTCATCCGTACCGTGTCCACCCACATGATATTTACCAATATGGGCAGTATTGTAGCCATTTTTTTTAAGAGCTTCCGCAATAGTGATAGCTGAAGAGGCAACATCTTCACTTTGTCTTGGGCCAATGAATGATGCTTCCTCCTTGGTGATGCCTGGTTTTTTGTTTCGATTCAAGTTTCCTACCACATAAACATCGTTGTTTATCCGGGATGGATATTGCCCGGTGAGCATGGCCGCACGTGAGGGTGCACAATTGGGCTGGGTATAGGCATGAGTAAAACTCAGACCTTGGTTGGCAATTTTTTCTATATTTGGGGTGAAGAAAGAACCGGTATGGGTTCCCATTGTGACTTGCTTTGCACTGATTTGGTTCCATCCCAAATCGTCAATCATATACACGATCAGGTTGGGCTGTTTTAGGGCATTACAAAGACTAGGAATACTAGTCCCGATTAAAAAGACCAAAGGAAGAAGTTTATTGATTTTCATAAAAAATTTGAAAATTATCTCCTTCGTTCATCCAGTCAATGGAAAGAGGACACCCAGAGAAAAGTTCCTTAAAGAGGCGGGAATGAAATCAGGGTTTCCCGGAAGTTTTCGGATTCAGTAAGCCTGATTCAAGTTCTGCTTCTCTACGGGCTAAGTATTCTGCAGATATTTTTTTGGCCTTGGCTTGGTCCGCTTCGTCGTAGTCCCAAAACTCTTGAACAATTTTTTCACAAGCGGGGTAGTGGGTTCCATCGTCTCCGACCCGCTTACGTACCTTGGCCAACCAAGCCTTGAGTGACTGAGTCAGCTTGGCATGCTTAGGGTTGTGGTAAAGATTCTTTGTTTCATGGGGATCGTTCTTCATGTCGTATAACTCCCAACCCGCTGGGGTTTGGTATCCTCCCTGATAATTGCATCCGTAA
>DBVA01000077.1:0-906 GCA_002308735.1 Opitutia bacterium UBA1276 | reverse complement strand
CATCCAATATCGGTAATAGGCCGCCTTTTTCCAGTCGCCTGCTTCCTCACCGGTTTCCAAAAGTGATTTGAAGGATCTTCCCTGAACGCTTTGGGGTATGGCGGCGCCGGCGAAATCGAGCATGGTGGGGGCGTAGTCGACGTTTTCAATGATCGCGTCGAACTTCTGGCCCGCTTTTACGGTCTTGGGGTAGCGGACGAGGAAAGGCATACGCATGGACTCTTCGTACATCCAGCGCTTGTCCTGATAGTCGTGCTCGCCGAGCATGAAGCCTTGGTCGCCCGTGTAGATGATCACGGTATTGTCCATTTGCCCGGTTTCCTCGAGGTGTTTGAAGAGGTGGCCTAGGTTATCGTCGATGCCTTTTACGCAACGAAGGAACTTTTTAAGGTATGCGTTGTAGGCAAAGCGGGTGTTCTGTTCGTCGGTGTAGTCGGCGGGGTCGTAATTCTCGGGGAATTCATTGGGAAATCGACTGGGCAAGTCGCGAAAATACGAACGGCGGGGGTTACGGTTTCCGATCGAGGTGCCGATGTGGGGAATCAATTCATCCTGGTTGCCACGGGTTGCCAGGGACCCAAACTCGGGGTGCCTTTTCCACAGTGTTTCCGGTTCTGGGATGTCGACTTCGGCGAGAAAAGATTCATAGCGTTCGGCATTCTCAAAATAGTCGTGGGGAGCCTTGTAGTGGTGCATTAGAAAGAAGGGCTTTTCTTTTTTGCGGTCCTTGAGCCAATCGAGCGTAAGATCGGTGATGGCGTCGGTGGAATGTTTCTCCGGAAAATCGATCAAGTTTTTGCCCCAAGGCTTGTCACCGCGAATACGGAAGGAGGGTCCATGGTACTTTCCCTGTCCTGGCAGAACGCAGTAGTAATTAAAGTCCTTGGGCTCGACTTTGAGGTGCCA
>DBVA01000028.1:679-3158 GCA_002308735.1 Opitutia bacterium UBA1276 | reverse complement strand
TGAATGCTTTGCTTTCAGGTTGACCATCTGCTCTGCAAAAGTTTTTTTTATACTTTGGATAATTTTGTAAAACACTAATGGACAAAGAAAAAACACCAGAAGGAGACACTTCCGAGGAGGAAGTCATCGAGCAGAGTGAGCATGATCAAGTCGAATCGGAAGATTCAAGCGAACAAACCAAAGAATTTGATAAAGATACTGTTCTTAAAAATAAACTGGACGAAGCCTATGGGCTTCAGGAAGACTTGAAAGGGAAATACCTGCGGTCTGTGGCAGATTTGGAAAACCTCCGCAAAAGATCGATCAGAGATCGGGAAGATGCCGTCTTAAGAACACGGGCCCAAATCATTGGTGATCTGCTTCCGGTCCTAGATGCCTTTCAACTTGGGTTAAATGAAGCTCAAAAAAATAAGGAAGCTGAATCCGTTGTAGCTGGTTTTTCCATGGCCATGAAACAAATGAACAATGTCCTTGGGGAATTCGGCCTAAAATTGATTGATCCCTTAAAAGGAGAATTTGACCCCAAAATTCACGAAGCCATTGGCTATGAAGAAAGTGAGGAACACGAAGAAGGAATGGTCTTAAGATGCGTTCGCGTTGGATACCAAATAAGAGATCAATTGCTTAGACCGGCTACGGTAATCCTATCTAAAATGGCAAAAGATGAAACAAACTAATCCATTACCCAATTAACCTAAGCAAAAAGAATATACCAATCAGATGTCATCAAGTGAATATTATGAAATTTTGGGTGTAAGCAAAAGTGCCAGTGAAGAAGAGATCAAGAAGGCATACCGAAAGCTGGCGATCAAATATCATCCCGATAAGAATCCAGGCGATAATGCAGCCGAAGAAAAATTCAAGGAAATCTCATCCGCATTTGAAATCCTAAAGGATCCCGAAAAAAGAAGAAAATACGATCAATTTGGACCTGATGCATTTAGAGGGGGAGGGTCAACAGGTGGAGTCGACCCTTTTGATCTCTTCCGCGATGTTTTTGGCGGTGGCGGTGGCGGTGGCGGTGGCTTTGGTAGTATTTTTGACGATTTTTTTGGAGGCAGCACCTCCAGCAACGATGGATCGCAAGGTTCCGACCTCAGAGTAAGCGTGACCATTAGCCTCGAACAGGCATCCCAGGGAATCGAAAAGGAAATTAAATACCAACATCACGATGAGTGCGAATCCTGCTCGGGTTCAGGAGCCGCTGCTGGCTCTGGCAAAGTCATGTGCTCAACCTGTGGAGGGATTGGACAGGTGGCCTCGAACCAAGGATTTATTAGCATTCGCAGAACTTGCCCCACATGTAAAGGTTCAGGGGTTACGATCGAAAAACCTTGTAAGGAATGTCGAGGGGAAGGTCGTAAAAAAGTGCAGGGAACGGTTAAAGTTAACATACCCATGGGAGTTAGTGATGGAAACAGGCTGTGTTCACGTGGGCGAGGAGACGCGGGCATGCAAGGAGGCCCCAGAGGTGACCTGTATGTGGATGTAAATGTAAAAAACCACAAATTCTTCGAGAGGGACGAGGATGACCTGTTCCACGAAATTATGATTCCCTTTACCTTAGCGACGCTCGGGGGAACCGTACAAGCCCCCACATTAGACGGTAAAGTCGCTCTTAAAATCCCTGCTGGAACACCCTGCAATAAAACTTTCAGAATCAAAGATAAGGGCATGCCAAACTTAAGATCGCCAGCAAGAAAAGGAGACCTATATGTAAGAGTTGTCATTGATGTGCCGGATAAACTTACAACGGAGCAAAGAGAAAAATTAGTTGATTTCTCAAAAGCATGCGGTGACAAAAATGTTTCTCCAGATGTAGGGTTCATGGACAAAGCCAAAAGGTTTTTCGATGGGGAAAACTAATTTCTAAAATGGAATTTGAGTCGATAACGGATGCTACCGTCAGCATCGATGAAGCCATTGCAGAAAGAGAAAGAATCAAGTCCGAGGGAAAAACTTTTGTGCTTACGAATGGATGTTTCGACCTTTTTCATGCGGGACATGCAAACAGTCTCATTAATGCCTCAAAATTTGGAGACTATCTATGGGTTGCAATAAACTCAGATGAAAGCATCAGAAGACTTAAAGGAAAAATGCGTCCTATCATCAAACAGTCCGCTCGATCCTACTTGGTTCAATCATTAGAGTGCGTGAGTGGCGTTTTCGTTTTTGAAACGGACCGTTTAACGAATGAGATTCTACAACTCAAACCGGATATCTATGTGAAATCCGATGATTACAGTTTCGAATCCATCGATCCGGAAGAAAGAGCAGCTCTTTTGCAAGTACACTCCTCGGTTAAATTCGTACCATTAATTTCTGGCTTTAGTACAACCGACATTATCTCTAGGGTAAAAGAATCTTAATTTACCACCCTAATCTATCAAATATTACGGCCAATGAGAACTATCATATTGGGTTCGGGGAAAGGAACAAATGCCAAGGCTCTATTGGATGCGTCCATTCAGAACCAACT
>DBVA01000028.1:0-288 GCA_002308735.1 Opitutia bacterium UBA1276 | reverse complement strand
ATTTCGACATATAAATGCTAACCCAACCACCGCTAAGCTATCAGGAAAAGACGAACAAGCATGGATTGAAGCCTTATCTGCAGATAATCCTGATCTTATCGTTTTAGCTGGCTTCATGAAAATCCTGCAAAAACCAATCCTAGATTGCTTCCCCAATTCCATTATCAATATCCACCCAAGTCTACTTCCAAGCTTTAAAGGATTGGGCTCAATAGAAAATGCCTACAGGCTTGGGGTGAAAATAACGGGTTGCACGATCCATTGGGTAAATACTGAAATTGATGGAGG
>DBVA01000182.1:0-2604 GCA_002308735.1 Opitutia bacterium UBA1276 | reverse complement strand
TTCTGGTCAATACCGATGACTTGAATGATGGACTGAGCCGAAAAGGGAAGGAAATCAAAGATGACCTGCACTATTCCGGAGAAGGTTATAAAATTTTGGGCAGTCGCTTTGCCGCTGCCTGTTTAAAAATCATAAAGAAATAAAATATGAGAATTTCAACCCCCTATATTCTTGGTATTCTAATTCCTTTTTTTGCTTTTGGTACAGTACGGCTCCCTAGCATCTTTTCGGATTATTTGGTGTTCCAGCAACAAAGTGGGAACCCGATCTGGGGTTGGGCAGAGCCGGGAGAAAAGGTTACCGTGTTCACCACCTGGGGCTCGAAGGAATCGGTTACGGCCGGGGAAGATGGGAGTTGGAAAGTTATTTCCTACACCCAGGAACCGGGAGTGGGGCATGAGGTAAGCATTCAAGGAAGCAATCAAATCGTATTGAAAGAGGTCGCGGTTGGAGAAGTCTGGTTATGTGCCGGACAGTCCAATATGGGTTGGTCTACCGGCAACTCCTTTGAAGCCGATGCTGAACTGGAGGTGAACCTGCCAGATTTTCGAATCTTCCGCTCGGCCCGTGAACATTGGCATGAACCTCTTAAAGAAAATCGGGACCGCTTAGCCTGCTGGAAGCCATGTAATCCGAAATCCGCAGCTGAGACCTCTGCGGTTGCTTATTATTTTGGGAAGACCCTGCAGCAAAAACTCGGGGTACCGGTTGGGATTATCCAACGGGCTTATGCGGGTACTCCCATTGAGGGCTGGATGCCCTGGGGAATTCAAAGGGATGACCCCAGAACCATGGACCATAAAAAACAATTGGATGAAGGAGCTAAAAAGGGGATTGCAAGGGGAGAAACCAAAGAAAAAGCCTTGGTTGAATTCCAGCAGGCGTTGGCTGAATATAATGCCAAGATCGATCGGGGTGAGACCATGAAGAATCAATCGCGTCCCTTATCTCCTCCAATCATTACCAAGCCTTCAAACTTGGGGCATCAATACCCCGGACATATTTTCAACGCCATGATTGCTCCGATTGTACCCTATGCGATTCGGGGTGTGGTTTGGTATCAGGGTGAAAGGAATGCCAAGAACGCCCCACAAGCCGAGCATTATTCCGAACAGCTTAAGCAGATGATTGGATATTACCGAAATCTATGGCACGGAAATTCATGGGGTGCGGTGAATGATGGATTTCCGTTTTATTTCACCCAGCTCCCCAGTTGGAATCCTGTGCAAACTAAGCCAGTGGAAGGGGTCGAGTCTCCGTGGGTTGTAAGTAGGGAGAGTATGCTTCGGGTCACCCAGGAGCTCTATAATACCGGGATGGCAGTAACGATTGATACCGGTGATGAGGTTTTACTACATCCCAAGAATAAGAAACCCATCGGGGTCCGACATGCTTATCTTGCATTGGGCAAGACTTATGGGTTTCCCCTGGTTCATCAGGGGCCGGTTTTTTCCAACTTTAAAGTGGAAGGTAAAAAAATGCTCCTGAATTTTACCTCTTCCGGATCTGGATTGACTGGTGGAAGAGAGGGGCCATTGAATGCCTTTGCCTTGGCTGGCAAAGACCGAGTCTGGCACTGGGCCAAGGCCAAAATTAAAGAAAATGCAGTGGTGCTCACTTCCAATAAAGTCAAGAATCCAGTGGCTGCCCGCTATGCATGGGCGATGAACCCTTCCCAAAGAAACCTGCTTTACAATCAGGAGGGCTTCCCTGCCTCTCCTTTCCGAACCGATGACTGGCCCCTCTACGATCCGGAGTCCGAACCGGTGGAAGTGACCAAGCCGACAAGGCCCAAGGGTTATGAAGCCAGGGATTGGACTCGGCCAGCAATCAAGAATTAATCAAGCTTTTGATGATGAAATATTTCCTGCTCGGTCTGCTTCCTTTCTGTTTTCTCTCTGCAGACCCACCCAATGTAATCATTATCCAGACCGATGAGCACAACTTGCGTACCCTCGGGTGCTACCGGGAGCAGATGAGTGAGGACCAGGCCTTCATTTGGGGTAAGGGTAATCAGGTGGAAACTCCGAATATTGACTCGATTGCCCGGGATGGATTGATTTGCACGAACTATTTTGCCGCCTCTCCCGTCTGTACTCCGTCCCGGGCATCCTGGGTGTCCGGTCTTTACCCGCAGGCTACTGGATCTTCGAGCAACAACTTGCCCCTGCATGATTCCATCATTACCTTTGCCGAGGTTCTTCGAAAACGGGGATACGCGACCTCTTACCTAGGGAAGTGGCATTTGGATGGGGATGCCAAACCGGGATGGGCCCCGACCCGAAAGTTTGGATTCTCCGATAACCGCTTCATGTTCAACCGTGGTCATTGGAAAAAATTTGAAATGACCGAGGAGGGCCCAAGGGTAGCAACCAAGAAGAATGGAAATCCGGTTTACGATTTAAGCGATGCGAATGAAACGAGTTTTGCCACCGATTGGTTGGTTGACCGTTCCCTGGAGGTTTTGGAACGAGACAAAGGTAAACCTTTCTGCCTGATGCTTGCCTTGCCCGATCCTCATGGGCCCAACACGGTACGGGCTCCCTATGATACCATGTACGACCACCTGACTTTTCAACAACCGGTTACCATGCGAAAGGTGTT
>DBVA01000021.1:17402-18913 GCA_002308735.1 Opitutia bacterium UBA1276 | reverse complement strand
GCCAGGATTCCTGGAGTGATTTCTGATCAATTTTAGCCGGCCAGGGAGAACCTTCCTTGATCATGCCATCCCGGCTGGGGCCACGCCATTGGGGCCAGGATGAGGCGCATAAACCGGAAGAAAATATGCAGTGCAGGAGAAAGGAGAGTGGTAGAAATATTTTCATGGTTTTTGAAAGAGGTAGTGGCTGACCCACCATTCTTGTCCCTGAGCGAACCCGAAGGTCTCGGCACAAGCGAGGAAAAAGATCCGCCAACGATGAAACATCCTGCTCGCTTCACCCGCACTCATACCTTGCTCGAACAGGGGGAGGATCTCCGATTTGTTACGGTCGAGGTTGGAAAGCCAAGCTTCCGAGGTCTTGGCATAATGGATTCCGGACCAGCGCCATCGGGTTTCCAGCTCCAATTGCCCGGAGATGCGCAGGAAGAGTTCATCCGCGGGCATGGTGCCGCCGCTGAAAAAGTGTTTCGACATCCAATCATCTTCTCCTTCAACTTCAAAGGGATAGGAGGTGGAACGGTGGCAAAAAACATGAGTGAAAAGCTTCCCCCCGGGTTGAAGCCAGGAATGAATCCGTTGAAAAAGTCCACGATGGTTCCGGACATGCTCGAACATCTCAACCGAAACTACCCGGTCAAAGGAATCAACAGGTTCGAAGGCATTGACATCCGCGGTGACCACTTCCAGGTTTTTAAACTTTCTCTTCTTGGCTTGCCCCATGATATGCTCGCGTTGGGAATGGGAATTGGAAACGGATGTGATTTTGGATTTCGGGAAATGCTTGGCCATCCAGAGGGAAAGCGAGCCCCATCCACATCCGAGTTCGAGAATACGTTGGCCATCCTCCAAGTGGGCATGTTCACAGGTCAGTTCAAGCCCGCGGTTTTCCGCGGTGGTCAGGTCACTGACCAAATCCTCAAAATAGCAACTGCTGTACTTTAAGTTTTCACCCAAGACTTTTTGATAGAAGGGAGCAGGTACTTCATAGTGCTGTTCATTTGCTTTGTCGGTGAGGACGGCAAGTGGAGACTCGTCCACAGAGCGAAGGTATTCTTCAGCTAATTCAGCATTGGTTTCGCAATTCTCGATGCGGCATTGTTGGAGGCGTTTGCGACACAAATTCCGAATGCCGGCCCGGATCAAAAAGTCGGGGACGAGGCCCCGTTCGGCGAAATCGATGAAAGAATCGGTGAGGCTCATGAATTGGGTTCTTTGGATCGGGGAGGCCAGGGGAAAAAAGCGGAGGTGTTGGCCACATAGGACTTATAAGCATCACCACTGGCTTCAAGTTTGCGGGCTTCCACGAAGGGAATTCCGGTGATTTTAGTAAGAAAAAGATATAGCACGGGAGGGATCAAAAAGAGCCAGGGCCAGCCACTGGCGTGATATCCCAAGGGGATATAGCTGAGCCAGAGGATCCATTCGAAGAAATAATTAGGATGACGGGAATATTTCCAGAGACCGGTATCGCAAACTTCTTTCCGGGTTCGTTCCGGGTTGGACTTAAA
>DBVA01000021.1:0-17027 GCA_002308735.1 Opitutia bacterium UBA1276 | reverse complement strand
CCGACATGATCCCAGAAGCCGAGCGGTGCCTGGTTTTGCACGAGGATTAGAAAAGGAGAGGCAAACAGAACCGTCCAAAAGGCTTGGATTTGAAAAAAGGCAAAAAGACCGAGGTTGGCATTCTTTCCAAGGACCTCACGCAAGTAGGCGTAGCGGGCATCTTCTGGTTTCCCCCAACAGCGTCGGAGAAGATGGGTGCCCAAGCGAATTGACCATACGCCGAGTAGACCCTGGAAGAGGGCGAGGCGGCCAGGGTCACAATTGTCAGAAAAATAAAAGAGGTAGAAAATACCAAGGACTCCAACGCCGTAGGACCAGATGACATCGACATAGGATGCATTCTTAGTTCGAAGTGCGAAGAGCCAGCCAATCAACATGATGATCGAGCACGCTGCTTGCCCGTATAATAAAAATGGAAGCGTGGTCATAATATTTTGGGCTTGGTATCAAATTTCAGGTGAAGGTAGCGAAGTACAAAACCGGCCACGCCCCATTCGATGGCTACGGCTATGGCCGTGCTCCAGCCTTGTTCAAAAGTGAGCACTTCAAATTGATGACCGGAGTAATATGCCACCACTCCGCCGATGGAGAACCCAAGCAGGCAGCGCCAGCGTTCATCGAGAAACCATTCGAAGAGGGGGCGAAGCATCAGGGCGAAATTCAACCATAACAAAAGCATCCAGAGGGGAACACCAAGTAAGGATGGATATTCACCAAAGCGGATCAGCTCAAAGTGGACCAGGCAGGCATCCCCAATTAAACCCATGACCACACTGGTCAGGGCAAAAGGAAAAAGGAGAAAGAGGCCCTGAGTATATACCGAACGGATAAGCACGGGAATGCATCCAACCAGGGGGAGAAGGATGGGAAAGGGACTAAGGGTGGAGAGGACGCAGGAAAACCATGCGGCTTGAAAGATCACCAGGTCGTAGAAAATCTTTTGCTTGGGAAGATTCACCTCAATCCATTCCCCTTCCTAGCTTACAACCTGGTTTTGCCAGCAATAAGTGAATGTCTCCGGTGTAGCCTTCTTCAAACCCTGCTTCACAATAACAGAGGTAATAGATCCAAGCCCTTCGGAAGGAATCATCGTATCCAAGCTTTTTAATTTTATTTTCGTTTTCAAGAAATCGCAGGCGCCACTCCCGCAGGGTCCGGGCGTAATGGTATCCAAAGTCAAAAAGATTGGCGGGTCGCAAGTCTGAGTCCTTTACCACAGCTTCAATCATGGCGGATGCCGAGGGTACACAACTTCCGGGGAATACCCGGGTCCGGATGTAATCGACTTCCTTGAGGTATTGCTGGTAGCGATGATCCGGCATGGTAATTCCCTGAATCAGGGCGGCTCCATCCGGTCTGAGCAGGGAGGCAATCTTGGAAAAGTAAGTGGGGAGAAATTCATGGCCGACCGCTTCAATCATTTCAATCGATACAATCCGATCATAGGAACCGCTCAGTTTCCGGTAGTCATCCTGGATCAAGCGGATTTGATCTTTTCCCTGCAATCGCTTTTGAGCATATTCAAACTGGCTTCTGGAAATGGTGGTGGCGGTAAGTTGAGCATCGGTCTTTTGGGCAAATCTTTCCGCAAAACCACCCCAGCCACAGCCAATTTCCAAGACCTGATGATGAGGCTCAATCTGGAGTTGCTCAATGATGCGGTCATATTTTGCCAGGGAGGCTTCTTCGAGAGTTGAATCCTTGGATGCGAAGATGCCACAGGAATAAGTCATGGTCGGATCCAGCATCAATTCATAAAAGTCATTTCCCAAATCGTAATGAAGGGCAATGTTCTTGCGGCTTCCCTGAATGGTATTTTTTTGACTGTATTGGTAAGACCAACGGGCCAACTTGTTCAGGATGGTGGCCCAGCCACCTTCCATTCCGTCCATTACTTTCAAGTTTTGCAGGAAGAAGCGAAAGACTGCGACTAAGTCTGGAGTATTCCAGTCTCCATCGGCATAACTATCCGCGACCCCGAGGGAGCCACCGAGGCAAGCCTTTCGGAAAAAAGTGGAATCCAACACTTCGACTTGGGCGGAGCCCCCCCGGCCGTTCTGGTTTCCAAAGCAGAGTTTCTGCTCACCGATCATCAATTGAAGACTTCCCTGTTCCGCTTTGTTCAATTGTTGGCAAAGCTTTTTTTCAAAAAAACCAATTTTGTCGGTACTTTTTGCCGGGAACGAGGAAATTTTCTCTGTCGCTGGGGTGTTCATTGGTGGGGGACTAAATTCTTGGGGTGAGTGAAAAACGGGCAACCCTTGAGTCGAAGGAGTAAAGCGTGCCAGTAAATCCCCAAGATTATCTTAAAAGTGATCAACGGAAAACGAAGAAGTGCCCATGCGAGGTTAAAAAACGAAATTGTTTTTTTCTTTAACTGTAAATGAGCGGAAAAAAAGAGTTTATTTTTTTCCCTTAAAAACATGTCGACCTGGAGGTTTTCCGAAGGTTTTCGAAAGCGCCAATCGTAATCAACTTCCATACCGATAAAAGGGGAAACATGAAATTCCTTTTCAAACTCATGACTACTTTTTCCACTCTCTTGGGATGATTCCCATTGTAAAGCTTTGGCATATTTCTCTCCCCATGGTGTGTTGGTGATCTCGGTGAGGATTGCCTTTGGAGTTTCCACTTTTTCATCCCAAAGGTAATAGAAAGTAACCGGATTAAAGCAGTAGCCGAAAGTACGCAGATGAGTAAGGATCGAAATTCTGCCGGAAAGATTAAGATCCAATTGCTGGTTGATGGTTTCTCGAACCGCTTCTTCCAGAGACTCGATTTCCGGGCGATGGTAGTCCGTTCGATGAAAGCTCGAGATATTGGAACGGTTAAATGACCAAAGTAGGCGGTTTTTGAAAACAGTCGGTAGTTCATCCAGAAATAGATGAGCCATGTAGACCCGATAGGCTAAATTATGAACTTTGGGGGCACGCCGGTGATGGCTGACTTTTCCGAAATAAAGAGAACTGTTCATGGTAGATGAGTACCAAAAGCTTTGCATACTTGCAGTCCACTTTTCAAGCCATCTTCGTGAAATCCAAAACCCCAATAAGCCCCACAAAGAGATACTCCCCGCCGTCGAATGAAAGCTTGGTGTTCGGATTGGGCCTCTTTTCTACCGGAATGATAAGTGGGATGGGAGAATTCAAAGTCCGCGTGATGCTTGGAAGAATCGATGGTATTCTTTTGATTGAGAGACACACAAAAGGGTTCATCGGTGGGCAGGTTTTGTAAAATGTTCATGTCATAGGTGACGATGGCCTGTTCGCTTCTGTCTTTGGTTAGGAGGGCATTCCAGCTGGCCCGAGCCGATTTACGAACCGGGAGAATAGAGTCATCTGAATGGAGGCTTACCAAATTTTCTTCGTAGGGGAATGCCTCCAGTAGGGTTTTCTCATCCAAGTCCGGTTGTCCAAGCAATTTAAGAGACTGGTCCGCATGGCAGGCTAGAATCACTTCGTCAAAGACTTCTTCGGATCCATCGGGGAAGTGAAGAGTGACTTTTTCAGAGCTTCTGGAAACTTTTTGTACGGGAGTATTTAACTTCAAACGATTTCCGATCTTTTGAAGCATGGCATCCACATAGGTTCGCGAACCCCCTTTAAGCACCCGCCAAATTGGACGGTTGTTGGCTTGGAGCATTTGATGGTTGGATAAGAAATCGGTAACAAATTCAATGGGGAATTCCCCAAACCGATCGATGGAGCAAGACCAGAGGGCGGATCCGAGAGGAAGGAGGAAATTATCTTTAAACCGTTTTCCAAATCCATGCTTCGAAATAAACTCATTGACCGAGATGTTTGGTTCCTGAAGGTTTTTTGCCAGTTTATGAAACTTGAGAATATCAAGGGTCATGCCCCAGTGTTTGAGGTCGATCAAATTCTTCCAGTTTCCAAAGAGTCCAAGGAGCGACTCGCCACTATATTCAAGTCCATGAGCATTTGATTTAACCGAAAATCCCATGCGGGTATCCTGTGATTCCACTTTTAAATGATCAAGGAGGCGGACAAAGTTTGGATAATTCTCCTGGTTAAAAACAATAAAGCCAGTATCGACCCGGAAATCTCCCGTAGCTCCCTTTACATCTATGGTGTTGACATGCCCGCCCGCTTTCGAGCCTGCTTCAAATAAAGTTACATCATGGTTGTCTTGTAGTAAGTAGGCACAAACCAAGCCTGAAATCCCGGAACCGACAACGGCGATTTTCAAAATCCGGGAACTTTAGTTAGTTCTTTGCCTTGCTCTTGACCCAAGCAGGAACGGGGCGAAGGTTGTGGACAAGTCCAAAGAAAGAAAGCAATTTTAAACCGTAGTAGGTGATATCGAATTCACCCTTAAAAAATCCTTGTCTAGCGGACGCTGGATAAAAGTGATGGTTGTTGTGCCACCCTTCTCCAAAAGCAATCAAGGCAATAAACCAATTATTACGACTTTCATCTTTGGTATCGAACTTACGGGAACCAAAGAGGTGATTGATTGAATTTACCGCAAAAGTGGCATGATATAAGAGGATGGTGGGGACAAAAAAGCCCCACATTAGGCACTGCATATTACTTAGTCCTGTAAGTTCAAAGAAAAAGGGAATTTCTGGGGCGAAGTAACATGCCGTACCAAGCAAAACAAGAGGGATCCAGTCATAACGATTAAGGAAAACAAGTTCCTTAAACTTAACTAAATCACGAACTTCTTTTAAAAAGGTGGGAACTGAATACTCGGTCATAAACCAAAGAGTGTGGCTCCAGATAAAACTTTTACTGTGCGGGGAATGTACATCTTCTTCGGTGTCAGAATGGCGGTGGTGTCGGCGATGGTGAGCTGCCCACCAAAGAGGGCCTCTTTGTCCAGAACTACAGGCGACAAAGGCACCAATAAACTGGACGAGCCTAGAGGTTTTGAAAGAACGGTGGGAAAAATAGCGGTGATAAAACGCGGTGATCGAAAACATTCGAACACTGTAAGAAATTAATGCGATAACGAGGCACCAAGTGGTTACCGGGTAGAAAAAGGCAACCAATGCGAGTAAATGAATAATGATGTAAGGCAAACACCTAAACCATTCAACTTTACCTTCAGTACCTTCAGGTTCATCAAGGGTTTCAGGGGGTGGACACACCCATTTTGATAATGAAAATGACATGTTTACGTAGAATTATCTAAGACGAGTGATAATTCTAAAGGACTCATCTTAGTTTTGCCACGTATTTCTGTTCCGACCAGCTTATCAAGCTTACCAAAATCAACTTCACCATTTTTCATCAGGACCGCACGGAGTTTTCGAAGGCCTAATGATTCAAGTTGACGAACTCTTTCGCCCGACACTTTTAACTCATCCGCAATATCATCCAATTTCATAGAATCGCCTGCACCGATACCAAACCTCATGCTAAGAACTTTTCTTTCCCTTTTGTCTAAAAAGCTAAGTGCTACACTGATGTCGTCCGAAAGGGACCCGTCTTCGCGGTAAGATTGAGAAAGCTCTTCTTCCTCGGAAAGAACATCACCTAATGTCTGATCAGTTTCTTCACCAAAAGGTTCGTCGATCGAAACACTGCCTGATGGTGCGTACTTTACCCGGTTGGTAAGGTTACGATCACTGCCAAGCGCAAGCTTAACTTCTTCATCCGTTGGGTTTCTACCGAATTCAACTTGAAGCTGAGAGCGGATTAAATTCTCTTTGCGTTTTCCCTGGGAAACATCATGCGGTACTGCAACCGCACCGGACATTTTACCGATGAGCCTTTGAATTCTTTGCCTGATCCACCATGCCGCATAGGTGCTTAATTTAATCCCTCTGGTGTGGTCAAACTTGTCGAGGGCAAGCACCAAACCTTGAATACCTTCGGCCATGATGTCTTCCATATTTACACTAGTCTGCCGAAATTTTAAGGCGATGGAAGCGACCAGTCTAATATGTCTCTCGATAAGTTCTTTACGGGCTTCTTCGGACCCATTATGCATTTCAGCAAATAAATGATCACATTCTTCCTTGGTTGGAGGTGCCATGCGTGCCCGTTCGGAAATAAACCTTCCAACGGGGTCGTTCTTTGCAGATGTAGATAGATTAGAATTTTGGTAAACCATAACAATTTATAAAACGCCGGAAGGATTAATTAAGATCATCGAAAAATACTATGTTAAGAGATTTAATAAGAGAAGATAGATATCTTAATCATTAATTTATCCCATCCAGATTTGTAATTTGTAAATTTTTGGAAATCGGATGGGATGGATGGGAGACCATATGCCTAGAATACTGGAAATAAAACCTGAGGGAATCTATTGTCCTGCCGGAGGATTTTACATTGACCCACGGGGCAAAGTGAACCAAGCGGTCATTACCCATGCTCATAGTGATCATGCTCGCAGTGGACACGGATCTTATTTGTGCTCAGATTCCTGCCTTTCGCTTTTAAGGATCCGACTTGGAGAAAGCCAGAAAATGGAATCCATTCCCTTTGGGAAGGAGATCAAGATTGGCTCCGCGAAAGTCTCATTGCACCCAGCCGGGCATATTCTTGGATCGGCTCAAGTTCGGGTCGAAGTAGGGGGGGAAGTTTGGGTGGTTAGTGGAGATTACAAACCGCAAGCGGATCAAACTTGTGAAGCTTTTGAATTGGTTCCTTGTCATGGTTTTATTTCTGAATGTACTTTTGGCTTACCCGTTTATCGCTGGATTGAAGAGCAAAAGATACACCAGGAAGTCAATGAGTGGTGGCAAAAGAATGCCAGCGAAGGAAGGCCGTCCTTATTGTTTGCGTATTCTCTTGGCAAAGCACAACGAATCTTGTCAGGATTGAAGTCTGGTATTGGCCCGGTTTTTGCCCATGGAGCGGTACATCCATTTCTGGAACACTATGAAAAAGCAGGGGTGCATTTTCCTGAAGTTAAAAAGTTGGAAAGGGGACAGGAGGATGACCTGAACAAATCGATCATTATTGCACCCCCTGCGGTTGAGGATTCGACATGGACCCGGAAAATTAGAAATTGCCGCCGGGCTTTCGCTTCCGGTTGGATGTCGATAAGGGGAGCTAAAAGAAGAAGGAATTTAGATCAGGGATTTATTTTGTCAGATCATGCGGATTGGGATGGTTTGTTACAAGTTATCAAGGGTACCGGAGCGGAAGAAATTTTCTTAACCCATGGGAATGGGGATGCCTTGGCTAGGTACTTGCAAGAAGAAGGAAGAAATGCATCGGTCCTTACCGGGGCAAAAATGAGAGGAGAGGAAGAGGAGTGAAATTATTTTCCAGTCTTTTTCATGATCTTGATTCCATGACCAAGACCAACGACCGGTTGGATCGTTTGGTGGAGTACTTCGACTCCGCACCCTCAGAGGATTCAATCTGGGTGTGCTGGTTTCTATCGGGTAATCGAATCAAGGGAGCCGTGAAGACCGGTGAACTGAGATCATTTTTGAGCGACTGGTCTAAATTGCCCCTTTGGCTGATCGAAGAGTGCCATGACCGAGTGGGGGATTTGGCGGAAACGATCGCACTCCTTGCAGGGCAAGAGGAGCGGGGTGGTTCCCTCAGCCTGGATCAGACCATTAGGAAATTCTTACTTCCTTTGCGGGAATTGGATGCGGGTCTGAGAAAAGAACTGCTCGCGGATGCATGGAATGATCTATCGGAGAAGGAAATGCTACCTTTTCACAAACTGTTAACCGGAGGCTTTCGAATGGGGGTGTCAAAGGGAAATCTTTGCAAGGCATTGAGCCGGGTTTCCAACCAGGAACCATCCCGGATCGCCCAGAGAATTGCCGGAGACTGGAATTGTGAGAATACTTTATTTTCTGAAATTATCGGTCCTGAAACTGCCCAAGAAAAAAACTTTTCCAAGCCCTATCCATTTTGTCTCGCTTCCCCCTTACAGGAAGAGGTCACCAAGCTCGGGAGCCCGGAAGACTGGCAAGTTGAATGGAAATGGGATGGCATCCGTGCCCAATTATTATCGATTGGCAGAGGGAGAGGAATGATCTGGTCGCGGGGAGAAGAGACGGTGGAGGAAAGTTTCCCAGAGTTGCTCGAATGCCTCCCTCATTTACCCCAAGATATTTGCCTGGATGGCGAAATTCTTGCTTGGGGACATGAGGGTCTGCGGTCGTTTTCTCACCTCCAGAAAAGATTGGGTCGGAAGATGCCCGGTCCTTCGGTTTTAAAAAAGGAACCGGTTCGTTTTCTTGCCTATGATCTGCTTCGCTTGGATGGTCAGGATTTACGAACCATTCCAACCCAAGAAAGAAGGGAAAAGTTAGAGGGAATCTTTGAGGGAATCCCACTCCATTTGCCGATTGGACTGTCTCCGGTAATCGAGCTTAATACCTGGGAGGCCTATGCCACCATGAGAATGGAATCAAGGAAAAGGGGAGTGGAGGGCTTGATGCTCAAAGAAAAGAAATCGGTCTATCAAAGCGGTCGTGTGAAAGGGGCTTGGTACAAATGGAAAGTCGAACCATACCTAGCGGATATGGTGGTGGTCAGTGCCCAACTGGGACATGGGAAGCGTGCGAATTTATACTCTGATTATTCCTTGGCGGTGTTGAATGAATCGGGAGAATGGGTAACCGTGGCCAAAGCCTACTCTGGTCTAAGTAATAAAGAAATTGAAGAAGTGGACCGTTTTGTCAGGAAAAACATAACCGGGAAATTTGGACCCGTTCGGGGGGTGAAGCCGGCACTGGTTTTTGAGATTGCTTTTGAAGGAGTACAGGCTTCCGGTCGTCACAAGTCCGGAGTTGCCTTGCGATTTCCTCGTATTCACCGTTGGCGGAAAGATAAAAAGCCAGAGGAGGTGGATGATTTAGAAACAATCCGGGGATATGCCGGTATGTCGGAGATCAAAGAAGTGGACGGGAAAAAGATCGATGCCAGCGGAAATCTGATGCTTTTTTAAGGCAAGGCTCAAGCGGCCAAGCTTTGTTTGAACTTGGCCAGGTTCGATTTTGCACTCTCTTTTCGCTCAACTATTGGAGCAGGGTAGTGCTTGCCAATGATACAATCGGCTTCTTCCTGAATGCTTAAAGGGGCAAGATGGGGCTCATAAACATACTTAGCCGGCATATTTGCAAGCTCCGGAATCCAATGTTTGATAAAAGCTGCCTGGGTGGTTTCCACATTCAAACTGGATTTTGCGTCGGGGCATGGGTTGTAGAGACGAAAGTAAGGCATGGAAAAGGGGGCGACCCCGGAAAGCCAGAGCCAATTTCCATTGTTCAATGCCCAATCACTATCCAACAATTTGCGTTCAAAAATGTCTCGGCCCAGCTTCCAGTGTTGCCAAAGTTGACCCCGAGTGAAAAAGCAAGATACGGCATGTCTTCCGAGGTGATGCATCCATCCGGTCGATTCGAGTTGCCGCATCATGGCATCAATCAGGGGGAATCCGGTGCGCCCTTCCTCCCAAGCGGACACAAGTTTTTGATCCCGTTCACCCCAGGCAATTTTCTTGCACATCTTATTGTTGGAATCATCTTCCCAATTCTGAACTGATCTGGAGAGCAAATAAAACATTTCCCGAAAGAGTAGTTGGCCGCTTAAGGATTCGGGTGGCTGGGAGTGTGAACTGCTTCGGTTACAAGACTGGATTTCTAGCCATAACCTGCGAACCGAGAGGTTTCCCGTGCTCAAATAGGGGGAGAGCCCAGTGGTGCTGGGCTCAAGGGGGTTATCGAACTGGTTGGTGGAAAAAGTCTTTGGTTTTTTGAACGAGTTGACGAAATCAGATTGACCTTCCACTTTGGTACGAAGTCTATTGAGTGCCTCACTTTCACCCCCTTTGAAGTAAGAATTCAGAGAAGATTTGGGCAGCCGTTGATCTTGGGACAGATGTTCTCGGAGTGATTTTGGAGAGGAAATTCCATTGGAAGATGAAAGGGTGGAGCAAAGCAATTCAAGGGGGGCGGAGGGAGGAGGGATTTTCTGAGGCGGAGGAAGAGGCTTGGGGAGGGCGAGGAGCCCGGAATCGTCCAAGCCAAATGTACCGAGGAAAATCTTCTCGATATCCTTCATGGACTTTGGTTCCTTAAAGCTGGGGTCCTGGGTAACTTTTTCGATATCAAGTACGGTTTGGACGGACGGGTGAAAAACAACATCTGAAGAAGGAAACTGGAGCTTGATTTTCTTTACAATCTCGGTGCTCAAAGACCGACCATGAGGCTCGGAGCAGTAATCTGAGCTGAGGAGAGAAATATCGGAGCCGGAATCCTGGAAGAGCTGGTCCAAGATTTCCGTGGGTTTACCAAATAAAACAGAAAGCTTAGCACCCAATTTTGCTTTCAGGTTTGCATCCAAATCTTCCAGGGATTCCAGCAGGAAGCGAATCCGGTTGGCGTGATATTTTTCAAAGTTTGAACCCACAATATCGGGGTCGACAATAAACAAAGGAAGTATGGAGGTGATGGAATTCTCACTGCAAGCATGGGAAAGAGCAGGATTATCATCCAATCGCAGGGACTTACGAAACCAGACTATTGCGGTACTCATTTATAAATTAAGCGGTTTTTAAAGTGGCCAGGGCAGCAAGTGCCCGGGTCCGGCCTTCAGAGTGATCAATACAGGGCTCGGGGTAGTTGCCTCCCAAATCCACTCCGTGAGTTTCCAGTATCTCAGCGGGTGCTTCCCAGGGTCGGAAGGTCCATTTGGAGGGCAGAGATTCAAGCTGAGGAATCCATCGCTTGGTATATTCCCCACGGCTATCAAATTTTTCACCCTGAGTGATGGGGTTAAAAATTCGGAAGTAAGGAGCGGCATCCGCACCGCATCCTGCCGCCCACTGCCAACCTTGCGTGTTGCTGGCTAGGTCAGCATCGACCAGCGTATCCCAAAACCAACGGGCTCCGTCATTCCATGAAAGTAGAAGGTGTTTGACCAGAAAGGATGCAACAATCATGCGAACCCGGTTGTGCATCCAACCGGTTTCATAAAGTTGTCGCATCCCGGCATCTACCATGGGATAACCCGTATTTCCAAATTGCCAGCGTTTGAGATTGGTTTTGTCTTCAATCCAGGGAAAGGAGGCATATTTCGCTCGCAGGGGTTGATCCGGTATCGATGGGAAGTGGTAAAGTAGATGATAAGAAAACTCACGCCAGCCAATTTCAACAAGGAACTTATTCTCCCCGCGGTGACTACCTTCCGTCTCCGCCTGCAATACCCGATGGCAAATTTGACGGGGACTGATTAAGCCCCATGCCAAGTAGGGAGAAAGCCTCGAAGTTCCATCCACTGCAGGATGGTTTCTACGAGTTGCGTAGGAATGGGTGACCTCGTGAACGGTTCGTTCCAGCTGTTGTTGTGCCGCATCTTCCGAAACGGACCAATGGCTTTCCAACTTTTGATGCCAGGAATGATCGGGTAACAAAGCAAGGCTTTCCAGGGAATCAGAGGGAAGGGGATGGGGAGCGAAGGGTAATTTAGAGGTTTCATAAACCGCGGGCTCCCGATAAATGACAGGCCGAGACTTTCTCCAGTAGGGAGTAAAGACTTGAAAGGGTTTCCCGGTCCCGTTTTTCATTTCCCAGGGTTCCTGTAACAAAGAAGAATTAAAGGATTCAGTCTCTACCCTGGCATCGTCCAAGGCTTCTTCAACCGACTCCTGGGTTGCGATGCTGTAAGGATCATAACTACGGCTATAAAAAACTTTGCCTGCATGATTTTCCTGGGCCAGAAGGGGAAGGATTTCCGCAGCCTTTCCTTTTTTTAAAATAAGTTGCCCCCCCAACCCTTTTATTTCTTTGGCTAGGCTTTGTAAGGCATGATGAAGCCACCATCGAGAGGATGCCCCTGGGCTCCATTGCCCCCCTTCTTCTGAATCCCAGATGAATACGGGAATGATTTTTTGTCCTGCAAGCATGGCGGCATGCAAACAAGGGTGATCCCGTAAACGAAGGTCCTTACGGAACCAAACGATAATAGGAGAGGCAGGATTGCTTGAAGTTTCTGAAATCACGAGTTCAGCCTAAGCTGTGACAGACCCGAGTCTACTTTAAAGATTTGCCCAGTGATGGAAGCTGCGGATTCAGAATGAAGGAAACTAATGGTGGAGGCAATTTCGCAGACCGAAGGAATTTTTTTCAAAGGATGACGCTCTTCAATCATTGGAATCATCTTATCTCCCCCAACCATTGCCAGTCCCATTTCCGTGGGGGTAAGGGTGGGGGCAACCACATTAACCCTTACTTTGGGTGCGAGGTCAGCGGCCAGAGCGATGGCAAATCCCTCGAGTCCGGATTTTGCCGCAGAAATTGCACAGTGGTTTGGAAGCCCGGTACGGGCAGCGACCGATGAAAGAAGAGCGATGGAACCTTCCAGTCGGGGTATCAGGGATTGAATCAAAGTGAAAGCGTCCAGGACACTGGTTTTGTATGCATCGAGCATTTGTTCTTTTCTCAACCGCTTAATCGGTCCAAGGATTACCTTGCCCGGGCAAAAAGTAAGGGCGTTGATCTCCTCCGGCAACTGATCCATAAATGAATCTGGATTTTCGGCATCTCCCTGAATCCAGGTACATCCTTCGGGGGCGTTTTCAGGTTTGGTTCGGGCAAGTGCGTACACTTGATGGCCCGCATCCACGGAAAGATCGAGAAGTGACCTTCCAATTCCCCGGGAAGCTCCTACAATGAGGTGATTAATTTGGTCTGATTTATTTATAGATTCCACAAAAAATAGATCGTGGTGGAGTCTTTATTGGATCAAGTTTTTAATGACAAAGCTTGCCTTTTTGAATAATGTAACAATATTCAAATAGACATGGAAAAACATGGAGGAAAACGAATGGGAGCCGGGCGACCCAAAGGTACAAACCAGTACGGAGAACCGACGCAACCAGTACGTATTCCGATCAGTAAGATTGATCGGGTGCTTCGTTTTGTCCGGGAGCGGGAGGATGAACTTCCCCTCTACGGCCACTCGGTTCCTGCAGGTTTTCCATCTCCTGCAGATGATTATGCCGAGGGTGCACTTGATTTAAATTCCCACCTAGTTCGTGAGCCTACTGCTACTTTTTTTGTAAGAGCCCGTGGAGATTCCATGATTGGAGCTGGTATCCATGACGGAGACCTTCTGGTTGTTGATCGTAGTTTGGAGGCTTCAGATGGAAAAGTGGTGATTGTATCGATCAACGGTGAACTTACGGTCAAACGCCTTCGTCAGACGAAGCAAAAATCATGGCTTACGCCCGAAAACCCCGACTACCCCTCGATTAATTTTCAGGAACAAGATGATACCCATTTATGGGGAGTGGTTACCAATGTGATCCATTCCTTGTGATTGCCCTGGCGGACTGTAATAACTTTTACGTTTCCTGCGAGCGAGTCTTTCGTCCCTCTCTGGAGGGCCGTCCGGTCATTGTTCTCTCCAATAACGATGGCTGCGCGGTAGCCAGGTCCAACGAGGCTAAAGCGATTGGAATCCCGATGGGTGCTCCTTTTCATCAAATCAAAAAACTTTGCGAATACAACGGGGTGGTGGTCCTTTCTTCCAATTACGAACTGTATGGGGATATGTCCCGCCGGGTAGTTTCCGTCCTGGCCCGTTTTGCCCCTGAGCTTGAGGTCTACTCCATTGATGAATCTTTTCTCAATCTTACCGGCGTGCCCAACCCTTTGTCGTTGAGCATGCATATCCGTGATCAAGTCAAGCAATGGACTGGAATTCCGATTTCGATTGGGCTGGGACTAACCAAGACTTTATCCAAGGCCGGAAACCGCTTGGCCAAGAAAATGAAGAAGGGCTGTGTAATCCTCAAGGCCACGGACGAGTCCGCACTGCATGGAGTCGCCATTGAAGATGTCTGGGGGGTTGGGCGTCGATTAAGCATCCGACTTCGCAGAATTGGGGTCCGAAATGCTTGGCATTTTGCCCAGGCTCCTTCCGCCTCGATCCGGGCGATCGGGGGAGTTACCCTGGAGCGCACCCAGCGTGAACTTAGCGGAATACCTTGTTTGGAGATGGAGGAAGTCAGTTCTCCCCGAAAGAATACTTGCTGTTCCCGTTCCTTTGGAAAGCCAGTTGCCGACTTTCAGGAAATGGAAGAAGCGGTGGCCAACTATGCCATCCGTGCGACCCGCAAAATTCGTAGTGAGGGCTCCCTGGCCGCAGGTCTTCAGGTCTTTATTATGACCAATCGATTTCGGGAGGACCAAGCCCAGTATTCGAATGCACGGACTCTGGCCTTAGATGAGCCAACCGATGATCCTATCCGGATTGTACAGAATGCGAAGCGTTTGCTTCATAATATTTACCGGTCTGGTTTTGCTTACAAGAAGGCCGGCGTGATCCTGTTGGATTTGGCTCCGGCTTCTTTTCGCCAGGGCTTATTATTTGAGGAGCATCAAAATCCCCGCCGTCGGGAATTCGTGGATGCAGTCGAAGAAGTTGCCGAGCGATACCGAGCGGGTGGAGCTTTTTGGGGAGGACAAGGAATTGGAAAGCAATGGCAAATGCGACGGGAAATGCGTACGCCCGGTTATACTACCAACTGGGATGATATTCCCGTCGTTGGGTAAAGTGAAACCTCGCCTCATACAAACGGCAATATTGAGGCAATATCCTTGTTAGCTTGCTTGAGCAAAAACCTACTTACCCCTTTTCCTTCTCTGGCTTTAAAAAAATGATTTAATTAGGGTTTGGCTGCCAAGTCAAAGCATGCCATCTGTTCCCCGTTGCGGGCAATTAGGTAGCCATTTACCAGTGCTGGACCATTCCAGCATCTTGCGTCATTGAGCAAAGGGCCCGAATAAATTTCGTGAAATGCATCAGGGTTGAGCTCGATCACCGAGAGAACCCCAGTGCTTCCGAGGAGCAAAATTTTATCATGGCAAGCCAGCACCCGACCGTATCCATATTTTTTCCCGCGCCACATGAGTTTCCCGGACTTAGCTTCCAGGCAGACCAGAAGGTTTTCACTAAGTCCATAAAGGTATCCGTTCTTGAATACAGGATTGGAGAATTTGGCCTTTAAATTCTTCGATTTCCAGTTCGACTCGACGGTGTAGTTCGCCAACCCCGAACCTTGCTGAATGGTGAAGCACTCGGCTCCTTTCCCGTAACCTGCAGCTAGAAGCAGGGAGTTGTTGGATAAGGCGACAGGTTGGGCAATCTGGACATTGTTCAAAAAGATCTTCCATGGTTTTTCCCATAATGTCTCTCCGTCTTCAGGATCGATCCCGACAACCTTTCCCTCAACTGCTGCAATCAGGTGTTCTGCCCCATGCAACTTGATTATGGTGGGAGAGAGATAAACACCCCGGCCAGTTAATTTTGAAGCCCAAACTAATTCTCCAGTACGGGAGGAAAATGCCTGAACGGCTGAATCCTCACCACCGAGGTTAAGAATGACCAAATCTTTCCAAATTAAGGGTGCACCAGCAAGTCCCCAATCCGGAAAGTCAAAGCCTTCACCAATGGTTTGAATATCCCAAAGTACCCTGCCATTCTTCAGCTCTACACAAATCAGTCTTCCATTTGAAAAAAGAGTAAATACTTTTCCACCGAAGATCGTGGGAGTCGAGCGAGGGCCTTCCCCGCTCATCATATCATCCCATCTGGTTTTTTCACTTACCTGCCAAGCCACTTTTCCATTCTCAAAGTTTCGGGCTACGAGAACTTCGAAGTTTCCTTGTTGTTCCAGGGTTAGGATTAGATTCCCTTTGGTTACAATCGAGGAGTGACCGGCACCGCAACTTACTTGCCAGCACAATGCAGGAGCAACGGAAAGATTAAGGGGTGGGTTTTGTTTGGATGCGTCCCCATTCCTGTTGGGTCCACGGAACTGGTTCCAGTCTTGGGTGATTTCCCGCAACCAAGCCGTTTCTCCACGGATCGTTTTTGGAACAGGAGGGTTTTTTTCCAGGCCAATATACGGAATCATTCCACCCCTCATTTCCATTTTGACGCACCCGGTGGATGCAAAGAAAAGGGTAGCTAGGAAAAGAACAAATCCAGAGCGGAAAGAAAAAGGGGAATCAGCCTTCAATCGCTTCTTCGATTGCCTTGATCAACTTTTTTGAGGATGGAGAAGTCATGCTTCCAAATCTTTCGATGGGTTGACCATCTTTTCCAATCAGGATTTTACCAAAGTTCCACTTAATATTTCCCTTGAGAGGCCCCTTGTCCCCAATGATCGCCTCGTAAAGCGGATGCCGGTTCGGTCCGTTTACTTCGATCTTAGAATACATGGGAAAAGTGACCCCAAATTTGGAGGAACAAAAGGAAAGGATTTCAGATTCTGATCCGGGTTCTTGTCCACCGAATTGATTACAGGGGAAACCACATACGACCAAGCCTTGATCTTTATATTGTTTATAGAGCTCCTCTAAGCCCTTGTACTGCCGGGTAAAACCACAGCGAGAGGCAACATTCACCATTAGGATTACTTTCCCTTTGTGATCCGAAAGCGAAGTACTTTCTCCGTCAATGGATTTAAGTTTATGTTCATAGAGGGATGGGGAAGCGGATAGGCTCATAGTTAAGATAGGGATAAGGATAGAAAGATATAATTTCATAACTTACTTTTGGTTCTTCTTTTTTGGGTTTTGTTTTTTTTGGATGGGAAGGTGAATTTCAGAGCGTTTCAGAAGCCCAGGTACAAAAGGTCCATTCCAATAAACTCCGTAGGTTTCACCCGCTTTTTCAAATTTTTGGTTTTCTGAAAGCCAATGGTATAATTTTTCTTCATTCTCCAGAAAGCGAGCTTTGGAGTAGCCGCCCCGGATTCCGATCGCGACCACCTTGATGGTGGGTACAGATTTAATTTTAACTTCATTGGAGTCGGTGAATTTCTTTTCAAGGTCTTCAGCACCCACGAAAAACCTCATTTTGCCGGGGGTGATATCGGCTTCTACCGGGGTTGTCATGGCAATATCATTGGCGCTGATATACCGGAAGAGCTTACGAAAGAGCCCGTTATTCTCGTCAAAGTAAGAAACCTTGGAAGAAGCCTCAAGTGCGGTTCTCTCAGGCAAATTCAGTATCTTGATGGTTCCGACGGGGGTCTTTTCGTGCATAGCTTCGTATCCAAATGAGTGAATC
>DBVA01000134.1:4352-4557 GCA_002308735.1 Opitutia bacterium UBA1276 | reverse complement strand
AACTATGGTCATTACTCCAAAGGGAGAAATTCTTACAGACGGTGAAAGGATGGAAGGCGTGATCGAGGCAGAAATTAAAAGTTCAAGTGTCAAGCAATGGAGAAAAGAATTTCCCGCGATTAAAGAGATATTAGAAGCTAACTAATCTACTTTTTATTATACTTAGTTTGCCCAAAGAGATTTGGGGAGGTTTGCTTTTGCTAAA
>DBVA01000134.1:2988-3938 GCA_002308735.1 Opitutia bacterium UBA1276 | reverse complement strand
GTTACCCGTTGATCACGTAAAACCCATGCTAATGCCATTTGAGCTAAAGACTGACCTCTTTGCCGTGCATGATCATTTAATGCATGAATCACTTTTAAATTTTGTTCGGACACTTCGTTCTTCCGGAGAGGTGATTTATCCATGCTTGCCCTGGATCCCTCCGGAATCCCATTGAGATATTTATCCGTTAACAAACCCTGAAAAAGGGGACAGAAAGCAATAACGCCCAGTCCATTTTGTTCGCAGGTATCAAGTAAGGAATCCTCGACCCAACGATTTAACATCGAATAATTAGGTTGATGAATGATTAATGGAGAGAATCCATTATTTTTGCTCACTTCGATAGATTTTTGAGTTTGCTCGGATGAATAACTGCTAATTCCTGTATATAAAGCTTTCCCTTGTCGAACCGCAGTATCCAATGCAGCTAAGGTCTCGTCCAGAGGAGTATTAGGATCATAGCGGTGAGAATAAAATAAATCAAAATAATCCACGCCCATTCTTTTGAGCGATTGATCTAAACTAGCTAAAATATACTTTCGGGAACCCCATTCTCCATAAGGACCTGGCCACATATCATAGCCAGCCTTGCTCGTAATCAAAATTTCATCACGAGGAAGATCTTGGAGGATTTTCCCCACATTTATCTCGGCAGAACCGTAGGGAGGCCCGTAATTATTTGCTAAATCAAAATGGGTAATTCCAGAATCAAAAGAGGAATGAATCATATTCTTTTGAAGATTAGTTGGGGTATCACCACCGAAATTATGCCAGCATCCAAGTGTAATCGCAGGAAGCTTAAGACCCCAACGACCACATTTGCGGTACGGCATTCTACCATCATATCTTTTAGAATCTGGAATGTAAGCAGGCATTAAATGGAAGGAAACAAAGCTGGAAGGCAGCTAAAATAAATATGAGCCAAAAATAGAAAATAAGGCCTTAGGATT
>DBVA01000134.1:0-2676 GCA_002308735.1 Opitutia bacterium UBA1276 | reverse complement strand
TGATTCAATCTTTTGCTCTTCTGTATTCTCGTCTTCCTCGGAATCAATCGATTCAAGTTGTTCGCCCAGATATTCTTGTACGCTTAGATCGCCTACAAAGGAGAGTCCATCCCTACGCTCTACAACATGGTAACGTTCTACATACTTTTGCACTACATGGATTTTTGCATCAAGAGGTTGTACGATCAAAAGCTGTAAGTGGAATTCCTTAAACAGATCGAGTAAATACTGAGAAAATTCATCATCTGTTTTGCTGAACATCTCATCGACGGCAACTAACCGGAAGGTTTCAGTTTGTTTTCCGCCAACATCAATTCCATATTGATAAGCGATTGCCGTTGCCAGAATTGTGGAAGCTAGACGATTTTTTTCGCCCCCTGATTTACCCGCTGCACCACTATAACTTTGCCTTAGCCCCTCTCCTTCTTTGTAGAATTCATCTGCTCGGAACTTAAACCAGTTTCTTACATCTATAACCCGTTCCGTCCAATTCATGTCGCTTTCAAGCTCACCAAGAAATTGCTCCACCCGATGATATCTTTCACGACGGCGTTCATCATCATCATCGGATTCAAGATCGGCCTCCAAAGCATGTCGGCGTAACTTTTTAAATCTTCGCACGCCGTCATCCCCGGCATCTTCGAATTTAAGTTGAATGAAAGTTTCTTCTTTGCGATCAAAGGTGACACGCGAGAGATGATCATTTAGTTCGTTAATTCTCTTTCTAATTTTGTCACGGTGAGATTCAAGTGATTCACTGAATCCTGAAACTTCTTCGGGAACCTGTACCCGTAATAGTTCTTCAAATCTCTCTTTATTCTTAGCAAGGTCTTCCTCTTGAATTTGTTTTCTGACTTCATCAAACATCACGAAGGTTTCGTCTTGATAACCATCTTCCAAATCAAGGCTTAGTTCATCGCGAAATGCTTGATTTCTGGCGTCCGCAATAAAACGCTGCATCGAAGCAACATTTCTATCTCTTAACTTGTCTAGGCCCGATTCTAATTTTGTTATTCTAGCATCCATTTTATGGGAAGCCTTACGGGCTGCTTCTTCAATTGCATCAGGTTCATCCGGTGCTTTGCCAAATTCACTCTCTATTTCATTGTATAATAGATTTAATTCCTCCTCACTTCTTTCACCATCTTCTTCTTTAATAACCTGGCTTTGTACAAACTCATCGATGCATTGTTCAAGTAAAGATTTCAATGAGATCAAACGGGCATCATTTCTTTCCGCCCTTGCCTCCACACCACCAATTCGTTGCAAGATATCATCTCTCTTTGCCTGAGCCTCCTCCAGCGCTCTTGAAACTACAAGATGGTCATCTTTTAATTTTTTTAGCACATCCGAGCCACCAACGATTACTCTTTCCTCCTCTTCAAGCTCGGTTATGCGGGATGACAGACCTAATCCATCGATATCAGAAAATTCGTTGGCACATGCCTGCAATTGTACTCCGGAACGGAGCTTAGCTCTGAGACTTTGCCTTTCAACCTCTGCTTCCCGAATAGAACGCCCACAACGGTCCACTTCCTCTCTCCATTTAGCAAGTGAATCATCTAAGGTTTTTTGCTTCGGGTTCACATCCCAGCCCAGCACCCAATGAGCTGTATCTTCAAGGAAAAAGGTATCATCTTTTTCCAAAGTATTTCCATCTGTTTTCACGATTCCGTCCAAAGTAAGTGCGTTTTGGCTTCGATCGTATTCATCGCTTCTCTGCTTGTAACAAATATGTGGAAATCTTTGTGCGAGGAAGGATTTTAGCCACTTCAATCTACCTTTTTCCAAATCCGTGCGATAGGATAATTTTGCAATGGCAGAATCCAAATTGAGCTTAGGTACATTTGTAATAGGTGTTGGAGTGACCAAAGAAATACGATCTGACAGGTGATTCTCTTCGAGAAATAGTTCTGCCTTCTGGATCAATTTTTTGGGTAATACCATGGTCAAGGCAACTGAACGTAAAAGTCTCTCCATCGGTCCAGACCATTTACTTTCATCTGGCACAACCTGAATAATTTCAGCAATGAATGGAACTTCCGCGACATCCCGGTCTAGGTATTTGGATAAAGATTTTCGAAGCCTTGATAAGTCAGGCGGAACATTGGTATTAGATTCTAACAGATAGCTTCTTTCATCTTCAAGTGACTCCACTCTTTCATTTGCTTTTCTAAATTGGTAAGAAATCTCTGGTATCCTTTCATCCAAATCAGCAATATTAGCTTCAATTCTAGGAAGTTGAGAACCTAAATCTCTCTGTAAGGTAAGAAAGTCTTCTTCGATTTTCGTGACCATTCCCTTTTCCCATGAGCCAAGGTGTCGTTCAAAGGTTGCGGATCTCTTAGTTACTACCTCCCTTTTATCCCGAAGCCGATCTAATTCTGATCCAACCTGTTCCAGGCGCCTGTTCTCATCACTATCGGACAAGGCTCGCTCAAGATGATTAAGTTTTTCACGCAACCGATCAACCTCCCCACGGGAAGTTTTTAAACGTGCTCTTTCTGCTTCTTCTTGATGCTTGAGTTCATTGACCCATTGCTCTCTTCGAGAGGACTCAACTTGGGCATAGAAAGGTTCTATAGCATGCCTAATTTTGTCCGCATGATCCCTTTGATCAACCGCTTTTAAATAAGACAGATGAGTGTCTCGAATTTCGTCCAACTGTTCTAATTG
>DBVA01000205.1:3088-3883 GCA_002308735.1 Opitutia bacterium UBA1276 | reverse complement strand
CCCATGTCATCGACTAAAAAGAGGATGATGTTGGGCTTTTGCTTGGAAGATAAATTTAGGCAAAGTAGGAAACCACCGAGACAAAGAAAAAAAACCCTCTTCATTTTCAGCTCCTTATTCCCACTTGGTCAGAACCTTGCGTTGCTTAACTGGCCACCATTTTCCGATCTTGGCGGCCAGCCTTGCCACCACTTTCGGGTTTTGTTCGGCCAGGTTCACTTCCTCCTTGGGATCTTCTAGCAAGTTGAATAATTGAGGACGTTTTTCTTCCCTTGGATGGGTGGTCTTGTAACGGTTTACTTCGCCGTCATAGGTGAGGAGTAATTTCCATGTTCCTTCGATGGTCCATCGGAAGATAAGCGACTCTTCAGGGTTCTCGACATCTGCGATGTCATGGGCAAAGCTTTCTCCAAAGATACCCTTTCTTTTGATGGGTTTTTCATTTTTTAAATTTTCGAGAAGGTTTAATCCGGGTAAACCTTTCGGGGTACGGGCACCGGTGGCTGCTAAAACGGTGGGGAAGAGATCAATCGAGGAGACCACATCCTTACGTTTACCATTCTTCCATTTTCCGTTTGGCCAGGAGAACAGGATGGGGGTGCGGATACCGCCCTCGTAGGGGGTTTGCTTGGATCGGGGGGCATATCCGTTCTTTTCCGGATTTTGGATCCATCCATTATCGGTGACATAAACGATAATGGTGTCATCCCGCAGGTTCCTTTTTTCTAGAACATCGATCAGTTGGCCGCAGGTCTCGTCAAACCAAGTGCACATCGCATAGTACTTGGCAATGGA
>DBVA01000205.1:0-2740 GCA_002308735.1 Opitutia bacterium UBA1276 | reverse complement strand
CTCGGGTGGGTTGTGCGGAGTGTGGGGAAGGAAAACCCCGTACCACAAATAGAAGGGCTTATTCTCTTTCATCGAATGGTCCACAAACTCCTCAATCGGTTGTAAGCCATTTCTGCCGATCTTCAACCCGTCGTCTCCATGGCGACCGCCTGGTTGAGGGAACCCGCGGGTCATTCCATGGGTGAATCCGCCATGTTTAAAATTTCCTTCCCACCATTTCCCGCTCTGGTGGCTGAGGTAGCCCTTTTCGCCAAGCAAATTGGGTAAGGTTTCATAACGGTCCAGATAGGAGATGAGTTGAGCTTTCTTTTGTTTGTAGTTTTCACCGTCCTTTGGAGGGTAGTTTTTCGGAGATGGATCATTCCCAGAAACTCCATGTTTGTGAGCGTATTGGCCATTGATCAATGTAACCAGCGAAGGACGGCAGAGAGCGGTGGGTACATATCCCCGTTCGAATAGTACGCTTTCGTTGGCGAGTTTATCCAAGTGAGGAGTTTTAATTTGCGGGTGTCCCATGAAACCGTAGTCGGTCCAAGCCTGATCATCGGATATGATGTAGAGAACATTGGGGGATTTTTGAGCAGATACCCAAAGGGTTGCACCAAATATGCAGAGGAAGCTAATGAGTTTTTTCATAGGAAAAAAGGGCGGATGTAGGATTGAATTTAAAAACTATTTGGCGAAGAGTTGGTGATCCGATTTGCCACCGGCGATCAGGTAAGCCATCAAATCTAGAATATCTTCTTTGTCCATGGTGTTCAGCAGTCCCGGAGGCATCATGGAAATCGTGGATGGCTCGATCGAAGTTAAATTTTCGGCATTAACCTTGGTCACGGTGCTGGGTTGCATCATGTCGGTATTTACCCAATACTCATTGTTTCTCATGTTCATGATCCGGCCATTGAGCTGGGTGCCATCGGTAAGAGTAAATATACTTGATCCATATTGGTCACTGATTTCTTTTCCGGGATCCACGATGGACTCAATCAGATCGTAACCTCCAAACTTACCACCAACGGATGTCAGGTCGGGTCCGACCGCTCCTCCTTCGCCCCCGATTCGGTGACATGCATAGCAGCTCCCTGCACCAAACATTTGACGGCCATTTTTGAAATCTCTCTTTCCGGGCACTCCACTGGGTACCCATTTGCCCATTTCTTTCATGGTCCAATTTTTGACAAAAGTACGGGGCTCGAATGTAAACTGGGGAGCACTGGACTGGGGTTTTGTATCGATTATCCTCTTCAGCCCCAAGGTCATGTGTCTCTCGTCAATGCTGGCGATTGCATCTTTTTTGATACCATCCAGGTAGTTACTAAGTCGGGCACCTCCCTTGAAGTTGCCTGCCCGGACAAACCACTTGAAATAAGATTCCCGTAGCATGGAGGTCCAGCCGGTCTTTAGATGGCGGAGATTAAGGGCATACCCGATTTGTTCCTCCTGCCCGGAAGCTCCCCTTAAGAGTGCCATTCCCTTTCTTGCTGCCGATGGTGCCTGGAGGAACTGCATAATTGCGGAAAGATCCCGGTTTTCCTCCGGTGTGGATGCTGGGTAAATCTGATCGAGCCATGCGATCAGCTTTTGCTTTTGCTCTTTCCCAGGCTCACCTCCACGGGTCAGGGCAAGGGTGATGGATCGGAGTAGGTCGAGCTTTTGCTGACGGGATTGGAGATCCCTGTATTTAAATGTCATTGCCTTTTGTAATACGGTTGCACCACTTTTGGCATCCGCCCTGGCCAAGGCAATCATAGCAGCAGATGCAATGAACGGGCTTTTTTCGGAGGCTAACCGGCTCTTCCAATTTTTAACGGGCTGTTTTTCCAAGGCGACCCGGGCGGCATGGCGAATCCCTCGGTCCTGGGCAGCTAAAGAGCTCCAGATTTTGTTTAATTGGTTTTTATTTGCAGGCTTGGCTTCTCGTTGGACAAAGGATTCCAATGCTTGCCTGCGTTTTCTTGCCTCCTCACCTCCAACCTCTGGTTTGGCGGTGGCAGTGGATTCCTTACCTTCATAAGTTATGCGATAAAGTCCGGATTGGACCTTCCTTCCACCAACGGCAACATACATCGCTCCGTCTTTTGGATTGACCAGAAGATCGGTGAGCGGGAAAGGTTGGGCACTGGCAAACTCCTCGACCTTTCCAGTGTAGGTCGAACCTTGGGGAGATAAATGTACCGCGTATAATTTCCCGTAAGACCAGTCAGAGATGAAAAATGCATTTTGGTACTTGGCTGGAAACTTCGCTCCATAGCCGAAACTGACCCCGGTGGGCGACCCGGGTCCCACATCAGCCACGGTGCCAAAAGTATCACTGCAATAGTCCATGAATTTACCGGAACCGGTGCGCCATCCAAAGTCGGATCCATCGATCACATGATTCACGCGGGTGGGGCGGTACCAGGGAGTATTCATGTCCCATTCCATGTCCGCATCATAGGTAAAAAGCTCACCCTCCCGGTTGACTGCCGCATCGTACTGGTTACGAAAACCAGTGGACATAACTTCCCAGGTTTTCCCTTCGGGATCAATCTGTGCAAAATGCCCAAGCGGTGCCACAGCTCCCTTCATGAAATACTGCAGGGACGGATGTAATTGATCTTCTCCCCAAAGTTCCGGAACCCGTGAGTGGGTGTAATCTTCCGGAAGTTGGGTCTGGTTACCCATTACCACATAAAGGTGTTTACCGTCTGGAGCCCGAATGATGGCATGTGGTCCATGTTCGCCACCAGTGGCGGAAAGT
>DBVA01000045.1:0-6311 GCA_002308735.1 Opitutia bacterium UBA1276 | reverse complement strand
TTACTCCCCCATCGGTCGGATGCGGAAGATGTTTTGCAAGAGACCAATTTAATTTTATGTAAAAAGGCACCTGAGTTTGATCCCAAAGGTCATTTTCAAGGTTGGGCTTTTAAAATCGCTCGTTTTCAGGTGATGAGACATATAACCAAAAATAAGCGAAGCAGACTACATTTCAGTAATGATATTATTGATTCCATTCCTGCAGATGATTTTGATTCAGAAAAAGTGCAACTTGTACAAAAAGCCCTTTTGAAATGCTATGATCTATTGCCTTCACATATGCGTATTATCGCTAGATTAAGATTTCGAGAGGAATTAAATCTAAAGGACATATCCAGCCAAGTCCAAAGACCTTTGGGATCAATTTCAGCTACTTTACATCGTATCAGACAGAATCTTAGTACCTGTGTGCACAATAAACTCTCAGCATATGACAAAGAGGTTGAATTTTAGTTTTTTTAAAAAAAATGTACGAAATTTTCATTCCGTGCTAATACCTTTTACCACTTGTTTATGAAATCTACCTTCAATAATGCTGAAATTGACCTGTTAACCAGCAAACTAATCGATCAGTTGCTGTCGGATGACGAAAGCAAAAGACTGGCTGAGCTGTTGAAATCAGACTCTACTTGTCGCTCAAGGTATTCTTATTTGATGCTTCAGGAATCTTTGTTGCACTGGGAGGAAAGTGATGGTCTATCCCTCCGTCAACCTACCGAAGAATCTGCAAAAATTATAAATTTTTCTGCCGTTATTTCACTCGCTGCTTCGATTGTGATTTTGGCTTCAGTGTGGTTTGGTTATTCCTATCTGGGTGAAGGAGCAGGAAGCGAAAACAAGATTCTTTTGGGAGATGATGTTTTAACTCAATCATCCGTCACTCACTCAAACCCTTCCATGCAAAATTTAGCTGTAGCTGCACCAAGATTTTCCCCAAGATTTTTAGCAGGTATTCCGTCTAACGATGCAAACAATGAAGCCATTCGAGGGATTGAAATTCTGGAGAATGAAGAAAGTTTTGCAGATGGTGGTTTAATTATGATTGAACGCGATATCGCTTCATGGACCCGACAAGAATACTTGAGCGTTCCAGCTGAAATGGGCGTGCTTCCTTACCGAGGTGACCGAATGATTAAGTTTAGTGAAATGGAGGTGGATGTAGATGCGCAAAGCGCGGAGGTTTCTGAAACTATTCAAGTCTTGGACTTAAGAAAACTTCATGAGGTTGTTAATAAAGGGGAGGCTAGCTTTGATGCTGAGGTTCATTTTAATCAAGGAGTTGGACCTGCTGACGATTCGACTGAGTTTTCGCTGTCTTTTCACGCGATAAGCGGTGGTTTGGGCCAGCCAAAACGAACTATAGCCCATAGGCAGAACCCCTTGAAAAGCGATGTAAGTCCACAAACTTGGGAGAAACTCGAAACTGAATTTGCTGTTCCCGAAGGAACTGATTTTGTCGTTGTCGCCCTATCGGCTAGAAAGATTGGTTCGGATGCGTTGGTTTCCAACCTGACAGGCTATTATGCGGATCAATTGAACCTCAATTTATCGGTTGGTAGAGAAGATAAAATCGGACCCCTTTGATTCTACTCTTAGCTATTGGCATTGACAGATTGATAGGGCCCTAGAAAAGGTTATTGTTATGACTTTTTGGCATGGCTTCACCGTTTGTCTGCTCTCCTTACCATCGATGGTACATTCTGCGGATTGGGTTTCCTATGGAGGTAATCAACGCAATCATCATTCCACTGAAAAAAACCTAAGGGTAGAGTGGGGCAATGATGAACCCGAAGAACTTTGGCGAATGAAGATCGGATGGGGGTATTCTTCTGTCATAGAATCAAACGGATATGCTTATTGTCAGGGAAATGAGAATGGGAAGAACACCCTTTTTTGCTTAGACTCGCAAACCGGTGATTTAGTTTGGACCCATCAATATCCCTGCCGCAAAGACCCCAAGTTTTTTCAAGGGGGGAGTCGGGCTACGCCAGTGATTTTTGAAAACAAGGTCTACCTACTGAGCCATGAGGGAGATTTATACGCCCTGAACGCAACTGATGGAGAAATCCTGTGGAGCCTTAATGTAATTTCAGATCTTGCCGGCGTCCGCCCCGATTGGGGTTATTCGGGATGCCCCTTGGTTGTAGAAGGAAAAGTCATCATTGAGACAGGATCACCTGAAGGCTCTTTGGTTGCACTCGATTCAAAGAACGGTTCGGTGGTATGGCGAGGAGGCGGACACGAGGCAGGTTATGCCTCACCTGTTTTGCGAAAAAGTGCACCCAGCGAGATTTTGATTTTTAATCAATTTGGACTTTCGGTTCATGACTTAGAAAATGGTCAGGAAGTAAAAAGCTACCAACACAAAACACGATTTGGTGTAAATGCGGCTCAACCTCTGGATCTCGGTTCTAATGTTTTGATAACAAGTGCCTACGGAAAAGGGGCTGCTTTGGTGAATTTGAACGGATCCAACCCGCAAGCAATTTGGGAATCCGAAGCCATCTCATGTCAAATGGCCAGCCTGGTGTATCAGGATGGATATGCTTTTGGGATTCATGGCCAAGCAGGTGGTCGTTCGGCTTCCCAATCGACCTTTTTTTGTCTGCGCATCGATAGGGGTAAGAAAGTTTGGGAGAAGAAGGGATATGGGTTGGGGTCCCTAATCCTAGTCAACGACACATTAGTTATGCTTACTGAAAATGGAGAATTGGTTTTATCAGAGGCAAACCCAAGCGAATTCAATGAACTTGCAAGTTTTCAAGTTTTGTCAGGTAAGGCAAATTGGACCGCCCCTACTTATTCAAATGGAAAAATGCATTGTCGAAGCAGCAGAGGTGATTGGGTATGCTTAAAAATGAATCAAGGCTCTTTGGATTCGTTCAGCAAATAGGAATTAGTCTTTGTCAAAACCCGAATGAATTCATCCTTTTCCTCCGGGGAAAATCCGTCAAGCAGGGCCTGCTCCACCCTCTCGGCAATCTCTTTTCCACGGAAATAAAGGCTTTTTCCTTTTGGGGTTGTTGCCAAGATCTTCTTTCTCAGGTCGGATGGATGTTGAAACCTTTTGATTAACCCTGAGCTTTCCATTCTTTTTACCAATGCGGCAATGTTATTTGCGTCCGTGAACATAAGACGCTTGAGGTCCTTTTGGCTTACGGTTTCATAATCGAGCTCATTTAGCCACCTCAGCACGGTGTATTGATCCGGAGTCAAACCAACCTTTGCCACTTGATTTTGAAAAGTGGCATTGAGCTTTATCCAGCAGGAGCGAAGCAAGGGTGGAAGCGTTTTGCTAACCATAGGTGTTTAAAGTAATTTCACTGATATCATCGAATGATGTTTGACAATATCGTACATACAAGTACTAAATTCATTAAAACCATCTGAAACCCCAATACTTTCTCCTAGCGATGCCAAGTAAACTTTTCCTTTTTTTCCTCTCTACGACAGCTTACTTATTTTTTCTTGGGTGCAACCCAAGGATAACAAGCTCGAAAAGCACTGAACAAACTGAAGAATCGGATTCAGAAAATATCTCCTCCTATCATTCGGATTGGTTTTTTTGGAGAGGGCCAAGCGGAATGGGAGTTTCCGAACAAACGGGATTGCCCGACGATCTAAACAAATCGCTTTTGTGGAACTATGAAATCCAAGGTGGGGGAGTTCCGGTCATTGCAGGAGGCAAGGCTTATCAATTTGGGTATTATGGCGTGGAGGATGAATTGCAGGAAGCCCTCGTCTGCTTGGATGCAACTTCTGGGGCGGTCTTGTGGGATCGTCGTCATAGTGACTTTATAAGTGATATAGTTTACAACCGATATGGAGTCGGGGCGGCTTGCATCGATCCGGTTTCTGGAAATGTGTTTTTTCAAACAAGCCCGGGTTTGCTCCTGGCCTATGATTCAAACGGTAAAAAGATTTGGGAAAGATCCTTGATGGAAGAGTTTGCCCGCCTTACCTTTCCCAACGGCCGAACCGGTGGACCATGCATAGACGGTGACCTAGTCATTATCCATGCCATCACCGCAAATTGGGGCAAACATGGACCGGCCCGAGACCGCTTCTATGCGTTTGATAAGCATAACGGAGACTTGGTCTGGTCCTCGACTCCCGGAATTACTCCAAAGGATAGTTCTTTTTCACCTTTGGTTTTCGAAAATCTTGAGGACGGGCGTAGGGTTTTTTACAGCGGTACGGGTTGCGGGCATGTGGTTTGTATTGATGCCCGAACCGGTCAACCGCTTTGGCGCTTTCAAATGTCTTACGGTGGGGTAAATGCTGGAGTTGTTCTTCATCAGGACATGGTCGTAGCTATTCATGGGAAGGAGAACATAGATTCTTCCGTGATCGGTCGAATGGTTGGCATTCGAAAGCCTTCAAAACTTCCACAGATTGGCGAAGACATTATGCTTCTTGGTTCTGAGAATGAAGTTTGGAGAAACAATGGCATGGAAGCCTTTACGAGCTCTCCGGTTTATCGGGATAGTCGAATCTATGTTACCATTAAGCGCGGTGAACTCGTGTGCTTGGATGCAAGTACCGGAGAGGAACATTGGGTTCTGAAATTAGCCCCAGATCAAGTGCATGCCTCACCAACCTGGGCAGATGGCAAGTTGTATGTTCCTACCTTCAACGGAAAGTTCTTTGTGGTAAAGGATGCGGGTGACAAGGGTGAGATCATCAGTGAAATGGATTTGGGTTCCGCTTGTTTGGCTGCTCCATCCATGGCATATGGCAGGGTTTTCGTGCAAACCAAGAAGAAGCTATTTTGTTTCGGTTCAGACCAAGCTGCCCAAGCTTTTGTGGCTCGTCCCCAAGTGAATGGAGAAGGCAAAGGGGAGGCTGTTTCGCTCCAAGTTGTGCCCGCGGAGTTTGCACTCAAATCTGGTTCTAACCAATCCTTTAAAGTGTATTCACTTGATCAATCAGGTAAGAGAATCAAAGAGGAAACCAAAGGTTTGTCTTGGGAAAAATGGATACCCCCAACTGCTAAGGTCCAATCATATGTGGACGCCGAAATCAGCAACACAGGCGTGTTGAGTGCCGATTTGGATGCGAAGCTTTCCGCAGGAGCATTGCGGGTTACCCAAAACGGCCTTTTTGGAATTACGCGAGGTCGTATCTTACAGGACTTGCCGTACACAGAAAATTTTGAAGAAGGATATGAACTAAGTAATACCAGTTCGGATGGAATCTCCTTTGCTTATTCACCTCTGTCTTGGCTAGGAGCAAGAATGAGATGGCAGGTTCAGAAATCAGGTGATAATTTTGTGGCTGGAAATACTCTTGACCGCGTACTTTTTCAACGAGCCATCAATTTCATTGGCCATAAGGATATGTCCAACTACATAGTTGAAGCGGATGTCATGACTGACGGTGACAGGCGTACGAAATCAAACATCGGCTTGATCAACCAAAGATACATTTTTGTATTGGTTGGAAATAGCCAAAAACTCGAAGTCGTATCGAATTACGATCGTTTTCGTCATTCCGTTTCATTTCCCATTAAAACGAAGGCCTGGTATCGCTTGAAAACCTGCGTGGAAGTTGTAGACACCGGCAAGGGTCTGATCAAGGCCAAGGCCTGGATGAAGGATGAGCCCGAACCATCGGAATGGACCTTGGAGGTTTCCCACGAAAATCCTCATTTGAACGGAGCACCTGGAATCTACGCGATGTCTCCTCAGAGCAAGAAGAAGGTCTACATCGACAACCTATCCATTTATTACAACAAATAAGCCAAATAGTATGAAAAAAATCAACCTTACCCTAGCGTTGTTCGCATTCTCATTCCCGCTCTTCTCCCAAGCAAAGGACTGGCCTGTTTGGGGAGGTGATGGAAGCCGAAACATGGTGACTACCGAAAAAGGTCTCATCACCAATTTTTCTCCCGGGGAAATGAGCGATGACGAGGTCGTTGACATGAAAACCACGAAGAACATTCGTTGGGTGGCAAAGCTTGGTTCGCAAGCTTATGGCAATGTAACCGTTGGAAATGGATGCGTGTTTGTAGGAACGAACAACGAATCCCCGCGTGATCCGCAAAAGAAAGGCGATCGGGGAGTGGTCCTATGTTTGGATGAAAAAAGCGGGGAGATGAAGTGGCAACTAGTCATCCCCAAGCTGGGAGCTGGCAAGGTGAGCGATTGGGAGTACATCGGGGTTTGTTCCTCTCCTGCCGTCTACGGTGATGTAGTGTATGTTGTGACTAACCGCTGCGAAGTGGTTTGCCTTGATATCAACGGACTGTCGGATGGAAATATGGGACCCTTTAAAGACGAGGCGACCTATGTTCGCCCCAAGGGTGC
>DBVA01000118.1:2520-2660 GCA_002308735.1 Opitutia bacterium UBA1276 | reverse complement strand
GACCGGAATGAAGACGGATTTCTAACGCAAAATGAATTTACCAAACCTCAATTATTTCCCTTCTTTGATACCAACCAGGATGGACATGTAACCAAAGAGGAGGGCATCGAAGGAATGGCAAAATTAAAAGAAAGAAAGCA
>DBVA01000118.1:0-2119 GCA_002308735.1 Opitutia bacterium UBA1276 | reverse complement strand
GGCGGAATTGATTCTCCAATTACCTCCCGAACTAGTTTTTTTGAAAAGCTCTCACCTTTCCCCATTCTTCCATACTTAACCCCTTCAAAATCGTAACGCTTTGTCCATTTTGGGTGGTCCAATGTCGATAAAAGCATAATTTCCCGTAAAGATAAAACTCGGTTTTGCTCCGGATGGCCTTTGATGTCACTGGAAATGACCCCGCTATTCATAGTTATAGTGCTAGCCGGGGAATCCCATTTCATTCTCCGGTAACTTGTCTTAAAACCCCGTATTAGCCTCCATTTCCCATGTTCCAAAACTGCAGGTCGGGGAAGTATCTTGTCACATTTTTCACAAGAAACAGTTTCATCTCCTTGATTTTGATGTCCACATGAAGGACAAGAAAAATTATCAAATGCAGTTTGACCCTCCAACGTATGTTTCATCCAAAAGTACTGATTGGGGTTCCATTTCGGGATGGAATGATAAGGATCCTCAGGATCCACCAACCTTGTTTGGGAATCCAGGTAGGGAAGATGTCCAATCGCTTCTCTGACCGAAACCATTGGTAGGCTTGTATGATTTCCGTGGCTAGGGGATGGAAGCATGCCACTTTGATTTTTGGAATAAATTTTTGTTCTTTGGGGAAATTCTTTAACTATCCCAGGAATTCGACATCCCACCGTTATCAGCCTTTCTCGATGATGGGGGACTCCATAAGATGAAAGATCCAAGATGTTTGAATGAATGGCATAACCCAACGGATGAAGCCGACGGGCTAGACAGCATAAAATATTTTCCGGCTTATTGTCTTCATTTCGAATGATTGTGTTTTCCATTCGTTTGACATTTTCCAGAATGAACCAATCCGGTTGTAATTCCTCGAGCACTTGAATTCCGGGTAAAATTAAGCGATTTCGTGCATCCTCAGCGGTTCGTTTTCCGACCCGAATGGAAGAAGAAATTCTACCCGCACCATTGGCAGACATACCCTGACACGGAGGTGAGAGAGAAATCAGCCATGGCCTTTTACCTTTTAAGGTTTGTTGAAAAAAATCAATGTATTCATTTTGCAGCTTCCAGATATCACCTTCAAAAACTTTGGTCTTTGGAAAGTTTTTTCGAATTAAACGAGCACGGGTCGAAACTATTTCACAGGCGGCTAAAAGCGGAATATTATGGCCCCACTCAATTCCAATATCCCCAATTCCTCCTCCGGAAAAAAGGGAGCCCGCTACCAACTGGGACTTCGTATCAATAATTTGAGCCATGCATAAAATTTGGTAACTGAAAATGATCGATGGGTCAATGAGCCACTCCTTCGACTTGATCGAACCGATACCATCCATCGAAAGGGTGCATTTTTATCTTCATGAAAATACTCTCTTTTGAATCGACAATCAAAATTGTTTACTCAAATTCTGGATTTAATCATGAAAAAAATCCTTCCTCTCTTATTCTGCCTTTTATTGAACAGCAAAGTATTTGGGCATGACCCGGCAAGCGAGATGGCGACTGCAGCTGAAAACTTTCTGGCCTCCCTTAAAGATGCAAAGAAAAAGAAAGCCTTTTTTCCCTTCAATCATAAGGATCGGGAAAACTGGCATTTCTTCCCCGAATCCTTTGTCTCACCTAATGGACGAATGGGTCTTGCCATCAAGGAAATGAACTCGGTTCAAAGAACCTTGGCCCAAACTCTTCTTTCCACCGCATTGAGTCATCGAGGACAAATTGAAGCATCGACCGTAATTCTGTTAGAGCAAATCCTCTATGAGAAAGAAGAAAGGGAGATGCGAAACCCTGATCTCTATCATTATGCTGTGTTTGGTAAGCCCGACAAGGCAGGTACTTGGGGCTGGCGATTTGAAGGTCATCATTTATCGCTCAACTTTTCCCTAGTTAATGGTAGGATATTTTCTGTAACTCCTAGTTTTTTCGGGGCTAGCCCAGCCAAAGTAAGCGAAGGAAAGCATAAGGGGCTACGAGTACTTAGGGAGGAGGAGACCAAAGCTTTCAAATTCATAAAATCTTTGTCTCCGCCACAGAAAAAAATGGCTGTCCTTTCAAGCAAGGCACCCAGAGAGATCTTATCGGGGCAAGATAATACCGTTCAGGCTTCCACTTTTCTTCCTGCACA
>DBVA01000156.1:22165-22853 GCA_002308735.1 Opitutia bacterium UBA1276 | reverse complement strand
GTCTTTGCGGCCAAAGGGGAAAAAGTTAAATACATGGTAGGTACCATGATTGAGATCCCAAGAGCAGCATTGGTGGCAGACGAAATTGCCAAAACCGCTCAGTTCTTCAGTTTTGGAACGAATGATTTAACTCAGACTACTATGGGCATGAGCCGGGATGATTCAGGAAGTTTTCTTCCGAACTACACAGAATTAGATATTATTGATGCCAATCCTTTTGCTAGTGTTGATCAAAGTGGAGTTGGGCAACTTATGGAGATAGGGGTCAAAAAGGGTAAAGCTGGCCGTCGTAATATCAAACTTGGTATTTGCGGAGAACACGGAGGCGATCCCAAGAGCGTGGAGTTTTGCCACAAAATTGGCCTGAATTATGTCAGTTGTTCTCCTTTTCGAGTTCCAACAGCTCGTTTAGCTGCAGCCCAAGCATCAGTGAGCTAAGAAAGTTTGTCTAACAATTTTCTGAATATGAGGGGTTCGGGCATTTCTGTCCGAACCCCTTTTTTTAAGCGAATAACCTCTACTTATTCCTTGGATGTTTGAAGTTCGGGAGAGGCCGAGGTTGGTCGAAAGGGCCTATTTAATTTCGGTAATTAAGCGAGAAGATGAGCGGAAGGGCGCGGAGTCATTACTCGAGGAGTTGGAGGAATTGGTAAAGAACCTAGGGATTCAGATTTTTAAGAAACAGGTG
>DBVA01000156.1:7059-21762 GCA_002308735.1 Opitutia bacterium UBA1276 | reverse complement strand
CTAAATTGCGATGTGATTATCTTCGACAATGAGATTTCACCGAGCCAACAAAGAAATTGGGAAGAGGAAAGTAAAGTTTTGGTCATTGATCGGCATGAGGTAATCCTCGATGTTTTTGCAGAAAGAGCTCAAACTAAAGAAGCAACTTTACAGGTTCAGCTTGCCCGTTTGGAATATTCTTTACCTCGTCTCCGCCGGGCATGGACTCACTTGGGGAGGCAACGTGGAGGAGGGGTAACTCAACGGGGGGAAGGTGAGGCTCAGATTGAACTCGATCAAAGAATGCTACGGGACAAGATTGCATCCACTAAGAAGGAAATTCGACAAGTTTCCACCAGAAGACAAACCAGTCGAAAAAAAAGGCATCGAATTCCTTTGCCAACTATTGCTGTGGTTGGCTATACCAATGCAGGAAAGTCTACTCTTCTTAATGCACTTTCGGGTTCAACAGTCTTAGCCGCAGATAAATTATTTGCCACTTTGGATCCAACAAGCCGGAAACTCAGTTTACCAAGTGGTAGAATGGTTATTCTTACCGACACCGTTGGCTTTATCCGCAAATTACCCCACCGCCTAGTGGATGCCTTTCGGGCCACTCTCGAAGAAACCGTGGTCGCAGACCTTCTTCTTCATGTGGTGGATCTATCCAATCCTAATTTCGAGAACCAAATGGAAACGACATTAGAAGTTCTTGGTGAGCTAGGAGCCGAAGAAAAAAAAATCATTACTGTCTTCAACAAAATTGACTTAGTTGAGTCCGACACGGAACCAATCCGAGGAAGAGTTTTGGATGCTAGGGCAGAGTTTGTAAGTTCCAGTAAAAAAATAGGACTTGATTCCTTGGGCACAACCATCGATGCATTGTTGGAAGGTGAGGGTATCCTGGAGTCTTATCTGATACCGCACGAATCCTATGCTCTGGTAGCAAAAATGCGTAAAGAGGGTTGCTTGAGATCGGAGGAAGTTGAAGAAAATGGAGTTTTGGTAAAAGGAACTCCTCGGGGGAAGCTAAGATCCGAACTCAAAAAATTTGCCGAATTTTACGGGAATTCGGGTGGGAACTAATTCTTTTTTCTTCTTGAATAATCTACCCAGGTGACCCCAAGCATGTTTGCAGCAATCCAAAAAACTCCGGTCATGCAGAAAGATGTCATACTAGCCACAATGTTCACAGCATCAGGATCCTGAGAAGGTACATGAGGCATTAAAACCCCACGCATAAACAGAAAAAACCCAATGGTAATGACCAGGATGATTCCACTCCCAGATTTGGTAAATAGAGGTTTTTCATCTTCTTCATTCATAAAAAACATAGAGTAAGAAATTCATCACTGGGGTCAAACCTAACCTATAACCTGGGTTTGGTTTGCTTCGATTACCTTTTTCTGGATTTCAGAAATGCTCAAATCCATTAGGGTGGAGTTCTTGATTCGGTTAAAGGGAAGGGAAGGGAGATGGAGGATCTCTTCCTGTAGGATCAGGTTTCGATTTGCGGATACTTCATCTACGCGATCAATCGGGGTAAAATGGGGTGCAGTGTTTAATACCTCAGGGTTTTGCAAGATAAGATTCTTGATGGCGATGACAGCATCGGCAAATCGGTCGAGCTCGGACTTTGTAAAGCTTTCCGTGGGTTCAATCATTAATCCATAAATTTCAGGAAAGGCGACGGTCGGGGCATGAAAACCAAAGTCGAGAAATAATTTTCCGATTTGAGGAATGGCTTTACTTTTTGGAATGCCCGCAGTTTCCAAAAACTTAAACTCTTCTTCGCTCAGGGTGAGAATAAACTCGTGCATTCTGGGAGAATGTTCAGCAGTCGCTGGAAGAGTGGAGTAGTGATCTTTTAAACGACTCAATAAATAACGGGCTGATAGAACGGCTACGGATGACATGCGAGGAATTCCCTGATTTCCTAATCTCAAGAGATAGGTGAAAGCCCTAACTTTATGCCCAAAGTTTCCCCAATGCCGATGAAAGTCCCCGATGCTATGTCGGGGAACTGTTACATCATAGCTTTCGTCTACCTTTTGAATGATTTGCTTACCAGGAAGAAAATCGATCAACTTCTCAGATACTGCTACAATCGCATCTCCGGGTCCTCCACCCCCATGAGGTATGGTCCATGTCTTGTGCAGGTTGTTATGCACGGCATCCACGCCAAGTGAATCAAGATTCACAATCCCGGCAATGGCATTCATATTGGCACCATCCATGTAGACGAGTCCCCCGGCATTGTGGACCTCATCTGCAATCAATTTGAAGTTTTTTTCAAAGATTCCCGAGGTGTTGGGGTTGGTAATCATGACACCACAAAGATTGGGCCCAAATTCTTCCAGTTTTTTCCTGAAATCATCCATATCCACGGTTCCATCTTTAGAGGCCTCGAGATAAACAATTCCATCGGGATAACCCGCCATGGCCGCAGTTGCAAAATTTGTTCCGTGAGCCGAACGGGGAATTAGGATTTTCCTCCGAAATTCTTCCCCATTATGACGGTGGTAGGCTTGAAACATTTTTAAGCCTACAAGTTCTCCCTGTGCACCAGCTACCGGTTGGGTTGTCACACCGGGAAGACCCGTTATCTTCTTGAACCACTCTTGAATTTTGAAAAGCACAGAAAGGGGACCTTGGGCATCCTCCGTTGGCATCTGAGGGTGGGCTTGGGCAAAGCCCTTCAGTCCAGCAGCCCAGTCATTGATCAAGGGGTTATACTTCATCGTACAAGAACCAAGTGGGTAGCAGCCGTCATCTGGGCTAACATTTAATTCGGCTAGTTTCTCGAAATAGTGAGAGATTTCTTCGTTTGAAAATGAAGGAAGAGATGGAGAGTCGAGCCTTAGATAAGAATCAATGTTGGATAATTTATGAATCCTTTGGTTCCCGGGGATAGCAGTAAAAAACTCGTTAAAAAAAGCAGTGAGAGCTTTTAGATTCTCTGCACTAGCCAAGTCGGTGAAAGTTAACTTGAGCAAGTTCTGAGAGGAGTGTTCCCCGATCCGACTGGATACATCGACGCCAAGATGAAGGTCGAATTTCCGGGCTTCTTTGATGATTTCATCGACCGGGCAGGGCAGTGAGAGAACCAGTTCGTTCAACGCTGGAGAATCAGGAAATGCGACTTCGAACCCATCGAGTTGTTTTAAAGATTCAAGAAATTCATCTTTTGCTTTCATAGCGGAAGCCAAGCTTTCGCTTAATCCTTTGTCGCCCTTTGCCAATAGATTGGCGCCGGCAAGGCTTGCCAGAAAAGCTTGGTTGGAGCAAACATTGGAAGTGGCTTTTTCTTTTCGTATGTGTTGCTCGCGGGTGGAAAGAACCATGACAAAACAATCGCGACCATTTATATCCTTACCCTTGCCAATAAACCGACCTGGTGTATGCCTAATATCCCGCTTATTTTTTTCATTGAACCTGCACCCGAAAAGTCCAAGACCGGGACCTCCAAAGGATGGATTCGTTGCCAGGTGTTGAGCATCCCCAATAATAAAGTCGGCTCCATTTTCTCCGAAGGAACAGGGTGGCTTCAAGCCGCCAGAAGTAAGTAAGGCAGGATCGATAGCAGCGATAGAGCGAATTCCATTATCGGAACAAAATGTGGTGAGAAGATCGGTATCTTCGAGTAGTCCCAGGGAATTTACTTGAGGGAAAACGAAGGCGGAATATTGATCGGATTGTCGGGAAATATCTGCAAGGTCTGAATAATTGAGCAATCCGGTATGTGGGTTGAGCTCCAGAAAAGAAAATTCGATACCGGTCTCTTTGGAAAGTGTGTGTAAAACATCCACATCATCCGAAAAAAGCGAACGGGCCAACAGAATTTTCTTTGGCTTATTGCTGGTACGAATGGCACAAGTGATCGCTTCAAACATAGCGAAGGAACGATCATACAGAGAGGTGTTAATTGCCTCAAATCCGGTTAGGGAAGATAAGGCGCACTGATAAATCCAATGCGTAACCAAAGTGCCTTGGCTTCGTTCCGGTTGGTAAGGAGTGTATGAAGTGCTGAGGGGCCGAAGTTTACAGACGAAATCAACAATGGGGTCGACCGACCAGACTGGAAGCATGTCCCCGATAAAAGAAGGATGATTGTTGGTTTTGGATGCAAGTTTCGAGATCTCAGTACTTGTATCTTCATAGGATAGTTCTTCAGGTAGACCCATTCCGTTTTCAAACCGAATAGAATTTGGGATATGATCAAATACATCGGATAAGCTTGTTAACTTGGCTGCTTGAAGCATTTGGTCGATCTCCTCTTCTGAAGAAGAAATGTAATGCCTTTGAAGTTCTCTGGGAAATTCACTTGGATCAAAAGGCAGGGTTGTGGACGATTCAGAAATAGTTTTAGATGCTTTCACAATAAATACTTTATCGTAAAACAGACTGCGGAGCAAAAAAATCGAGAAACATTAACGTTTATAAATTTTTCAAAGAATTCCTACCTTTGGAAAAGGGAGTGCTTTTGAATGATTTTAAAAAAATCAATCTACTTTTCGGCCATTTTCCCAGAGATTTTCTTCTAAGACTTTTCCATTTGAATCAAAAAAGATCTCCTTACCGTGAAGCACCCCATTCAAAAGATTAAGCTCACCTTCAAGGAGTCCATTTTGGTCGACAATCAACATCTTGCCCGAAAATGGTAAATTAGAATCTCGTTCCTTTATCGTATCCAATCCATTTAACAGCTCAGTCATGAATTGAGCTTCAGCATCGGCTGCGGTTCCACGCCACGCATCGCTGGTCTCATTCTTAGAAAAATCCAAGTTTATTTTCTCCTTGGGATCTTTTTCTTCTGGAATTTTAAGTTCTTGAGGGGTAGGGGGTATGGGAGCTGGTGGGGGCACGGGCAGTACCACAGGACTGGGGGGAGGAGGTATGGCGTCGGCAAGTAAAGCATCATCGGGGTTTGCGAGCTCAACGGTTGAAGAGTTGGATGAGCTTGTACTTGTGCTTTTAATATTCGATTTAGTTACCGTAGAGAATGCAGGGCTGAGCTCAACGGGTTTGCTTTGAGCAGGAATGTCGACCGATGGAATCTCCTCAACTTCAATCATAGGCCTCGTAGAAGTTGGAGGCGGGACGGTATTGGATGAGACTAATTTTCCTTCAATCCAGGTTCCGACCAGGACATTTCCATTTGGAAAAATTAATTTCCCTTTGCCATGCTGAACATCGTGCAACCATTCCCCTTCATAGCGAATTCCGTCTGAAGCAGTGAAATTACCATTTCCATGTCGTTTCCCTTTGAAATATAAACCTTCGTAAAAGGAGCCGTCGGGCCAGCGATATACTCCTCTTCCTGTTCTTTGGTCTTCGAGGTAATCTCCATCGTAAGTTTCTCCGTTTGCCCAAAGAAAACGGCCTTCTCCATGTCTTAGATCGCGAACATACTCACCGTTGTAGTATGAACCATCACTCCAGCGGAAGAATCCTTTTCCGTGCTTCTGTTTCTTGCTATTCAGTTCTCCTTCATAAGAACCGTCTGAAAAGTCAATCGTTTCAATCTTTGCGGACTTACACCCCCAGCAGAAAAGTAAGCAAAAAGAGAAAAGTAGATTTAGAACCTTAGGCATAACATTTATTCAAAATCACAATCGAATTCCAAGCAAGCGTGGAAATTAATCATTTCTACCAAGTATCGAACCTAAAAGTGTTGCCACCAGATTTGAGTTTGACAAGATTTGTACCCTTGGAGAGGTGGCAGAGTGGTCGAATGTGCCCGACTCGAAATCGGGTGTGCCGCAAGGTACCGGGGGTTCGAATCCCTCCCTCTCCGCCACTGTTTTAGGAAGTCGGAGCTTTTTGTTGATAGAAACTATTGATCTTATCGGCGACATCACGAAAAGAAATATCGGTGGAATAAACTGCTTTGTATTCTTCGAATGCTTTTTCTTTGTTTCCCATGGCTTCGTGACAACAACCAAGTTCGTAGATCGCATCTTTTTTGCGCTCGTCCATTACTTGAATTTCGGATTTCAGGATGGAGAATTGCTCGATCGCCATATCCTGAAATCCCTTGCGACTGTATGCTCGCCCGAGGTAGAGAATGGCATCCAATCTTACTTTTGCATTTCTCTGAGCCAGTTGGAAATGCTGGAGGCAATCATCAAATTTTTCTTCTTCAAAAAGTAAAATACCAAGTTCATACCGATACCCATAATCATTTGGATACCTTTGAACCAGAGACTCAAGCTGACCAAACTGATATTGCTTCTTGTTGCCAATCGCAGTGTCCAAAGATTTTTTCCACTCTTGATTTTCGGGTTCTCGGTTGCAAGCTTCTTGCCATTGCTCGATAGAGTGCTCGAAATATTCTAGGGTTAAAGTACGCTCTTTTTCTTCTAGAGATACATCCCCCTTTCCAGCTTCCTGCTCACGGGCTTGCTGGATCCAGGCAATCGCATTTTCCAAATCACCATACCTTTGGTAATAATCGCTAAGCTGCTTGTAATGGTTGATATTATTTGGTTCTTCTTGAACCTTGTCATATGCTTGGCGAATCAACCCCTCTAGTCCTTTGGAGTCGGTCATGGTTTTGGAGGCTTGCTCGAGGGACTGAGCTTCAGCTTCGTCTTTTAATTGAGTCCGAAAATCTTCGGATTCCTCCCACTTTCCTCGATGCATCGCAGCAGCCACCGAGGCCCGTTTCATAATATCTTCAGCATCTCCATCTCGGGGGTTTATGCTCACGATTAAGTTGCCCATCTCGATCGCACTCTCGGTTTCTCCAAGCTCGATATAAACATTGGCTAGGTCTTTGATATTATTCAAATCCTTGGGCTGGATTTTCTTAATTGTTTCCAAAGCAAATGCAGTGGTTGTCAAAATTCCAAGTGCTCTTGCAGCATCTGCGACCATTTGATGTGCCGCTGTATTGGAAGGAGATTTTGAGATCAAGAGTTCAGCTTTTTCAAGAGTAGCTTGCGGGTCCGGGTCTTCTTTCCCTTTTTTGAGAAAAGGAGCAATGGTAACTTTTCCTAGCATGCCCGCGATTCCTTTCCCTGTCTTGCCAGCTTCTTTAAGTTGAAGATTCCTGAGTTTCTTACGAAGTTCCAAACAACCAGGGTACTGCTTAAGGATGGAAGCATAGATTTCCATGGTATATGCAACATCCGAAACAGCCGCTTTATCAGCGGCATCTAATTGCTTTATTATACGGGGGTCAAGTTGGGCTATTTCGACTTCTTGAATCATAGTTGGGGTAAAATAGTCTAGTGAAATTCCGAAGGGTATTCTTTTCGGACACAAATGAGTAAATTACAATGTTTTTTGTATAATATTCATAATATATGTGAAGATTTCATCTGCCAAATTTTCATTTCTTGCTTCAACCAAGAATCTAATTTTTGGCTCAGTTCCTGAATACCTCAGTAAGACCCTACCATTATCGGCCAAATCCTGCTCCACTTTTTCCAAAGCATTTTGGATTTCGGAGCAGTTCTCAAGAGGAACTTTTTCTTTGACCTTGAAAGAATCGGATCTGCAAGGCCAAAGCTCCACCCAATCCGTAAGGTTCTGGAGCGATGTCTGACTTGGGCCAACTTCAGCAGCTATACAAAGTGCAGTAAATAAACCATCACCAGTTGGTAAATAATCATGAGCCACCACATGACCAGATGATTCCCCCCCCCAGTTGCAACCAGTTGCCTCCATAACATTGGCAACATTTCGGTCTCCAACTTCAGCCCGGTGCAACTCAATACCGATGGAGGATAGAGAAGCGGCAAGCCCTGAGTTGCTATGGACGGTTGCTACGAAACCTTTCTGTTTAAGATTATTTTTCTTATCGGCAAGCAATGCCAAGAGGCCAAGAATCTTGTCTCCATCGATCAGCTTTCCGGAAGAATCAACGAAGACTACTCGATCTCCATCCCCATCATGGGCAATACCAAGATCAGCTTTCATATTCATCACTTTTCCTTGAAGCGAGTTGGGAGCCTCGGATCCGCAGCAGGAATTAATTACACCGTCCCCATTATGAATAGAAATTACTTCTGCACCGAGTGCAGTCAAAACTGCTGGTGAAGTTACAGAGGTTGCCCCATTGGCTGCATCCAGCACAATCCGTTTTCCTTCCAAAACATCATCGGGAAAGAAACCGCAAAGATTGTTTTTATAATCGTCCTTAATCTTGACGGATTTCATGTCAACGGAATCGGATTGAACCTGTCTGTTTGATCGCAAAAGGTTTTCAATTCGACATTCCTCATCGATCGATAATTTGGCTCCGGCAGATGAAAATAACTTAAGCCCATTATCGGCCTCAGGATTGTGTGAAGCAGTCACCATGACTCCCATCTTACAACCCAAAGACTTGACTCCAAACGCGAGAGCAGGTGTGGGTACGATCCCGGCATCCAAGGGTTGGTGGCCAAATTGATGAATCCCGGAGGCACAGGCTTTTTGCAGGCTCTCGCCTGATTCTCTTGGGTCACGGCCAAGGAGGATGGTTTCATTATTCAATCCCTCCTCCTCAAGATACTTACCTATCGAAAAGCCGAGAGAATAGGCAAGATCTTCATTCATCCCTTCGGTCCCATAAGGTCCCCGGATCCCATCGGTTCCAAATATTTTATTCTTCATTTTCAAGCGAAAAAATCGGAAGTAAGGTCAAGCCACTTTTTAACTTTTCCATCCTGGATGAGACTTTCAGCAAGCTCGACACCCTCTCCGAGAGATTCAACCCGTTCGCAAATTAAAAATGCGGTAGCTGCATTAACCAGAATGGTTGCCGTCAATCCGGGAAAGCAATCACCATCCAAAACATTTTTCATGATCTTCAAGTTTTCACTCAGATCACCTCCCTTGAGATGACGGATGGGATATTCTTTTTGGTTCCATTCGGAAGGGGACCATTTCTCCACTTCCTTGGTCTGGTTCCTACCAAAACCAAAGACCAAATTTTCCCCGCAAGCGGTCAATTCGTCCACGCAGGTAATTTCATCATCTTCAACCTGGCAGTGAGCGATCAAGCCAGATTTTAAGTTGTTCGTTTCCAATGCCTTCGCCATGGGCCTCAAATAATTGGGGTCAAAGCTTCCAACCAGTTGATAGGAGGGCCGGGCGGGGTTAATCATGGGGCCCATGACATTAAAGAATGTAAGAATTCCTTGCTCTGCCAGCCTTTTTCGTACTGGAGCAATGTGCTTGAACGCGGGGTGATATTGAGGTGCAAAAAGAAAACCGAAGTTCAGGGACTTTAAGCCCTCTTGGAGCTTTTCTTTAGCGGGAGCTAAAGGGATTCCGACTGCTTCTAACAAATCCGCACTCCCACACTTCGAACTAATGGAGCGGTTTCCGTGCTTGATCACCGGGATGCCCGCAGATGCGACGAGGAAGGAGACAAAAGTCGAAATATTAAAACTTCCCGTCTGGTCACCCCCGGTTCCACAAAGATCAATGGCCCGGGTTGAAAATTCATCAAGTTCCGGACTAATTGCCCGTTTTCTAAATTCACGGACGAAATGAGAAAATTCCAATTCAGTCTCGCCTTTTTCGGTCATGGCAGTGAGGAACTCAAGCTTTTCAGACTCTTGAACATCGGGGTTGGTAAGTGCATCAATCGACTCTGCAATTTGGTTTCCGTTTAACTCTTGGTTTTCGGAAAGAAGATTAATTAGTTGAGGTAAAGGAGAGGAAAACATGAAATTTTTTAGATTTTGGATTTTTTTAGAAAAGTTTTATTTCTTGCACTTAGTGCCGTTCTCACCTTGTAGAACACTATCGTGTTAATTCGACAATCATTTTTGTACCCACTGGTAATTTTATTGTGGTTCGCAAACGGATCTTTTGCCCAGAATGGAAGTGAATCCTTCCATATTGATTCCAATCATTCTTTAGGAATGAGCTACTCCGATGCTACAATTTATGGTTTGGTTGAAGGGATTACCGAGTTTTTACCTATTTCATCAACGGGTCATTTGATTTTAGTAAGTGAAGCATTGAAGGAAAGTGAAAAAACTGGATTTGAGGAAGCGATCAATGCTTACCTCATTGTAATCCAAGCAGGTGCCATTTTAGCAGTTGCTTTGATTTACAGAAAGGAATTGTGGTCGATTGCCTTAGGCATGCTAGGCCTTGATCCAAGGGGGAAGCGATTGGGTTTCAATTTGTTTTTGGCTTTCTTGCCCGCTGCACTCGTAGGTCCTTTTCTTGATGATTTGATTGAAAGTATGCTCTTCGGTCTCCTGCCGATCGCCTTTGCCCTATTTGCTGGATCCTTGCTGATGGGATGGGCGGAGAGTAGAAAAAAACGGCAAACATCTGATTATTCAATGGGGAATGAGAAAACACTGGATGATTTAACTTGGACAAATTCCTTATTTATTGGAATCATGCAATGTGTAGCAATGTGGCCAGGTACCAGTAGGTCAATGATGACGATTGTCGGAGGATACTTCGTTGGCTTGGAAAGAGCGAAAGCTGCTGAATTTAGTTTTTTACTCGGACTGATTACCTTAACTGCAGCCGCAGGTTATAAGAGTTTGACCAAGTGGGAAGTGATGTCTGCCAACCTCGAGTTAGGCCCTGTATTGTGGGGATGTTTTGTTGCGGGCATATCTGCGGCTCTTTCAGTTTTTTGGCTCGTTGGCTATCTGACCCGGAGAGGGTTGGGTTTATTTGTTTGGTATCGAATGATCCTTTCTTTCCTGATCCTTTATTTTTATTTTACCTGAAGCGAAACCACTAACTTGTCTTGACCATCGAAAAAACAAATGCTTTAATATGTCCTTGCTATGGGACAGCCAAAAAGAAAAAACTCCAAGCAACGCAGTCGTAAAAGACGCGGAGCTAATCGATTCAAAGCACCTCTTCTATCCAAGGAGGCTGACGGGTCTATGTCTCGTCCTCACCGCGTTAATCCCGAGACCGGGCAGTACCGTGGCAAGCAAGTTCTCGACCTAGAGGTATAATTTGCAGATGCAGCTTCGGCATGAGTAAGACCGAGGCACGGATTACCCTTGCAGTCGATGCAATGGGAGGAGACCAGGGTCCACAGGAAATACTGGCAGGAGTTTCCAAGGCCGTTGATGTTTCTCCGAGAAACACCCATTTTGTTCTTTTTGGACAGGAAGATGTCTTAGGCCCAATCGTTGAGCATGATCTCAACTTGAATTCGAATCAAGTAAGTGTTCGCCATGCCCCAGAAATTGTTGGAATGGACGAAAAACCAATTGCTGGGATAAAGGGAAAGAAAAAGTCCTCCATGTCTTTGGCTTTGAATGCGTTGAAAGAGGGAGAAGCGGATGCGCTTCTAAGTTGTGGCAATACCGGGTGCCTAATGGCTGGAAGTGCCATCAGGTTGCGAACGCTTGAAGGCGTGGAGCGACCCGCCCTTTGCACCATCTGGCCCGGGCGTGAGAGATATTTTACTTTGTTAGATGCGGGAGCCAATCCCCACGCCAAACCTTATCATATTGTGCAAAGTGCGGTGCTTGGTTCCAATTATGCCAGGGTAGCATTAGGGTTGGTCAGACCGAAAGTGGGACTTCTGACCATCGGCACCGAAGAAGGAAAAGGGAATGAGGTTATTCACGAAACTCATTCCATGCTCAAAGACATCGATGGTAGTATTATCAATTACGCTGGTCTCATTGAAGGCTTTCAAATTTTTGAAAATGTTGTGGATGTAGTAGTTTGTGATGGTTTTGTTGGAAATATCGTTCTCAAAGCTTGTGAATCCTTAAGCAAGTTAATCCGCAGTTTTCTCGATGAGGAATTACGCAGAAATACCCTTAGGAAAACTGGGGCTTTGCTTTCGAAAGGAGCTTTCAAAAGCTTGAAACAACGGATTAATCCTGAACAATTCGGAGGGGCTCCATTATTGGGACTTACCAAAAATGTTATCAAAGCCCATGGATCTTCTAATCAAAACCACATTTGTGGTGCCATTAAGATAGGCCTCGATCTTGTGCAACATGATATGCTTGCCCAAGTCCTCGATGATATTGGTGAGACCAATGAGATTCTTCGCCCGCCAAATCCAATCCAAAACAGCTCTCCAAATTCCTAAACCATGGATCAGGGAAAAAGCGTCATTCTTGGTTTGGGGTCTTTTGTCCCGGAAAACATTGTAGACAACCAAGCTCTCAGTAATAAGGTCAATACCTCGGATGAGTGGATACGCAGTCGTACCGGAATTAAGGAGAGAAGATTCGCTCAGGCAGATGAATCAACCAGTGATCTTGCCTTAGGTGCCGCACAAAAAGCCATCCAAGAATCTGGAATTTCGACCGACTTGATTGACCTTGTGATTGTGGCTACCATTACCCCAGATATGGCCTTTCCTTCAACTGCCTGTCAACTTCAGCATAAGTTGGGGCTAGGCAAAGTTGCATCCTTTGATTTGGAAGCCGCTTGCTCTGGTTTTTTGTACGCTCTGGATGTTGCAGATGCGATGCTCGCTTCCGGGCGTTATCAAAATGCCTTGGTGGTGGGGGCGGAAAAAATGTCCAGTATCATGGATTGGGAAGACAGGACTACCTGCGTTTTATTTGGAGATGGAGCGGGAGCAGCCGTGTTATCCCGAAAAGGAGAGGGTCCAAGCCTGTTAGGTTTTCGTTGCGGATCTGATGGGGCTAATCCTTCCCTGCTTTATCAACCTGCCGGAGGATCTAGAAGTCCAGCCAGTGCTGAAACGATTGAGAATCGTGAACACTATTTGCGGATGAATGGCCGAGAGATTTTCAAGTCCGCGGTCCGGGTAATGGAGATGGCATCCCGTGAACTTTTAAAAGAACATGGAATGGATCCTTCCGAAGTGGATCATTATATACCTCATCAGGCTAATGTAAGAATTGTTGAGAGTTTGGCCAATCGACTCGAGGTGCCTCTGGAAAAGTTCTTTTGTAATCTCGAAAACCATGGAAATACTTCTGCGGCTTCGATACCTTTGGCTTTGGATGAAGCCTTTCGAGCTGGAACTTTCAAGCCTGGGCAACTGGGCTTGCTTGTTGCCTTCGGAGCAGGCTTGACTTGGTCGGCAACCCTTGTTCGATTCTAAAACTACTTATTGATAATCAATGAAAAATTTCGTCTTACTAAATTTAAGTCTCTTTTCCTTTTGCGTTTTTAATTTTCTCGATGGTGCTACCAGGGCCAGAGGGCCTGGGGTTGTGGACAAGGAATATACTTTTCCCGGCACAGGCTTCTTTATTAAAAACCGGGATCCTTACAATCCGGAGGAAGCAAGAAAATGGTTTATTGAAGCCAGCAAGCTTCAGAAAGAAGGATCACTCCGAAAAGCTTTGGGACTCTATGAAAAATTTTCAAAAAGGCGGTCAGATGCTACCATAAAAATAAAAAATTCTCTGGTTGCAATTGGTCCGGAGTCTCTCTTCCGTGCCTCCATTCTGCGAGAGCAGAAAGGAGACTGGCAAAAGGCTTTTGAACACCTTCGCTTAGTCGCACAAGCTTATACGAATTATGATTTTGAAAGAATTGCGGAATCTCTTATGCGATTGGCTGAGCGGTTGGCAAAAGAAGATCTTCCCCGAAAATGGGGAGTAGTGCCCCGTTTTCGGTCCGGTATTCAGGACCGGGTCAGGCTTGATGAAATAGCAAATCTTGCCCGTGGTCCGAGGTTTGCACCCCGAGCACTGATGGCACTTGCCGAGATTGCCTTAAAAGACAACAAGGAAGAGGAAGCCGTGGATGCTTTGGAGCGAATTGTAAACTTGTACCCCGAGAATTATCTATCCGAAAAGGCTTATTTCATGTTGGCAAAAGTCTACCAGGATAGAGTGGCGGGCCCTGCTTATGATCAAGGTTCCACACTGAAGGCGCTCAATTTTTATGAAGACTATCTTATTTTGTATGCTACCCCTCCTCCTCAAAGCCCGCATGAATCTAAAGAGGCTTACCAGCTTCGCCTGAAAGAGGCGGGTGAGCGCTCATCCATGGCTGAAAATGGTAGAAATGAAATGAGGCAAACTCTTGCAGCCAGTAAACTTGAAGTCGCTCAGTATGTTGAAAAATACGGCAAATATTTTCTGGTCCGATGGCGTGAGTTGGGAAATCGTCCTGCTTTGCAGTTTTATAACGAAGCCATCAATTCAGCACCTGAATCCGAGGCTGCTCGTCTCGCCGAAAAAAAAGTTGCGGAATTGAGAGCCAAGGATGAGCAATAAGCGATTTCAAGCAGGCTTCTTTGGCCTGCTAGTTTTCTTTTCTGCTTCAAGTTGTAGGTATCAAGTTGGTTATCCCCTTGAAAATTCTGGAAAGAGTATCTTTCTAGATGTCGAAAATCGATCCACAGCCCCACAATTCGGACCCGTTTTAAACCGTATGCTCAAAGAGGAATTGGTTCAGGTTGGGATTCACCAAGTTACTCGTAGCCCAAAACAATCTCAACTTGTGGTAAAAGTAATCATTGAGGACTACTATCGTGATGCGAAGGCTTACCATTCTGATGATACCCTGCTTGCCTCAGGGTTCGAACTTAGGCTTCAGGCACGAGTTGAAGTGCGAAAAAGAAAACAAAAGGTTGAGCTTGGATCTTTCACCTTGCAATCCCAAGGCTATGCCATGAGGGCTAGCACACTCGAGCAGCCAAAAGACCGCCAAGCATTGAACGATATCGCCCGCAGTCTTGGGTCTCGGATCGTGAGCCGTTTGGCAAATCAAACTTGGTAAAACTTTTCTTTATCCATGAAAATTCTCGCTCCCTCCATCCTTGCTGGTAATCACGCAAATCTTCTTCAG
>DBVA01000156.1:0-6702 GCA_002308735.1 Opitutia bacterium UBA1276 | reverse complement strand
GGTCACTTTGTACCCAATCTTAGTTTTGGTCCGCAGACCGTGGCCGACTTACGAAAGGACTCAAAATTATTTTTCGATGTTCATCTGATGCTGGATCAACCAGACCGTTATGTGGACCCTTTTATCCAGGCAGGTTCTGACCTTATTAGTATCCACTTGGAACCGGAGTATGATCACAATGCTACTCTAGATAAGATAAAGAAAGCGGGAGTCCAAACGGGAATGGTGATCAACCCAGATACTCCCGTTGAAGGAATTATTCCTTTTCTAGACCAACTTGATTTGGTTTTGTTGATGACGGTTTTTCCGGGTTTCGGAGGCCAGAAATTTATAGAAAGTGTACTTGAAAAAGCACAGGTTATTGCAGAGCTAAGAAAGGAAAATCAAAATAATTTTTTGATTGAAGTCGACGGCGGAGTTGGACCTGAACATGTAACACCCTGCCTCGAATCAGGCGTGGATATTATCGTTGCCGGGACTGCTTATTACAAAAGAGATCAAGCCGGCAGAAAAGAATTTGCTGAAGCAATCGAATTAAATTGAGAAATCGGGGAGTTTAAAAGACTCGGCTTATAGATAAGGAGCCAAAACCAGAGCGACAACCGACATCAATTTTAACAGGATGTTCAAGGAGGGACCTGAAGTATCCTTCAGGGGGTCACCCACGGTATCACCCACAACCGCTGCTTTGTGTACATCCGATCCTTTGCCATGTACGGTTCCATCTATTTCATAGCCTTCCTCCACCATTTTTTTGGCATTATCCCAAGCTCCACCCGCATTGGATTGAAAGAGAGCCATAAGGACTCCAGAGGCGGTTACTCCAGCAAGTAAACCCCCAAGCATCACGCCTCCACTTCCGGGGAAAAGATAATTTCCTCCAAGTCCGACAACCACAGGGGAAAGTATGGCAACCATACCGGGAAAAACCATTTCTTTGAGTGCAGACTGGGTGGAGATTTCCACGCATTTTCCATACTCCGCAGAATCAATGGCTTCATCAAAACTTTTTCGCTCTTCTTCAGTCCATTCATCTGTGGGTTTGCCTTCGTTACGGTTCATAATTTCCAGGGCTTTTTTCAAAGCAGGAATATCATGAAACTGCCTGCGAACTTCCTGGATCATAGACATTGCAGCTCTACCGACTGCTCCCATAGCTAAAGCACTGAAAAGAAATGGAAGCATGGCTCCAATAAACAAGCCGGCCATTACTTTTGGAGCCGACACATCAATTACATCAATGCCAGCAGTTTCCTTAAAGGCAGCAAATAGGGCAAGGGCGGTGAGGGCGGCAGAGCCAATAGCGAATCCTTTCCCGATTGCGGCTGTGGTATTTCCTACTGCATCAAGTTTATCGGTTCTTTGACGAACTTCTGGTGGAAGCTCTGCCATTTCCGCAATCCCTCCTGCATTGTCTGAGATTGGACCATAGGCATCAACGGCAAGCTGGATCCCAGTATTTGAAAGCATGCCAACAGCGGCAATTGCAATTCCATAAAGCCCAGCTAATTCATAAGCACCCACTACAGCTGCAGCTAGAATTAAGATTGGAAATGTGGTGGAAATCATTCCTACTCCCAGACCCGATATTATGTTGGTTGCGTAACCTGTAATCGATTGATCGACAATGGCCCGGACTGGTTTTTTATCGGTGCCAGTATAGTGTTCGGTGATGAAACCAATAGCTAGTCCGGAAATTAAACCAATGATGGTCGCCCAAAACACTCCCATTGCGGTGAATGTGATATCCTTGTATACCCAAGTCTCAGGCAAAAATTTATTGATGATGAAATAAGAAGCAGCAACCATGATCGCGGAGGATGCAAATTCACCGGTATTCAATGCCTTCTGGGGATCGTCACCATCTTTAACTTTAACCAAAAAGGTGCCAAGGATTGAAGTGATGATTCCAACTGCACCGAGAATTAAAGGAAGGACAACGGGGGAAAGTCCGCCCAGAAAGTCAGTGAAGTTACTTGCTCCTGCGACCATGGCGGCACCTAGAACCATGGTTCCAATGATCGAGCCGACATAGGATTCAAATAAATCTGCTCCCATGCCTGCAACGTCCCCGACATTGTCCCCTACATTATCCGCGATGGTTGCTGGGTTGAGTGGATGATCCTCAGGAATCCCAGCTTCCACTTTTCCCACTAAATCTGCACCCACATCCGCGGCTTTGGTATAGATACCCCCACCTACGCGGGCAAATAAAGCGATCGATGATGCCCCAAACGAAAACCCAGTAAGAACGGAAAGGGTAACTCCTAAGGAAGCCCCCTGTTCAAATGCGTTGAAATGATTTCCAAAAATATAAAACAAGCCACCAAGTCCAAGGATTCCGAGCCCAACTACTCCCAGTCCCATCACGGACCCTCCGGAAAAAGCAACCTCGAGTGCTTTCCCCAAGCTATCTTTGGCCGCATTCGCCGTCCTAACATTTGCCTTAGTGGCAACCTTCATGCCCAAGTAACCAGCCAAGGCAGAACAGATAGCACCCACGGCGAAAGAAACTGCGACTAAGGCATGGCTTTGTTCATTATTGGAACCGCTCCAGTAGAGCAAGGCAGCAACGGCAACCACGAAGATGATTAAAATTCGATATTCGGCTCGAAGGAAAGCCATGGCACCCTCTTGAATACTGCGGGCGATTTTGGACATGCGGTCCGAACCTTCGGGAGTCGAGTTGATCGCTTGGGTCTTCCACCAAGTGAAAATTAAGGCAAGTACACCAACAGCGGGTAGGGAGAGAAGGAGGTTATCTAAGTTCATATTTGGGCTGTATTGATTTCGTGATATTCAATTAGTTTTGATCGTAAAGGATCGATTTTAAGTAAAAGGCAAAAGAGAGAACAATCCTTATGAACTTATTTTGGTACGATAGCGATACTGAATTCGTGAATTATGTATTTTCAGCTCCCTTTTCTTCAACCTTGCAATTAAGAAAAGAATTTACAAAATTACAAAACATGAGAACTGTCTTCATTTGTCCGCTTATCGCTCTATTCACTCTTCTCTTTTACTCCTGTGAAAACAGTTACAGGAATCGCGGACAACCGAGTCCCAGCCAGCTAAGTACCTCAAGACTAAACAAATCTGCTTCTCTCGAAGCTCAAAAATCAGGTTTGGCGAAGGGTGCCTATCAAGTCACAGCAGCCGAATTTGATGAATTTTTTACTTATCGCTATGGCTTACTGTATCAGAAGTTTTCTGACAATCCCTTCAGTGGCAGAATCGTAACCATCGATCAAGGAGATAAAGGTGATTTTGTTTCGCAGGACGAGGCTTGGGTAAATGGTCGTAAGGACGGCGTTAGTACTCGTTGGTTTTCCAATGGGATAAAAATGTATGAACGGAATTATAACGAAGGCAAGTGGCATGGTACTGTTACTCGGTGGTGGCCAAATGGACAAAAGATGTATGTTCGCGCCTACACTCAGGGTAAAAGATCCGGAAAAGAAGCCACTTGGCGTTCGGATGGCACCCCAATCGATCAAACGGGACAAAGTGCATCCGCTTCTCCGTCAATTTCTTCCGGGGGAGGGGACTCCCTGAATTCAAGTAATACTGAACTACCAAGCGTATTTATTCCTTCCAGTACAGAAAGCGCTGAAGCCGCACCTGCTTCTTTAACTCCTTTGGATGATCCGGAACTGAGCCTTGATCCCATTGCTTTGCCTTCTGAGCCAGTATTGGATGCTCCTTCTGTAGACCTTGGCATGCCGGAAGCTCCCCCCGCCTTTGAACCTCTGGCTGAACCAAGTGTGAGTGCTCCAGAAATGCCCGCCTTTGAACCTCTCGGGGAACCTGGCTTAGCTCCGCTTTCCGAGCCAGAATTACCTCCTTTACAAGCGGAGGGTGATTCCCTTCCCCCTGGCTTACCACCTCTGGAACCAGACAGCCCCGCAACTGAAGAAGGATTTCCTGCCATGCCTCTTGACCCAGCTCCATCTGATGGGGGACTGCCTCCCTTACCCGGAGAAGATACAGGAGGATTGCCCCCTATGCCCGAAGCAGATTCTGGTGGCTTACCTCCTCTTCCAGATAGTAGTGGGTTGCCTCCTCTTCCTGATGATGGTGGGTTGCCTCCTCTGCCTGATGATGGTGGGTTGCCCCCTCTACCCGATTTCTGATTGGTAGGAGTGTTTTGGGTTACTCGTAAATAATAGTCCCAAGAATTTATCTGATCCATGCCTTGAATTTTAAAAAAATCGATCAGTTATTTTTTTCTTTCTCTTTCTTTTCGAGATTGTGGTTTTCTATCAATAACTTTTTAAAGTTTGTGGATGAGTGATAAAATAAGATGAACATTTTTGTTTCTAGGGATGGGCAAACTTTTGGTCCTTACTCGCTGGAGCAGGCAAAGCAGTATCTGGACACCGGACAATTATTGCCCAGTGACTTTGCTGTGATGGAAGGACAAGCGGAGTGGAAAAGCCTCACTGAAATTCTGGGTGTGCAAACTACTGCCCCTGCACCCCAACCAGCACCAGCTCCCGTTCAAGCAGAACAGAGTACTCCCCAGCCTGCAAAACCGGTGGAGGCATCAGTGGCCTCCGAGACCAAACCAAAAGTGACCCCGAAAGAGGGCGGAAAAAAAGTTCGAAAGATTAAAAGTGCCGCACAGGTACAGACAGTATATGTCGCCCAAAAAAAGGGAATTTTTTCCCGAATTTTATCCACCATTATGGTGTTTACCTTCATGATGCTCTTAGCGGTGGGTGGGCTTGTCGGTGCTTATTTTGCAATGCCTGAAAAATTGGGTCCTATTTTTGAAAAATTTGGATTACCTGTAGATCAACTGCTAGCGGCTTCACCGATCGGGGAAAAAGAAAGTACTCCTGCCGTCACTGAAGAACCGAAATCCGCGGATGATATTTCACTGGATCCAGAATCCTTTCAAACTCTTCGTCAATCAGGTATTAGAATTCTGCCGATTGAGAACAATAAAGGCTTACAGATTATAGCACCAGCGGATCCTCCGATGGAAGACAATGAATTAGAGACTTTGATGCCGATTGCGAGTCATGTGGTTTCATTGGATCTTCCAAATTCAAAAATCACCGATGAGGGAATGAATTCGATTACTAAGCTGGTAAATCTTCGAAAATTAAACCTGGAAGGTTCATCTGCAATTTCCGTCTCCGGTGCTGCGAAGCTGAAAAGTATGGAGCAACTGGAGCATTTAAATTTAATCAATGTAAAACTCGAAGACTCCATCGTGGATACCTTGTCGGCAATCCAAAGTTTGAGGGAGGTATATTTATTTAATTGTGGAATTAGTGAAGAGGCCATTAAGCGCTTAAAGTCTGAGCGTCCTAAGATATTTGTGAATGCCGGTTAAGCTTTTCGGTTCTTAACCTTATTTTTTCGCTCCGGGAAACAAGTTTTGCAAATGGGACATGTTAAGCCGTGACAGGCATGAGCGGGACAATACTCGCGTCCGTAGTAAATAATTTGCAGATGTAAGGAATTCCATCTGTCTTCTACAAAATGGCGCTTCAAGTCTTTCTCGGTTTGAGCCACACTTTTTCCATTGGTTAATTTCCAGCGTTGGGCAAGCCGGTGAATATGGGTATCAACAGGAAAAGAGGAGACCCCAAATGCCTGGGCCATCACGACGGAAGCGGTTTTATGACCCACTCCTGGAAGGGCTTCTAGGGCATCCATAGACCGGGGCACTTTAGCCTTATGCAGTTTAATAAGCAAATGAGAAAGCTCGTGAATCGCCCTGGCTTTTCTTGGAGCTAAGCCACAAGGCCTTACGATTGCATTGATTTCATCAACCGATCTTTGAGCCATTTCTTCAGGAGTGGAGGCAAGTTGAAAGAGAGCAGGGGTCACCTTGTTTACCCTTGCGTCTGTGCATTGAGCGGATAGAAGAACTGCGATCAATAAAGTGTAGGGATCCACATGATCGAGTGGGATTGGTGGATCCGGATATAATTCATCTAACTTTTGATCTATAAATACGACACGCTCTTTTAGTTTCATCAAAGTAAACCTACGCTGGAATCGAATAATCTAAATGGGTGCATGATTTTAATGAATGGAATAAAGGAAAGAAAAGTAGCCTTTCCTTTTCATTTGATCGAGAACGGAATCAGAAAAGAGCAAAATTGAGCCAAAATGTCTCTATCGAGGAGACTTATTTCGGCCTTGTCCCATTGGGAAAGATAAAAAAATATTTCACAAGACTTTAATATACAAAAGTATAAGGTTATAACTGGATTCATTGAGGAGATCTTTTTTTCCTAAATTTTCGGAACGCATCCTGCACTTAAACTCTCATGAATATTGATCCAGAAAAATTCACCGAGCTTGGAATTTCCGCCATTCGTGAAATGTCGGAAGTGGCCAAGCGTAATGGGCAGCAAGAAGTAGAAGTCTGGCATCTTCTGTCCGCTTTGATGGCTCAGGAGAATGGAATTGTGCCTGCCCTATTAGAAGAGATGGGGATTGGAACCGCACCGATTCAACTCGCATTACAGCGTGAATTAAAAAACTTACCCAAGATTGCAGGTGATGTGAACACCGCCCGGTCTTATGCCTCCGCACCCTTAACCGAAGCGGTTGAAAAAGGGCAACAGATTTCACAGGATATGCAGGATGATTACATCAGTACCGAGCACTTATTGCTGGGACTGGCAGCGGGGGGGAAACCCCCCCCATTCCAACAAATTTTTTAAAAAATTTAAATTT
>DBVA01000039.1:459-14118 GCA_002308735.1 Opitutia bacterium UBA1276 | reverse complement strand
GTTAAAAACCATACAACTTTAATCATTGCCCACCGCTTGAGCACGATTAGAGAAGCCGATCAGATAATATTCTTAGAAAACGGTAAGATTATTGAGCAAGGAAATCATGAAACATTACTGGAGAAGTCAGGCAAATATTCTTCCTTTTGTAGCTACCAACTTAATGTAGTTGGGAACTAGGACGCTAAATTCTTTTTTCTAGCTAGGTTTAAAGTGAAGCGTAAGAAAAAGAAAAACAGCCATGGGAAAAAAAGCAAAAGCAGCCGAGACAAAGACCTTAAGCCTCCATCGGTTATTGGACCATAAACTTTATCTTCTGCCCAGACTCTCAAAGTTAAGGAAATAAAATATTCGATTTCTAGGGCACGACCGAGAAAATAAATCATAAGAGGCCAGACCGTCCATCCAATACAAACGAACATAAGAGCGAACCAGAGTTCACGACTCCAATCTGTAAAATTAGATTCTTCTTCTGTCTGAACTTGCCTATTCGAATTCATAAAAATAAATTATACGCTTAATCCTTTGCTTTCCAATAATCTAATGAAGTTTTTGATCCTACTACTTTCCTTTCTCATTTATTTACAAGTTCATGCTGAAGTTTCCAGTCAACCTAAACATAGCTTAAAAGTTTATGATAGTTTGATCGCACCTGTATTCGAAGCTAGGTGCCTGCATTGCCATGGGGAAAATAAGGAAAAGGGAAAACTTCGGATGGATAAAAAGGAATTTTTATTAAGAGGCGGACGCAGCGCTGGCAATGAAATCATCGTTAAAGGAGATACCGAGGCAAGTGAGCTTATATATCGGATCACCCTACCCAAAAGTGACGAAGAGGCAATGCCACCACTCGAAGACGGGAAGCCACATCTCCCTATTACTAATTCAGAACTCAAAGTTATTAAGTCATGGATTCAATTAGGGGCCTCTTTTGATCTTCAAATTTCAGACCTCGATTCAATAACCCGGGAAGCTGCGGATTATATTTTGGAAAATATGCCCAAAAAAGTAATTTCTGAAATCGATTTAGCAAAACCTGTACTCCCTGTTGTATCGAAAGCTCCTGATGAGATTATTGATTCAATCGGTCAATCGGGAGTGCTCATCATGCCGATCGCCGAGAATACAAATGCCCTTTATGTAAATGCTTCCTATCTTGGGAAAAAGTTCGATGATCAAATGCTCGAAATGCTAATGCCGGTCGCAGACCAATTACTTTGGCTCAATCTCGCCAGAACCAAAGTATCTGATAAGTGCGGCCCTTATTTAGCAAAACTTAAAAACCTTACTCGTCTTCATCTTGAAAATTCTGAGGTTTCCGATGATATTTCACCTTTTTTGGCCGAATTAAAAGAACTAAAATATTTAAATTTATACGGTACTAATATCTCTGACGCATCCATCTCGAATTTAAAGAAGTTACCAAATTTGAATAAAGTTTTTTTGTGGCAAACAAAGATTACACCCGAAGGGGCAGAAGATTTAAAAATGTCATTTGCTGACCCAAAACTCTTTGCATCACTTAAAAAACAGCATCTTGAATTATCAAAAAAAGTTAAAATTGTTACGCAAAATGAAATCAAGGCGATTCATTCTCTAGAACAAGAGATTGAAGAGATAGGGTCTGTTACTAAGGATAAGGAGATTATTAATCAAAAGTGTCCGGTTTCACAAAAAGCAATCTCCGAAGATCATGAACTCGTTTTTGAAGGTAGAAAAGTAGCATTTTGTTGCCAGAAGTGCTTGGATAAATTTTCCAAAGATACTGGCTCATACCGTTCCAAGATTGAGAATTTCAACCCATCAGAATCATATGCAAGAGCCGCGAAGTCATTAGAGGTTTCTAGGGCAAACAAAGATGAAAAGATTGAGGAAGTCAGCGATGACCTTCGTCAAATATCACAGCAACTTCGGGTCATTGGTCCTGAGATCAACATAGGCTGGTCTAACTCTGAGTAGTTTAAGTAAAAACTTCAAAAAAGGGTATTGTCCCTGTTTACTCCTTTCTAGATAAATCCTAGAAGAAATTGTCGCTCTCCTGAATAAAATATATCAAAGTATAGCATTGTACTTTACACTTTGAGCTATCTTTTAATCAAACTAGTTTTCCAGATGTAGAAAATTATCTATTTTTCAATTTTTTAAAAACATGACAAAATACCGCGAAGAAATATTATCTATTTTCGAAGAAACAAACGCCCTGCTCAAAGGACATTTTATTCTTCGTTCAGGGATGAGGAGTGGACACTTTTTTCAGTGTGCACAGGTCTGTCAATATATGGATAAAGTAACCCGGTTGGCATCTATCATGATCGCGGAGATGCCTTTCCAAAACATCAATACTGTTGCTGCACCCGCAATGGGTGGACTGGTAATGGGTCAAGAAGTTGCAAGACAATTGAATGCTCGCTTTGTTTTTCTTGAAAAAATTGATGATAAGCTTGAATTGCGAAGAAATTTCAAATTGGAAAAGGAAGACAAAGTTCTTGTAGTGGAAGATGTCGTTACCAAAGGAGGGAGATTAGCCGAAGCTATTGAGATTATAAAAGGCTTAAATTGCGAATTATCCGGTGCAGTCAGCCTAGTCGACCGTTCTACCGAAAAATTAACCCTTTCTGTTCCCTTCTTTGGATTACTGAAAATGAATTTTCCTACTTATGAACCAGAATCTCTTCCAGATGAATTGGCCAAACTTCCGGCAATTAAGCCCGGAAGTTAGCAGCATAAAACTCACGGAATTCGGTAAGCATGAAAATAATATTTTCCTCGATACCAAACATAAAACCGATTAATCCCCTTTTTAAGCTCTTTATTTACTTCTTCGATCGAGGAGACTTGAACTCCATTGATTTCCACAATCACCACCCCCTGCTTGAATGTCTTTTCCTCTCCAGTGGATCTTGTGACCACCAAACCACGTACAGAACTTGGTAACCCAAATTCACTTCTTACTGATGACGATAAGCTTTTCAGTGTAATTCCAGGAATTAGAAGTTCAGTACTGTTTCCTAATAGATCCAAAGTTACACTTAGTGTAATCTCATCATTATCCCTTCGAATAACAATGGGTAACTTCGTTCCGGGTTCCGTTTGAGAGATAGCTAATCTAGACTGATTCACCGAAGAAACTAAAGTCTTTCCGACTTTTATGATTACATCTCCGGCTTGAAAACCTGCAATGTCAGCAGCACTTTGCGGAACCACTTTTCCAACCATTGCTCCGTCCAAGTTTTCAGACTCAGTTAGTTCGACTCCCAAAAAACCACGCCTTATTGAACCTGCTTTGACAAAATCAGTGAGTACCTTTCGTACCATATTTACTGGAATTGCTAGACCTATTCCAATGCTTGCTCCCGTTTGTGAAATAATTGCGGTATTGATACCAACTAAACGACCCTTGGTATCCAGCAAAGCACCCCCTGAATTTCCTTGGTTGATGGATGCATCGGTTTGAATGAAGTTTTCATAGGCTCCACGCTGTCCACGAAAGACATCTAACTCCGTTCTCCTCGTTGCGGAAACAATTCCCATGGTAACGGTAAGCCCGATCCCGAGTGGGTTACCCGCAGCAAAAACTACATCTCCAACTTGTAAAAGATCACTGTCTGCAAGGACCACAAAAGGTAAGGGCTCATCAGTATTTATCTTCAACACCGCAACATCCGTAGATCGGTCAAAACCTATAATTTCTGCTTTAAATTCTTTCTTATTTGCTAATTGCACCAGAACTTCTTCTACCGGTCTACCGGATCTCTGATCTGTAATCACATGAGCATTCGTAATCACATGACCTTCAGAAGTTACCAAAACTCCCGACCCTATACCTGAAGGAACTTTTTCCATAACGGGTTGATCTAGTTCTGGAAGCCCGTAATAACGGCGTAGGAAGTTCTCAAGGGGATTAGATGAACCTGAATACCTTAGCGGGACAAACTGTTGGGTGGTAACAGAAACAACCGCTGGTGTTGAATCCTTTAAGATCGAAGCGTAACTATGTTTTGCTATGCCTTGATCTCTGGGTAAATCTGATCCATCTATTTTTAGATTCAGGATTTCTGCACCCAGCAGAAAAGGAAAATAGAAGAGGGATAGAAATAGAAAGAATTTGGTCACGCTAAATAAGCGATTGTGTGCTCTGGATTTGTTTAAATAAAGATTTTTGAAGACCTTTATTTTAGAATCCCTTGACTTCGAAAAGGGTGGATATGCTGTTATCGGTATGCGTACGCTTGATCGCTTCACCAAGTAGAGGAGCAACACTAAGCTGTCGAATCGGAAGATCTTGATTATCCATGTGTACACTGTTTGTAGTAATTAATTCATCCAAATTACCATTCCTTAATCTATCCTTCCCAGTCTGATTTAAGACACAATGACTGACAAGAGCACTTACTTTTTGGGCTCCGCGCTCTTTTAATAATTTTGCTGCAGCGGTCAAAGTTCCGGCAGTTTCCGTCATGTCATCGACAAGAAGAATTTCTCGGTCTTCAACTTCTCCAACAAGATTCATCGCTTCCACGGTACTTGCACCGGTTCTTCTTTTGGCAACAAAACCCAATGGACAGCCTAGTACTTCAGAATATGCATTTGCCATTTTCATGCCACCAACATCAGGTGAAAAGATGGTCAAATTACTGACATCCTTTGACCTTAATTCGTCAAAGAAAACGGGAGACGCATATAGATGGTCTACGGGTATATCGAAAAAACCTTGGATTTGTTGAGCATGAAGATCCATGGTCAGCACCCGATTGACCCCAGCTGCTACTAATAGGTTGGCAACCAGCTTTGAAGTAATTGGAACACGGGGTTGATCTTTTCTGTCCTGCCTAGCATAGCCAAAGAATGGAAGCACTGCCGTGACTCTTGCAGCTGATGCCCTTTTTGCAGCATCAATCATAATAAGCAATTCCATGACATTATGATTTGCTGGCGAGGAGGTTGACTGAACTAAAAAAACATCGGTCCCTCGAATGTTTTCATTAAAACGGACAAAGCTTTCACTGTCTGGAAATGAAGTGACTAAAGCATCTCCAAGAGAAACTCCAAGGTAGCTACAAATTTCTTGGGCTAAAGGTAGGTTCGACTTACCGCTGAAAATTTTAAGTCCTGTTCCATTTTGCATAAAAATGACCTACTTGTTGCCTTCTATTTGAGCAAACCTATTAAATAAATCCGGAAGTTTTCTTTGTAAAATGGCAATTCTTTGCGCTAATTGGACAGGAAGTGCGGGGTTTCCTTTTAGAAAAGCTCCAGCCTCGACATCTTTTGTAATGCCTGCCTGTCCAGCTATCTTTGCCCCTTTTCCAATGGTTATGTGGCCAGCAAAACCCGCTTGTCCTCCAACCATCACTTGATCCTCGATTTTTACGCTGCCTGCAATTCCCACTTGGGCTACGATGAGACAATCTTTACCTACCTGTACATTGTGTCCAATTTGAACAAGGTTATCAATTTTAGTGCCTGTTCCAACTCTACTTTCATCAAACCGAGCTCGATCAATGCAAGTATTTGCACCAATTTCAACATTGTCTTCAATTACTACAATTCCGAGGTGTGGAGTTTTTAAATTTTCGCCTTTTACCTGGTCAAAGCCATACCCTTCAGAGCCAAGAACAACCCCTGCATTTAAAATAACTTGGTTTCCCACCTTACATCTGGTCAATACCTTGACACCAGGGTGTAACTTGCTGTCATTTCCAATGCTTGCACCATCCCCAATATGACAATGAGATAGGATTTGTGTATTAGAACCGATAATAGCATTGGAGCCAATAAAACAGAATGGCCCGATGGATGCAGATGAATCAACTACTGCAGTTTCCTCAACAAATGCCGTAGGGTGAACACCGGACTCAGGAGAAGGCAATAACTTATCTTCAATAAATTTACAAATGACTGCTAATGCATGGGAAGGGTCTTCTATTCGTAAATGGATCTGATTTCTTCGGGGTTCACCTTCATAATCAATGGGTAATATCAAGAAGGAAGCCTTACACGTTCGAACTTGAGATTTATATTTTAAATTACCCAGGAAAGAAAGATCACCCTCTGTGGCATTTTCCAGTGATGCTATGCCTGACAAGTAATCATGGTTACATTCTCCTTGGGTCAAGGCTTGTGGAAGTAGCCCCAAAATGTCCTTCAGTTTAAGTTTAAATTTCACAATTCAGACTTAACTGAAAGGCTAGTATCCGTTACTTCTTTGCCCCTGCGTTCAGGGTAATTATTACATCCTTGGTGATATCGAGCTTTTCAGAAAAGTAAAAAACACCAAGTTGAGTTTCAGAAGCATTGACGACAAGATCCACACCCTTCGCGGTTGAGACCTTTTTTACCGCGTCTCGTATATCATCCAGGTGTTCGACCAGTAGGTTTCTTTGGCGTTGGGCGATCGTCGCTTTTGCTCTTTTATCGTATGCAACCATATCTTCCTGCTTTTCTTTAGCTTTCTTTAGCTTTTCTTGGTACTTGGTTTTTAAGTCGGAGCTTTCAATATTTGGATTACGAAGTTTTTCTTCCATCTCTTTCAATTCCTTGACAATTTTTTCTAATTCGTCCTTAAAAATCTCAAGTTCTTCTACTGCGATTTTCTTTGAACGGTCGAGGCGCTCGCGTGCATCTTTAACTTTATGGTATCCATCAAAAGTCTTTTGCACATCCACAACTGCAATCTTTTGAGCGTTAAGAAATGATCCAACTAGAAATAAAAAAGTTGGAATGATGATTTTTGATATGTTCATAAAAGATTAATTTCTTAGCAGTATATTTTAGAAACGAGTTCCTCCAGAAAAATGAAATTGAGGAGAGCCCCCACTTTCGTTAGGGTCGCTAATTGGAAATCCTAGGTCAAGTCGTAATGGCATTCCCATGACCATAATACGAATGCCTAAACCCCAATTATCATGCCATCCTTCATTCCCATCTCCAGGCAAGAATTTAAAGTCATCGGTTCGTAGAAATCCTCCATCATAGAAAAAGGCAAAGCGGAGCGGGTCTGCGATTTTAAAAGTATATTCAAGCCCGGCATAAGAATATGAATTCCCCCCCATGGGCTCACCTGCTACCTGGGGACCTGCATCTCTGTAATCCCAACCCCTTAGATTATAAGGGCCTCCTAAAAAGAACTTATCGAAAAAAGGAACATCCGCATCTTCACCGTTGAACCTGCCAAGAGTACCCACTCTACCCATAATCGAGAGTACCTGATCCATAGGATCAAAGGTTCTCATAAATCGGGCTCCCTGAAATTCCAACCTTCCATAATCCGCATCGCCTCCGAAAATTCCTCCGGCAAATTCTTTCCTGAGGGTAAAAATACTACCATCACTTGGAAAAAGAATGCTATCTCTAGTATCTCTGCTCAGGGTAAGACCAACTTTGGAGATAGTTTGCTTTATTTTCCCATCTTTGAGGTCATTTCTGATGAACTGGGGTGCACTAGTGCTGACATCATCAATTTCAACATCCTCAAAACGATAAAACAACCTACCTTCCACGAGTTCGAATATTCTCTTTCGGAGATATACTTCAAAGCCTGCCCGCATCTCGTCATAATAAGAACTGTAGTAGTCAGATTTCTCCCTAAATATCTCAAAGCCTGCAGCTAATCTACGATTAAAAAACCAAGGCTCTTCCAAAGCTAATCGTACTTCATTACTACGAGAACCTAATTTCAACCTCAGCCGGAATTTCTGGCCATCCCCTTGAAGAGGGTGGGGCGTTCTCCATCTCATTATATCAAAATTTCCTTGTCGGAATTCTGCAAACATCATGGCTTTTTCAAGCGTACTAAACCCGACCCCAAATGAAATATGGCCCGTTCTTCCCTCTTTCACATCAACGACCAGATTTCTGCGACTATTTTTTAGCTCTGGATCCGAAGAATTTATCGGTTCGTCGTCCAAGTCAACTTTTTCAAAAAAGCGAGTATTCTTGAGCCTAGACTCACTTGTTTCCATTCTCACAAGGTCAAAGGTTTCTCCTGGTGCTAAAGCAAGCTCCCGGATAATTGCGATTGTTTTAGTCTTCTCATTACCTCGAACTTGAATGCTATTTACATTGAATTTATTGTTTTCGGTAATTTCAAATTTTAAATCAATTTGATTGGTTTCTAAATTAGGGGTTCTAACCGAACGAATTCGAACATCCAGATATCCCTTCTCTCCGTATTTACGGCGCAACCTTGAAATTTCTGAACTCAGCATAGCAGGCGAATACGGCTCGCCTTTCTTGATCTCGAATCGACTATCCGTGTCGCCAGAGGTGTCATCCATAAGGAAATCCAAACTCAATACTACATTACCTACAATTTGATAGTCCCCAAAGAAAGAGCGATCTCCTTCATCAACTTTGATAGTCAAATCCAGGTTACTTTTTCCATTAGGCTTAATTTCTAAACCACTCTGCTCAATACCAACATCCAAAAATCCTTCATTTCTGTAGACTGTTTTAAGCTTATTAAGGTCTTCTTCTAATATACTCGGACGGTACCGGGATCTTTTGGACCAGAATCTCCAAAATCTCCAAGGTGCTGTTTCCATTTCCTTGAGAAGTTTTTTGGACGAAAGCATTTCATTACCAGAAAACTTGATCTTTCTAATCTTACGCTTTTCGTTTTCTTCGATTTTAAAGATTACATCTACCCCAGCATTATTACTTATTTTCTTAATTTCGCTAGAGGTGGAGGCATTCCAATACCCTTTCTCCAAATAGAGTTCTTCAATGGCAACTTGATCTGCCTTGAATGTGGAATCATCAAACAAATCTCCCACACTTAAGGATACGGTCTTTTCTAATTTTTTATCGGAAAGTTTATCATTTCCCATAAACAAAATTTTTCGGACTCTTGGTTTAGCCCTAACTTTAAAAATGAGTGCCACCCCTTTTTCAGATGATTTATCAGGATCGTAGAAAACTTTAACATCATCAACCGAGCCAGTAGCAATTAGGTTGCGTATGGATTTATCAATCGAAGTTGGGTCATAAATCATCCCTTCTTCAACCTGTAGGTTTTGTAATAAAAAGGACTTACCCAAGGTATTTGGACCTTCCAGAGTAATTTCAATCGAGGTTATTTTTTTTCCTGCTGGAACAACCTGAGCCCATAAAAGAGCAATGCAGGAAAAAAGCATTATCAGGGGGAATAGCGGTCGTAATCTATGGATCATTTCGTTTAATTTAGTCTTGGTTCTCCTTCAAGAACTTCAAACCTCGTAAATTTTCTACGAAATGCGAGATTAATTCTACCGGTTGGTCCATTTCTCTGCTTAGCCAACAAAAGAGAAATAGGTTCATAATCCTCATCGGAATTTACTGCATCTTGATCTTGGTCAACCTCTCGGATGTCTTCTCCTTTTCTTTGTTTTCCCAAGAGCATGACAATGTCGGCATCTTGCTCGATAGATCCAGACTCTCTAAGATCAGAAAGCCTCGGATCTCTTCTCTCTTTTTCAGAATCCCGATTTAGTTGGCTCAGAACAATGACTGGCACATCCAATTCTTTAGCCATAGCCTTAAGTCCTCTCGAAATTTCGGAGATTTGGTTTTCTCGAGACTGAGCTCGAGCATCACCAGAAATAAGTTGAAGATAATCAATTACAATCAAATGAATTTTCTTTCTTGTTTTTAATCGCCTCGCTTTGGCACGAATCTGATTTATACTGAGTCCACTGGTATCGTCGACCCACAAAGAAGCCTGCTGAAATTCTCTACTAATGGCATTAAGAGTTTCTGCATCTCTTTTAGGGACAAAGCCACGCCGGAGATCGTTCATATTTACCTTCGCCCTACCACATATCATTCTCATAGCTAGAGAAGTTGCACTCATCTCCAGGCTGAATACCAAGATGTTCTTGGGATCAGCTTCATATTTTGGTGCAAAAGCAACATTTTCCACGATATTCATGGCTAAGCTAGTCTTGCCCACGGAAGGCCGAGCTGCAATTACGATCATCTCTGCCGGCTTAAACCCATTTGTGAGTTGATCCAAATCCTTGTAACCCGAATGCAAACCATCCATTTCTTCATGGGAAAGCATTCTTTGAATTTGCTCCATGGCATGCTGGATGGGCTCACGAAAAGGAACAGATGTTCGAACATTTTGCTCATCCCCCAAGGAGCAAACTCTCTGTTCCATACTAGCCAGAAAATCGTCGATATCTCCTTGGACTTGATTCGCTCCGTCTATAATTTCAAAACCCACATAGATACACTTTCTTAACACTGCTTTTTCTTTAACAAGATCCAGCCAGTAAGGAGCATGTGCCGTAGTGTCTATCCGGGAAGATAATTCAAATAAGGCATCTTTCCCGCCAATTTTCTCTAAGTTATTGGAAGCGGAGAGCTTTTCCGCAATTAGAATTTCATCTGCCTCCTTATTTTCATTATGGAGTTGAAGGAGGGCATCGAAAATAAGTTGATGGTTGTGAAAGTAAAAGTGATCAGGGCTTACGGCTTGTTCGATACACCTACCAATTACCTCCCCCGAGCTATCTAGTATACATGCAGCAAGCAAGCCCTGTTCGGCATCTACATTACTGGGCAGAGATTTGCCGTCTAATTTTGAGGATGTAGCAGAACCCTCAGATTCGTTTTTGAAAGCTGGTTGGTTTTCGTTTTGGACAAGAGAAGGAGATGATGGCATTCGAATAGTTCTTCTCTTCAATGAATATAATTATTCAGCTTCCTCAATAGGGTTCTCTGAAACTACTTCTAATTTAATTTCTACGGAAACTTCCTTATGAAGTGAAATATTTACAGGTATTGGACCCAATTCCTTCACAGGTTTGAATTTTGTGAAATGTCTTTTATCTAGTTTAAATCCTTTTTCTTCGAGTTTTTCGAGTACTTGATTTGCGGTTACGGAACCGAACAGTTTGCCCCCTGCTCCTGTTTTGACCGCGACCGCGATTGTGGTGTCTGCAAGTTTATTTGCAATCTCTTGAGCCTTCTGTAGATCTTCTGATTCTCGAGCCGCTCTGGATACTTTAAGGGCATCTAGCCTTTTTTTGTTCGCGTGGTTCAATGGAACCGCTTTACCGCGTGGCAATAGGAAATTACGAGCAAATCCGGGACGGACTTTCACTACATCTCCTTCGGAACCGAGGTTATCAATGTGTTCAACTAACAATACTTCTGTTTGTGGCATTTTTCTAAGGGGTAAAAATTAAAAAGGGACATCTTCATCTAATTCCGGGTCCGCTTCCTTGGAATCGGCTACCGGTTTCTCTTTTGGTGGGCTCTCTTGAGCGGAAATTCTGTCACCTGATGGACCAGAGTTCGCACCGGTTGCTTCTTGTCGTGAATCAACAAATTCGAAATTATCTAAAACGACCCGAATGGCACTTCTTTTTTCGCCTTCTTTTGTCTCCCATTGATCGAGTTTGAGCCTACCTTCAACGAAAATGGCTCGACCCTTTGTAAAGAAACGTCCGACCGCTTCTGCCCTTGGACCAAAACACTCTACATCTACAAAAGTCGTTTCATCTTTGCGATTTCCTTCAGCATCTTTGTAAGATCGATTAAGAGCCAGACCAAAATTACATACTGGTCGGCCATTGGTCATCATTCGAACATCGGGATCGCGAGTCAAATTTCCAATTAAAAGAACTTTATTTAGGGAGGCCATGAGATAAAAAGATTAAAAGTTTATTACAAACATTCGATCAGTACACGATCAACCTTTTTTTCAAGTTTTAACTTTTGCTTGATTGTTTCAGGAGTTGATGGAAGACCAGTAATTTCAAATTGAAGATAGGTCGCATTTGATAACCCCTTTTTCTGGGGGTATGCGAAATCATGATTTCCTTGATTTTCTACCTTTATTACTTCTCCATCAGAATCGCTTATAACTTCACTAAGCTTAGGGATCATTTCATCGGAAGTACCATCTGAACCCCGTGGATCAAAGACGATAGTAGCAAGATAATTTTTTTTGTTCATGGTGTAATTTGAGTATGTTTTTCTTGGTTGAGTAGATTCATTGCTGCATCCACTCCTTTTTCGATTACCAGTTGAATCGCACTTAAAAAGTGCAGTTTTTTGTTCTCTAGAATTAAAGATTCCTCATTCGAAAATTTTGATAAAACATATTCCGAAAGGCTTTGTTCGGGAATTTTTTTAGCACCGATACCTATACGAATACGGATGAAAGCATTTCCAACCGAATCTATTATGCTCTTTATCCCATTATGACCACCGCTACCCTTTCCTATAGATGAAACTTTGATTCCACCCAATGGAAGGGTTAATTCATCGTGTACCACTACAATCGGATTATTTTCATAACCATTGGAACGCAGAAGGGGAAGTAGATGCGAACCAGAGTCATTCATAAAACTCATTGGCTTAATTAGCATGATTTTTTTTTCGTAACATAGGTTCTCCGAAATTTCTGAGTCAGACTTACTATCGAATCTAAAAGTGAAATTATTTTCCTCAGCAAACCGATCTAACAACCAAAATCCTACATTGTGCCGAGTTCGCTGGTAGGTTGGGCCAGGATTGCCGAGTCCAATTATTGCTACTTTTGTCACTTCTCATAAGGAGGAGTATTGTTAGCCTTCTTTGGTTTCCTCGGTTTCCCCTTCAGAACCTTCACTCTCTTCTGCATCTTCAACATCCGCGGAACCATCTTCATCTTCGGAATCGGATCTTCCGCTTGCACTACCCACGCAGGAAACAAGCATCGTTTCAGGGGAGTCCATAAAGGTCACTCCATCAATATCGACCAAATCTCTTACTTGGAGATTTGAACCTAAATCCAAGGCACTAATATCAAGATCAATTTGGGATGGCAGTTTACTGGGTCGACATTTGATCTCAATTTCATTTGCAAGGACTTCAAGAATTCCACCTTCATTCTTGACTCCACTAGCCTCTCCTAAAATTACCAGTGGAACCTTTGTCTGAAGATCCTCACCCCGAGTAACTTGAATAAAATCAATGTGTAAAATTTTGTCTTTGATTTGATCTTTTTGCAAATCCTTGATGAGAACAAGTTCGTCTTCCCCATCTTTACCTAACAGCCTAAATAAAGAAGAAGTTCCGGAAGCTCGCCTCAGCAACATTCTGGTTTCTTTATCATCTATAGAATAAGGCTTATTTAAATCCTTGCCGTATAAGATCACGGGGATTTTCCCTGCGTTTCGAATGCTATTACATGCATTGCGACCTGTTTTCTCACGCGGAGAAACTTGTAAAGTCAATTCACTTAGTTCTGACATAATGAAGAAAGGGTAAAAAAGTTAAGCGGAAGTTTATACCAACTAGGACCTAGTCATGCAAGCCTTATGAATCGGATTTACACCGCTACTTAAATAACCCATCGACACTAATAATTTGAAAGGGCGTTACATCACGCTTTTAAAAAGCTCAGATCAAGAATGACTTAAAATTTTTGAGCTTTCCAATCGGGAATGTCACTTTCCTCCAATTGCCTAGCATGGAGAACATGAAAGGGTCGAGTAGGGGACATCGGCTCATCCTCATTTACCATGAGAGGCCGAGCTTCCTTCCAAAAGTTTTCGTAGGCGTTACGCATTGATTGAACCTTTTCCGGGTGTTTGTCTGCTATGTCTTCGGTTTGTTCGGGGTCTTTCTTCATGTCGTACAGGCTGTTCTCAACGAGGCGAAATCGTTGGTTTCTAACTGCAAAAC
>DBVA01000039.1:0-127 GCA_002308735.1 Opitutia bacterium UBA1276 | reverse complement strand
TTTCCACATGTGATCCGTAGGTTCAGATCCCGTTTTCCATCGAGCTACTTGAGTAAAAAAATAGCGATCCTTCCATTTAGCCTTTGGGTCTTTGAGCAGGGGAACCAAACTACGACCCTCGACTTGG
>DBVA01000175.1:0-3496 GCA_002308735.1 Opitutia bacterium UBA1276 | reverse complement strand
AGTTTAAATATGGAGGTGGCGTAGAAGTATATCGCATTAATCCCGCATGCCTGTTGTAAAATTCCGATAATCAATCCGAGTACCACAATGAAGCGCAGGGCTGGCTTGAATAACTCTAGGAAGGAAGCTTTTTTAATATGTTTTTCGTCTTCGAGGCTTTTCTCGATGGAATCACCCTCGATCGATGCCAATTCCTTACCATGGAGTAGTTCTAAAACTTTCTTGCCCTCAGCCTTGCGGTTCTGAGCATATAACCAGCGAGGGCTTTTCGGGACGAAGAAAAGGAAGATGAAGTATAAAATTGCTGGAATGGCTTCGATACCAAGCATCCATCGCCAGAGGTTCTCTTTGGTCAGAAATTCCGTTCCGGGTGAATATTTGTTGAATAAATAATTACTCAAGAAAGCGACGAAAAAACCAAGCATGATATTAAGTTGCTGGGTCGCAACGAGTTTACCACGGTTCTCCGCTCCAGCAATTTCAGCGATGTAAAGGGGGGCCAAAATCAAGGCGGCCCCAAAGGCTACTCCTCCAATCATTCGGGATATCCACAGGATATCATAAGACATTGCATACGCGGATAGAAGCGCCGAGACTGCATAGAGAAATGCAACCATGATAAGAATGGGTTTTCTGCCGATAGCATCACTGGCCCGACCGGCTACCAACATGGCAAACATGGCAACAAAGGTGGGGCAGCTGGTGACCCAGCCAATCTGGGTGTCGTCCAGGCCGAAAAAGGGACCGGCGGTATCCATGACACCCGAGATGATACCCATGTCGAATCCAAATAGAAAGCCTCCGAGGGAGACCGTTAGAGCGATAAAAAAAGTACGATTCATATTTAGGATGCGTTAGGGGTGGTTTCCAGGTAGTGGAAAAAGGCAGGCAGTTTATTTCCGCTCAGATCTTGGCATGCAAGGGCGATGAAAGTACCGGTGAAACCCCAGTGTTTACCATGATCATCGGAGAGGATGGAGGCATCTAGGGTCGGGCCCACCTTTTTAAAGTATTCTCCATCATGTGAAAACTGAAATTCTAAAGAGCTATCGTCAAAGATCGCCCTTAAATAGATCGAACCACTCGCAACCGGTACGATTTCTGGACCGAGTGGGAAGGTGGAGCTGCCGTCATCACAGCTATGTATCTGGAGGCAAAGTCCTCTTTCTTCGTCGTTCGATAGATACAGGTAGTGAAAAAGATAAGTATTGTAATAGGCAGCCAGGCCAGCCATTTGCTGGAAGTTTTCTGGCTGGAAAGAAAGCTTGGTAGTTGCGGTTAATCTTTGAGAAGTTAATCGTCTGGCCAGCATGGACTGTTCAAAGTTTGACTCCAGAGACTCCATGCCGACTAAGGTAAGGCCATCGGATTCAATTATTACCGAACTTGTTGGACCTCGAGGTATCGCGAAATGTGGAGAGTCAAAAGGGAGGGGGTTTGGCAATTCATCCCATGGGCATGGCTCAAGGAGTGGTGGTTGCACCTGCTCATGAGGCTGATTTCCACCGTTGTTGAGGTAGAGCCAGTCATCGTCACGCCATTCCACTTTTTGAATCGCAGTTTCCCTTCCGAGATTACATTTATTGGTTCCAGGAAGGGGACGTCCGCAAAGGTGAGTCATATACCACTGGTTTTCTTTGGTTTCAATAAGACTGGCATGGCCCGCTTTTTGAAGTTTAAGTTCGGGTTTGCCCGAAGAAGTCAAAATCGGGTTTTGTGGATGGATTTCATAGGGACCGGCAAGTTCGGTGGAACGGGCAAGGGAGACTGCATGTTCGTACTCTGTTCCACCTTCCGCAGTTAGTAAGTAATAAAAGCCATTCCTTTTGTATAGGTGAGGTCCTTCGGTCAAACCCAAGGTACTTCCTTTAAAAATCAATTTTGATTTTCCAACCAGCGATTGGGCTTTGGGATCGTATTCCTGGAGAACAATTCCATAAAAGGGATGCTTTTCCGGGCGATGATCCCAGACCATATTGAGCCAGTATTTTTTACCATCATCATCGTGGAACAGGGAAGGATCAAAGCCGGATGAATTAATGAAAACCGGATCGGACCAAGGTCCATCAATAGAGGGGGAAGTAATTAAGAAATTCGGGGTGTCTTTAGTGGCGGCCTCGTGTTGATGAACCACGGTGTAGCATAGGTAAAAAAGGCCTTCATGAAAGCTAAGGGCAGGGGCCCAAACTCCTCCTGAGCTCGGGATACCTTGGAGATTAAAAAGCCTTTTTTCTTGGAGGGCATGTCCGAGGAGCCTCCAATTTACCAAATCTCTTGAATGATGAATCTGAACTCCAGGGAACCATTCGAAAGTGGAGGTAGCCACATAATAATCCTGATTAACCTTACAAATGCAAGGATCGGGATTAAATCCTTGGAGAATTGGATTTTGTATCATGGGCACGAGGATTTGGTTGCTTGGTAATGGGGAAGGCTTATCAATACCGATTTAATTATTCCTTTTTCAAAGTCTAAAAGTCTCGAATTAAAAAAGGATCAACGAGTTGGGTAGTTTAAAGAGTTACCATAAGGGCAAAGCAAAAAGGGGATTGATAGGGTTATCTCCAAGGGGGCATGCTAAAAGATAATAAAACCAATTTTTCACTCTATTTTGGTCGCCTTGCAAGACTATAAAATTAAGGCTTCAAATTATGAAATCAAAATCAAGCTTTCCTGCCTGGGACTTTTGGATTCAGTTCTTAAAAACTCCAGCCACCATCCTGAATTTTAATTTTGTAAAAAGTATTGGTTTTTTCGGTTTAAAACTCCTGATTTTATCCCACTTATATGGCGGACAAGGGCAAAAAACACCCAATATGATCGTTATCATGTGTGATGATCTTGGGTATGCAGATGTAGGGTTTAATGGATGTAAGGATATCTCCACCCCCCATATCGATTCAATTGCGGAAAATGGCGTTCGTTGTACCAGTGGTTATGTTGCGTACGCGGTCTGTGGACCTTCCCGTGCGGGTTTTATAACTGCTCGATATCCTCAGAGGTTTGGATTTGAAAGGAACCCTCAATATCAACCCAAGGATCCAGAAATGGGACTGACCAGGGATGAAAAGACCATTGCTGAATTGCTTAGGCCTGCCGGTTACCACTCAGGGATTATTGGCAAATGGCATCTGGGTGCACACATTCCTACGAGTCATCCAATGAAGCGTGGCTTTGATGAGTTTTATGGGCATTTAGGGGGCGGTCACACTTATTTTCCGGAAAAGCTGACAATCAAGCGAAGTCAGGATGCAGAAGGGGAATCAGATAGTTATCGAACATGGCTATTGAAAGGTTATGAACCGGTTCCACCCAGAAAGTATATCACCGATGACTTTTCGGATGAAGCGGTTTCCTTTATCGAGAGGAATCGGGATTGGCCTTTCTTTCTTTTTCTCTCTTACAACGCACCTCATACGCCTCTTGAAGCGACGGATAAATACCTGAATCGATTTCCTGCAATTAAGGATAAAAAAAGAAAAACTTATGCAGCTAT
>DBVA01000072.1:2976-3102 GCA_002308735.1 Opitutia bacterium UBA1276 | reverse complement strand
CCTTTTTTTAACCTTACTTTTTGCTCCCATTTCTTTCTTTGCCAAAAGCATTGAGTTCGATTTCAAAGATCCTAAAGGAATTAACAGTATATTATTCCACTTGGATGCACCTCTTGAGTCTATAAG
>DBVA01000072.1:1118-2577 GCA_002308735.1 Opitutia bacterium UBA1276 | reverse complement strand
TGCATGTTGGAAATCCGGTCCTCAAGGAACATATGCACGGGGATGACTGGTTAGATGTTAAAAAGTTCCCAAAGATCAAGTTCTCCTTTACTTCCCTTGCCAACATTAAAAAAAATAAGAATACGGTTTCGGGTGTGGCCAATGGGAAAATGACCATTCGAAATGTTACCATCGCCATGCCTATCACGGTAACCATTACTTACCTGGAGGGCTTGCTTGAGAAAAGAAATCGTGTACCAGGCGATCTCTTAGTGGTTCGCTCTAAATTTTCTGTAAAACGGGATGACTTCGATATTCAAAAAGGTAAAAATTTAGAGAAAGTAGCCAATGATATTGAGATCATTTTAAACCTTGCAGGTTCCGCTCCAAAGAAGTAATCTTTCAATTACCCCACGGAGAATATCCCCTATTCTCCATCCCAACAAGCGAGAGCACTTATGTGTTCTCGCTTTTTGTTTGAAAACTCCTAGACTAATCCTCCTTTTATCTGTCCCCTATGTCAGAATCCAACATCTATCCAATTTATGATAAGCTTGCTACCCGTAAGGACAAGGAAGTGCTTCTGGGTTGCAAAGGAGCGGCATTTTGGCTGCTTGGACTATCTGGTTCCGGGAAAAGTACTCTTGCCATTGAGCTCGAAAAACGACTCCTAGCCAAGGGTATATTTTCAATCATTCTGGATGGGGATAATTTACGTAGTGGAATCAATCAGGACTTGGGATTCTCCGAAGATGACCGTAGGGAAAACATTCGAAGGACTAGTGAAATTGCAAAACTCTTGGTGAAGTCTGGTGTGGTTGTGATCATCTCCTGTATTACTCCCCTTGAAGAGTTTAGGAATACTGCAAAGCAGATTATAGGCGATGAAGATTACCATGAAATTTTTGTTGAGGCCGACTATCAAACTTGTAAAATAAGGGATGTGAAAGGCTTGTATAAAAAAGCAAGCCAGGATGAACTTGAATCCTTTACAGGACAAGCTTCTGCATTCGAGGTTCCTCGTTCTCCCCAGCTCATTCTAAAAACTGAAGCAGAGAATCCGACCCAGTCTTCCGACAAACTATTTTCTTTCGTTCAGGGAATCATTTCCCAAACCTAAATTCTTGATGCATAACTACAACTTAACTCATTTGGAACAACTTGAATCCGAAGCTATTTTCATCCTTCGGGAAACCGCAGCACAATTTGAAAGACCAGGGCTTCTATTCTCCGGGGGTAAGGATTCAATCGTCATGGCTCACCTTGCTTCCAAAGCATTTAGCCCGGCACGCATTCCATTTCCATTCGTTCATGTCGATACCGGGCACAATTTTCCAGAAACTATTGATTTCAGGGATCAATTTATTGAGAAGCTAGGAGTTGAATTAATTGTAGGCTCCGTCCAAGATTCGATTAACCGAGGGACTGCGGTGGAAGAGACAGGGAAAAATGCCAGTCGTAATGCTCTCCAGTCGGTTAC
>DBVA01000072.1:0-748 GCA_002308735.1 Opitutia bacterium UBA1276 | reverse complement strand
GAAGAAAAAGCTCGTGCCAAAGAAAGATTTTTCTCCCATCGTGATGCTTTTGGTCAATGGGATCCGAAAAATCAACGGCCTGAGTTATGGAACCTTTTTAATGGCCGTAAAAATCCGGGAGAAAATTTTAGAGTCTTTCCATTAAGCAATTGGACGGAAATGGATATCTGGCAGTATACAAAACTTGAAAACATTGAATTACCTGGCTTGTATTTCGCTCATGACCGCGAGGTATTTGAGAGAAATGGATCACTCCTTGCAGTGTCCGATTTTATTTCCCTTCAAGACCAGGAAGAAGTCAGTACAAAAACGGTCAGGTTTCGCACCATTGGTGATGCCACTTGTACCGGTGCCGTAGAATCTCAAGCCGACTCCTTGGATGCAGTAATTACTGAAGTTGCTGCCTCCAGAATCACAGAAAGAGGTTCCCGGGCTGATGATCGCAGGTCGGAGGCAGCTATGGAAGACCGGAAAAAACAAGGCTACTTCTAAAAACTATTCCCTATTATCTTTCTTTTAAAATTTTTCTAATGAACCAGACAAATGACTACTTAAATATGGACCTTCTGCGCTTCACCACTGCGGGAAGTGTAGATGATGGAAAAAGCACCCTGATTGGACGCTTATTCCATGACACCAAATCCATTTTCGAAGACCAGCTCGAAGCCATTGAGCGAAGCAGCAAGCAAAGGGGGGACGAACATGTAAACCTCGCCCTTTTAACCGATGGATTAAGGGCGGAAAGAGA
>DBVA01000017.1:0-4568 GCA_002308735.1 Opitutia bacterium UBA1276 | reverse complement strand
AGATGGAGCAGGGTAGATTTCCCCAGTCCGGACTGGGCGGAAATCAGGGTTTTGGATTGAGGCTGGATGACAAGGTTGAGGTTCCAGATTTCAGAAGAATCGATAACCTTATCTGGCAACGGGCTCGGGATGATCTGATTCAGTTCAATTAACATGGGAGGAGAGCGAGGAGGTTGTTTCCAAAAATTGCATCTCTTTCTGATTCCGACAATTCAGCTTCTTCTAAAACAAGATTCTTGAAGGTAATAAAGTCCGGTTCTTTTTGCCTGGCCGGAAATATCCGCAACGGATAATCGGTTCCCCAAAGAATTTTTTCAACCCCAACGACATCAATCAGTTTTCGATAAATTTCAGGATCATAGAGGAGGGGACAGGCGGCGAGATCATAGTGAACATTTTTTAACACAGGTCGAATTTTCGGATTCAGTTCGTAAAATGGAAAAAGTCCACCTGCATGGGCCAGAATAATTTTGAGTTCTGGAAGTTGGCGGGCCAACCAAAGAAATTCCTCGAATGGAGTCTGCACCCGGCCAGGATAATCATGACCAACAGGTTCGGTAACATGAAAGCTAACCGGCCAACCTTCCGCAGCGGCAAATTCCATACATTTCATCCAGTTTTCGTTCTGGATGGATGCACCCTGTAGCCAAGGGTGACATTCTCCGATCCCGAGAAAGCCAAGATCCATACTTCTTTTCAGGCTTTCGATTGGATTTTGAAGTTCAGGGTGCAAACTAAAGAATCCAATGAATCGTTCTGGATCCCTGGAGATCCATTGACTACACCATTGATTTTGGAGTTCACTGGTTTCCAGATTCTCCCAGTACCAGCCAAGAAGAACCGCACGCTCCACCTCAGATTTGTCCATGTCCGCAATCATTTTCCCCCGAGTGGACCATCCCTGCAGGCTTTTTTTATTTTCTGGGCTAACCAATTCCAGCCAATGCCATTCCTCATGCAATTGGGCAAAGGACTGGGGATCTTCTAATACCTCTTCAGGATATCGGTGGGTATGGGCGTCGACGATCACGGTTCAACATCATGTTGTATTTTGCTTCCGGGAGCAAAGCACAAAATGTTCAACTATTTAAAAAAAGACTCGCAAATAAGATTGCTATTTCAGCCCTGCGTTCGACTTGGGTTTTTCGGGTTTGAAATCCAGAAACTCTTGTTTTGATTTCAAAAATTGTTTGATAATAGCTTGGTCAGATAAAGATAGTCTTTCAATGGAAACGGTGAACAATTTATTCTCGGGAGTTAATAGCTTCACACTTTTGTAATCCGCATCATGAAGCCTAGCATCAATGGTCTTTCCATTAAGAGATGTCCATAACCTTGAATTAGATGGTGTGATGGGTATTTCTTGCACAAGTTTTTTTTCAACAACTGCCGAAGCGATTTTTTGAATATGTTCATCCGAGACAAAATTCTCTTCAACAACTGCCGAAGCGATTTTTTGAATATGTTCATCCGAGACAAAATTCTTTTTAACAACATCTAAAGCAATTTGTTCGATATCTTTCTTCGTTAGGTTTGGGCTGTAAAAGTTGAGGATGTGTCCCCTGAAAACGAAAGCTGCGAGAACTAAACAAATTATTAATATTAGGTAAACTTTCATAAAAAAATAATACAATTAGATATATTTTTAAATCATAAGTTTACTCTATTGTGCAAGACTTAAATCACCAGTCTGGTTATTTAATCCTGAGAAAAAATTTAAAATTTTATTTCCCAGTTTTTCTTGAAAAATTTCGAAACTACCAATGTAAATCTATTCGGAAGCCGGATCGACTGCCGATTTATCGGGTGAGTTTGAAAGTTGACGGGCAAGAGATGCCTCGATGAAGGCAGCAAATAAAGGGTGGGCCTTGTTGGGCTTGGATTGAAATTCCGGATGAAATTGTACCCCGACATACCAAGGGTGATTGCTGACCTCGATGATCTCCACAAGATCACGATCCGGGTTGGTTCCGGAGATAACTAGGCCAGCGGCCTCCATTTGCTCCCGGTAAGAGTTGTTGAATTCAAAACGATGCCGGTGCCTTTCCGAAACCTCATCTTTTTCATAGGCAAGGTAGGCGGAGGAACCCTTTTTGAGGGAGCAGGGACAAGCGCCAAGTCGCATGGTCGCCCCTTTATTCTCCACCGTTTTCTGATCGTCCATAATATGGATTACGGGATCCGGTGTATCCGGATCAAATTCTTCGCTATTTGCTTTTGCCAAACCCAATACATTCCGGGCGAAATCAATCACGGCAATCTGCATACCCAGGCACAATCCAAAATAGGGGAGATTATTTTCCCGGGCAAATTTGGAAGCGATCACTTTTCCCTCTGTTCCACGATCTCCAAATCCACCGGGAACCAAAATGCCATGGAGATCAGCAAGGTGGGCATCAGGACCATCCTTCTCGATTTCTTCCGCATCGATATGAACCACCTCGACCTCACAATCGTTACGAATTCCACCGTGTACCAGGGACTCGTTTACCGAGAGATAAGAATCTTGGAGGTCCATGTATTTCCCTACCATTCCAATCCTGACTTTATGTTTTGGATTCTGCAATCGATGGACGACTTCTTCCCATTCGTCCAGTTTTGGAGCCGGGGCGTCTAAACCAAGAAAGCGAGTAACTAATTTGTCCAGGCCTTCTTTCTTCAACATGTGCGGAAGCTCATAGATGGAGTGGGCCACATCCATTTCCTCGATTACCGCTTCTTTGGGAACGCTACAAAATAAAGAAAGTTTTTCCCGAATCTCTTCGGTAATGGGCTGCTCCGTTCGACAAACCAGGATATCCGGTTGGATACCGATTTCCCGAAGTTTGGCCACACTTTGTTGCGTTGGCTTGGTTTTGAGTTCCCCTGCAGCCCGGAGGCTGGGCAAGAGTGTCATGTGGACAAAAAGAACATTTGCCTTACCCACCTCGGTTGCGAATTGTCGCATGGCTTCGGTAAAAGGTAGGCCTTCAATGTCACCGATGGTTCCCCCAATTTCCGTGATTAATACATTGACCCCTTCGCCAGCCGCGTAGATGCGGTCTTTGATCTCATTGGTGACATGGGGAATTACCTGCACGGTCTTGCCCAGGTAATCTCCTCTTCTTTCCTTTCGAATCACCGATTCATAAATTTGGCCACTGGTCAGGTTGTTAAAGCGGGAAAGTTTCCCGGAGGTAAATCGCTCATAATGACCAAGATCCAAGTCGGTCTCGGCTCCATCATCCAAGACATAAACTTCCCCATGCTGGAAGGGGCTCATCGTACCCGGGTCCACATTGAGGTAGGGATCAAACTTTTGAATTCGTGTGGTCAATCCGCGTTGCTCCAAAAGGGCTCCAAGAGCACCTGATGTAAGCCCTTTTCCCAAGGACGAAACCACCCCTCCAGTTATGAAAATATACTTCATGTTCTGCAGACCATCAATGACAGGTACTGCTCCCTCCTTGCAACTCTCTTTTGTTCACACTATCAATGAGGACGAAAAACGATCGGCTCGATTGGAATTACTATTAATCCAACTAATTGGTGCTACTTATACTAGGAACTTATTAAAATTTGAACTCGTCTTTTGTTTGAGGAGGTTCAAAAATATTATAAACTAAATTAATATCCTGTCATGTTTACTAGTTCCATCGGAAAAAAATACCTCATGGCCCTTACCGGAATTGTTCTGATTGGGTTTGTCTTTGTACACATGGCTGGAAACTTACAGATTTTAATGGGTCCTGAAAAAATCAACGCCTATGCCCACGCATTGCAATCACTCCCCTTACCCATTCTTTGGGGATCCCGAGTTTTTCTGCTGGTTTGCGTGATACTCCATGCTTGGACGGCAATCGTTTTAATCCGAGAAAATCGAGCTGCCCGTCCCCGGGAGAATGATGTTGAGGTTACTAAAAGAGCAGGATTTTCTTCTTTGAAGATGGGACTCACCGGTACCATTTTACTTTTCTTTATCGTCTTTCATTTACTTCATTTTACGGTTCGTACTGTCTACCCTGAATACAATGACCTTATGACAACGGTGGGAGCCCCAGAAGGCATGGAGGTGCACAATGTTTACTCCATGGTTTTGGCGGGATTTCAGCACACTTGGGTTTCCATTTTTTATGTGGTTTCCATGTTCCTGCTTTGCGGGCATTTGGGGCATGGCTTTAGCAGTGTATTTCAATCCCTTGGAATCCGTTCCGAGTCTTGGCGAATTAAAATTGATTGGGCAGCCAAGGGTTATGCTTGGCTCATCTTCTTGGGCTTTTCCATTGTACCGATATTAGTGTTAGGTCAGAAGTTTGATCTTATTTTATTTTTTGAACCATCTTTATTTTCAGAACCATTAGCCATGCGGTAGGAGATTAAACCCAATACATTACTATGAATCTCGATTCCAAAATACCAGAAGGACCCCTTTCCGAAAAGTGGGACAACCATCGTTTCTCTTCCAAATTGGTTAACCCTGCAAACAAGCGAAAGTACCGGGTCATTGTTGTGGGTTCCGGTCTGGCCGGGGGATCGGCAGCCGCGACTCTCGCTGAACTTGGATACAATGTGGACTGTTTTTGTTATCA
>DBVA01000110.1:12190-14988 GCA_002308735.1 Opitutia bacterium UBA1276 | reverse complement strand
TAGACAATGGCGTTGCTCTTCACATGCTTAACCACGCGCCAACCGAAGATCATGGAACGCCATTCCACTTCAGTCGGTTGCCGTTCGGTAACGACTTCAAAAGCTTTGGGGTTGATCTTTTTCTGATCCCGGTCCTGGGCCAAAAAGCCCCCGGGTACGGTTTTAATCTCCTGAAGGGTTTCCGCCCCAAATCCAGCTTTTGAAATCAGCAGGCGTAAATTCTTTTTTCTCTGAAAAAGCTCCAAGGCTTGGTCCGTAAATCCGGGAGCGATAATGACCTCGCAAAAAATTTCCCCAATTCTTTCGGCCAGATCCAAGTCGAGGGTATTGTTGACCACAATAATCCCCCCAAACGGGGCTTGTCGATCGGTGGCAAAAGCACTTTCCCAAGCGTCCACTAAATTGTCCGCACTGGCAACACCGCATGGATTGGTATGTTTAAGGATTGCAACCGTTGGGCGTTCAAATTCTCCGACTAGGTAAGCGGAGGAAGAAATATCAAGTATGTTGTTATAACTAAGCTCCTTACCCTGAAGCTGTTCAAAATGATCAAGGAATCCCCCGTATAGTGCGGCTTGTTGGTGTGGATTCTCACCATACCTCAAGGGCATCGATTTTGCTGCGGATACTTCCAATACCTTGGGGAAACCGGAAATTGAATCCAGATCAGGCTCCACTTGTTGGCTCTTTTCGAGGTAAGTTGCAATCGCAGAATCATAAGCTGCGGTGCGGGCAAAAACTTTTTGAGCAAGTTCACTTCTCAATGGATCAAGTGCTGGTCCATGCTGTTCCAATCCATGCAGAACCCTATCATAATCACCCGGATCGCAAACAACGGTTACATCCCGATGGTTTTTAGCCGCACTTCGGAGCATCGATGGACCCCCGATATCAATCTGTTCGATCGCCTCTTCCAAAGGGACCCCGTTACGGGCTACGGTTTCTTCAAAAGGATAAAGATTCACCACCACCAAATCAATCATTTCAATCCCATGTTCCTCCGCAGCCGCCAAATGATCCGGATTTCCACGGAGGCAAAGTAATCCCCCATGAATTCTAGGATGTAAGGTCTTGACCCGGCCATCCATCATTTCTGGAAACCCAGTTCTTTCACTGACATCCATAACCGGAATATTTTCATCCCTCAGCATTTGTGCAGTACCCCCAGTGGACAAAAGGGTGAATGCATGGGTTTCGACCAAAGACCGAGCAAAGGGAACCAAGCCCGTTTTGTCACTTACAGATAAGAGTGCATATTTTTGCATTCATTCCCTTGTGCTTCGTTCCTGCATCTGAGCAAGCGAATTCTTCCTTTTTCCAATCCTTTAATTAAGAATTGGTCTTTTTTGATCTGTCGTTATGGTAAAAACAAAATTTAAATGTGAGCGATAACAGTACAGAATTGGAAGGTCTACAGGCAACTTTGGATAAACTGGTGCACCACCGGGAAAAATCAAAAGTGAAAGGTCTGAATCTTCATGCTTTTATCTACTTTATTACCATCCGCAATTTGTCCGATCGCTCGGTTACCCTAAAGGGGAGAAAATGGGTGCTCTCGAATGACGACGGTACCACCACGGTCGTGGAGGGTGAAAAGATTGTCGGTGAAACCCCGGTGATTCCATCTGGTGAGAGTTTTTCTTACAACAGCTATCATGTGACTCATCTTGCCGCCACCGCTTCCGGTTCTTTTCATGGGGTGGATGAATATGCGGAAAAAATTCATGTCCGCCTCTCTCCATTCCGCCTTGAAATCCCGGAAGACTTGGAAAAGTCAGAAGAAAATCCACTTTCATGAAGTTTACCGATCTGAACCGCCATGGTGGCATCGGTGCAAATTGCAGCCTACTAGAAATTGGTCCTTTTCGAATTGCCATTGATTCCGGCTTGCACCCGAAATTTGCCGGCTATGACTCCCTTCCCAGTCACGATTTCCTGGAAAGAAACTCCTTGGATTTTATTGTACTCACCCATTGCCACCTCGATCATCTCGGCAGTTTACCGATTCTATCCCGGGAACATCCAGATGCTCCGGTGTTATTGAGTTATGCCAGTTCCATTCTTGCCCGCCGGATGCTTTCCAATTCGGTTTCTGTCATGAGGAGGCAAAGGAGCGAGCTTAATCTAGCCGAATTACCCTTCTACGGCCGGGGGGATCTCACCGCTCTCTACGACCGGATGAAGCCTTTATCGATTAAAACCCCCTTGCAGGTCGAAAAAGATGGTCAGGTGCTAAAGCTTACCTTTCACCATGCCGGTCATGTCGCGGGTGCCATTGCTGTTGAATTTGAGACCAAAAATGAAAAAATCTTTTTCACCGGAGACATATTATTTAATGACCAGCGTACTTTGGACGGGGCGGAGATCCCCACCGAGAAATTCGATGTCTTGATTACGGAAACCACCCGGGGTGGAACCCAACGGGATCCAGCCCGGCAGAGAGAGTCAGAAATCGTTTCTTTATTGGAAGAAGTCAGAAAGACCTTGGCTCGGGGAGGCTCGGTATTAATTCCCGTTTTTGCCTTGGGAAGAATGCAGGAGATGCTCGTCCAACTTGATGAAGCCTTTCGCCGAAATGCTTTCCCCAAGGTCCCCGTATTTTGTTCCGGTCTGGGGATGGACTTGGTCAATCACTTTCATGAAATCTCAAAGAATACCAATCGCTTACGCTTTAACCGAAGGGTATTGAAATCGATGGGTGCCCGTCCCCTGCCTCGCAAATTGGAACCCGGGTGTGAACCTCCAATGAAAGGAATTTTCCTCGTTAGTAGTGGAATGATGGTCGAACATACCCCTTC
>DBVA01000110.1:10467-11793 GCA_002308735.1 Opitutia bacterium UBA1276 | reverse complement strand
CAGTCTGATCCAGAAGAGGATTTCGAATTTGAAGAAATCGATTGTATCGAACCGATTCGGGCGAAAATTCGCCAGTTTGACCTCAGTGGTCATGCCGACCGGGAGGAATTACTGGACTACGCCCAAAGACTTTCTCCCAAAACCATTTTCCTTCACCACGGCGACCCCGATGCCCGCACTTGGTTTATGGAATCCCTTTCTGAATCCGGTGCCACCATCATTGACCCCGAACCTTTACAAACCTATGAGTCCTGAAAACCAGCCCCCATCCTCGCTTGCCGAACAATTGGAACAAGCCTTTACCCGTCCCTCCGGGAGGGAAATCGATCAAATGCGAGAAGTTCGCTTTCAGACCGGAATTGCACCCCATGCCAACGGATCCGTGCTCTGTTCCTATGGAAATACTCAGGTGATTTGCGCCGCCATGATCGAAGACCGGGTTCCCGGTTGGATGAGGCAGCAAAAAGTGGAAGGAGGCTGGCTTACCGCGGAATACAGCATGCTTCCCTACTCCACTCTTTACCGGAAAGATCGTCCGATCAGTAAGGGCAAACAGGATGGTAGAAACATTGAGATTCAACGCCTAATTGGCCGCTCTTTACGGGCAGTGCTGAACCTGAAGAACATGCCGGATAAAACCTTGTGGATTGATTGTGATGTCCTACGGGCAGATGGAGGGACCCGGACCGCATCCATTACCGGAGCCTGGTTGGCTACCCGAATCGCAATCAATGGCCTTTTGGAACGGGGTAAATTGGAAAAGGATCCCATTGTCGACCACCTGGCCGCGATCAGTGTCGGTATCTACAAAGACAAGTGCATTTTGGATCTGGATTACCCGGAAGACCGGGATGCCACCGTGGATGCAAATGTGGTCATGACCGGTTCCGGTCAATTCGTGGAGGTTCAATCTTCCGGGGAGGAAGCTACCTATTCCCGCTCCCAACTGGATGAATTACTAGCCTTATCAGAAAAAGGAATCCAGGAACTGGTCGAACTGCAAAAGCAGGAACTCGGCAAGGAAGGCTAAAAATCGTAACCCAGCCTTAGTCCCGCACTGTGAAATAAAAAGTTGTCGAATCGATCCTTCGTGCTCTGTCCCAGTAACTTCCAAATAACGGTCAAAGTCATCGAGTTATCAAACCGATAGCCAGTCCAAGTTGAGCGGAGTAAATCATCTCGGTGTATTCATCTTTCAATTGAGAGGAAAAAACCGTGATCTTATCGATATTGTAGGCTAAACCCGGCGAAAACCGAGTCGCCAAAAAGCAAAAAAATTCAATGCCCCTTTAAAAAAGGGATTATGTAAATGCGTAGGCATAAAAA
>DBVA01000110.1:8555-10100 GCA_002308735.1 Opitutia bacterium UBA1276 | reverse complement strand
CTCTTAATCGAGGACGACAAAGATAAAAGATCGCTTTCATCCTTGAGCTTTTCCCCGTCCCTTGTAGGCGTTGTACATGCACCTACTGGAGGAAATCACATTAATCGCCACCATCAGCGTATTGGTCACGCTAGTTTTAGGCAGATTAAAACTCCCAGTAATTGCAGGATTGGTATTGTCAGGTGCCCTGGTCGGACCCAAGGGGTTTTCCCTGGCCCATGATCCCGAAGCGATCGAGATCATTGCCGAAGTCGGGGTGGTCTTTCTTTTGTTCACCATTGGCCTGGAGTTTTCTCTCTCCCGGCTTCGCCACATTTTTCGCCAAGTCGCTCTGGGTGGGCTTTTACAGGTTAGCGTAACCGCTGCCGTGACCACCGGGATCGCCCTCTGGCTTGGTTGCTCGCTGCCCGAGTCGATTACTTACGGTTTCGTATTTGCCTTGTCCAGCACCGCCCTGGTACTCCGCACCCTGAGCGAACGAAATGAATTGGATGCTCCCCACGGCCGGTTCATTGTTGGCACTTTGATTTTTCAGGATTTATGCATTGTTCCCATGGTCTTGATCATTCCCTTACTCAGTCAGGGCCTGGATAATCCCGAAACCTGGAAAGCCTTGGGGCAGGCCATGGGAAAGGCAACCTTGATGGTGGTCGCACTTTTTGCCTGCTCGCGAAAGCTTGTGCCCTGGCTCTTTCGGGCGGTCGATGCCAGTCGAAGCAATGAAGTCTTTATCCTTACCGTTCTTTGCCTTTGTATCGGCACCGCCTACCTAACCTCCCTTACTGGTTTATCTCTCGCCTTGGGTGCTTTTCTGGCCGGAATGATTGTGGCAGATACCGATTTTCGCCACCGGGCAATGGGAGATATCCTGCCCCTACGCGATGTATTTGTGAGCTTTTTCTTCGTCTCACTCGGGATGTTTTTTGATTTTGAAGTCTTGATGGAAAAACCGGATCAAGTGGGTTGGTTGCTCCTCGCCTTCATCGGAGGAAAAGGAATTTTGGCAATTTTAGCGGCTTCCCTGATGCGCTTTCCACCCCGAGCCGCTTGGTTGGCTGGTGTAGGCCTGGCTCAATTTGGAGAATTTGGATTTGTTTTGCTCCAGCTGGCAACTCAAGAAGGCGTGGTTTCCGATTCCGAAATTGCCCCCCTTCTCAATGCCGGAATTCTCAGCATGTTTCTCACCCCCCTTTTAGTCTACAAAGCCCCTCACTTCACCGCGGGTGAGCGGGCACTGGATCCATTAGCGAAACTGCTCCGGGCCCGCAGTGCTGAAGAGCTCGAGGAATCCACGGTTGGGCACTCGGATCATGTCGTGGTTATTGGATATGGTCTGGCCGGACAATTTCTGACTTCCAGCCTTAAGGAGGTTGAGATTGAAGTGGTGGCCCTGGAAATGAATTCCGACAATGTCAATGTGGGCAAAGAATTGGGCGATCCGGTATACTATGCGGACGCTACCAGTGAAGAGGCACTTGGACATGCTCATGTTCATGATTGTCGGGCCATTGTGATCATGATCAATGACCACCAGGCAACGGAGCG
>DBVA01000110.1:7017-8177 GCA_002308735.1 Opitutia bacterium UBA1276 | reverse complement strand
ACGCATCAAGGAAGGAATGAAGTGGTAGCCTGTGAAGTCGAGGGTGGATTAGAAATTCTGTCCAGGGTGCTGAGAAAACTGGAAATTCCCCGCAACCTGATTTCGAGGGAGATCAAACGGGCCCGGGAAAAAACCATGCACTCGGAAAGAGAATTTTCCAGTGCTCCCCTCTCCCTCCATCAACATACACAACTCAAAGAGTTGAAGGTGGAAACCCTTTTGCTGGGTCCGGAAAGTCCGGTTCTTGGAAAAACGCCGAAGGATTTGAACCTCGGGGGAGAAACTGGAATCTTGATCGTTGCCATTAGTCGGGACAATGAACTGATTGCTCACCGATTAGGGGAGGTTCACCTAACAAATAATGATGTCATCTATTGCATCGCTAAGGAATCTGACTTTCTTCAATCCTCCGAGCTGATTACCGGATAGCTTGAAGCAGGAATTTTCCAAATAAAACGGGAAGCCCAAATATTATCTAGGCACATTTCATGCAGGTCTGAACTTCAGGAAATGCATCCAAGCGTTCTTCTGCAATCTGGCTTCCGCAAAATATACATTGTCCATATTGATCTTGCTCCAGCCGGGAAATTGCGTTGAAGACCTCCGCTTTTCTTCTCTTTTGTCTTCTTCGGACTTCCAGAACCAATTGTTGGTCCTGCATCGCTTCCATTCTCGACAACCGTCCCAGGCTTTTATCGGGAGAAACCGCTTCGGCCGCATCCTCACTTTTACTTAAATAATCTTCAATTTCCAAGAGTACCGCTTCCAGTTTGTCCTTATACACCTGTCTTTGCTCTGGGTTCATGTTTACGAATTACTCAATCTCTATCGAGGCCCAAGATCTTGAATCCGTCAACCTCCTAAGCTTAAGAGTTCCCAAAATAAGTTTTAGAATTTTTGAATGAAAGGCTTGATAAAATTCCGATTTCAAGACATTAGTTAGGTATGAAAACAATTCTATCCGTTCTACTTTTATTCTCTTCTGCCCACTTCATTTATGCCGATGGCCATGAAGATTGTGCCATCATGCTAGGCGATGCCATTGATCCAGAGGAATACTCCGAAGTCTTGGGTGTAAAGGTCTACTTTTGTTGCGGTGCATGCGTGAAAGCTTTCGACGGGGCGGCCGCCTATTACATCAAAGCCGTTCCTGAATTAGC
>DBVA01000110.1:0-6650 GCA_002308735.1 Opitutia bacterium UBA1276 | reverse complement strand
GATTCTGCCCAATCTATCCGGAGCGTATCGTCAATCCCAACTCCAAATCCGTTGAATACAAAGGAAAGAAAATATATTTTTGGTCATCCAGTGCAGAGCGCCGTTGGAAAAGGGATCCAGACCGTTACTTCAAGGAAGCTTTTGAAAAGGGCAACTTACCTCAGTACAAGTAAGTTCACTCGATAACTTTACAAAAAAAGACCACTCAATCGGGTGGTCTTTTTGGCTTATGTCCAAAAAAGGAACTAAAGCCTCTTGGACAAAATTACGAATAGGTTTCCACTTGCACAACTGATTTCCACCTCATCCGAAGTACAAAGATTACTTTGACTGAACTTGGAATCAGGTCTTAAAGATTCATTGGTCAACTCCCATTTCAATCCTCTCGAAGAAACACCATCAGATGGAACCAGCGGTAAAATGCTCAAGGTTGTCCCCTTCCGACCACCCAGAAGCAAGGATGAGGACGGACTAACCCGAGAGATCCACTCGCTATCGTCATCAAAAACGACCGACCATGTTGGATCTATTCGTAGGGAAACCAATAAATTAGATAAAAAGTGATCGGAACGTTTCCCAACTCCTCCCAAAATGATAAGTTCCGTGGTCTGGGTATGGGTCTCCACCCACTTAATTGCCTTTTCAAAGTCGGTGGTATCCGGATCCATGATGTGGCTAATCTCTAATTCAGGAAAATCTTCCCGAATTTGATTCAATGCCTCGCAGGAGTCTAAGTCTCCAATGAGGGCATCAGGAAGCAAATCCGAGTTGCGTAATACATCCCAACCTCCATCCACCGCGACTGTGGTATCCGACTCTTCAAACCTCCAACGCAAAAGTCCTTCCGTTGGTGCTTTGCCATTTAAAACCAGTAGCGTTTTTCCCACCGCTCGAAATTAGGAATTGAAAAAGGCCCGTTGCTTTTCGGAAATCTTCATTTCAAGCTTTTCCATCACCAGCAACATATCATCCCAAACTTTACGCTTACTGCTCTTACTCGGATTATGAAGAAGGTAAGATGGATGATAGGTAACCATCATCGGTATTTCCATCACCTGATTCCATTTGCCCCGAAAATCAGAAAGCCTTCGCTTTGGATCATGACCAAGTAACCCATCCGTGGCAGTCTTACCCAGTGCAACCAAGACTTTTGGTTGCACAATTTCGATCTGTGCCTTCAGGTAGGGCAGGCAAAAGGACATTTCCACTTGGGTGGGAGGACGGTTCCCGAACGCTTGGTCGTGCCGGGGTCGCCAATTTAAAATATTCCCAATATAAACCGCGTCTCTGGAAATCCCCATCGCCTCTACAATCCGATTGAGTAATTCCCCTGCTGGTCCGACAAAAGGTTCCCCTGCTTTTTCCTCATCCGCACCGGGAGCTTCTCCGCAAAAAAAGATATCTGCATCCAAATCCCCAACTCCAAAAACCACTTTTCCTTGGGGATTAAGTTCACGATTACAAACTTCACAGCCCATCACTTTTTCCTTCAAACTGTTCCATTGGAAAACTTTATCCCCGTCCGGTAATTTTATCTGAGGAGGGGAAGGGAAATCCGAAGATACGGTCTTTTTTTCAAAAGCGATGACTTCAGGCTTCGCTTCCTTCACTGGAGCAGATCCAGGCTTTTTTACCTCCGTTTGAATAGGCTTAGGAGCTACCTCATTCATACCACCCTGCTCGGGTACCGCATTCTCAAAAAGCTTAGCCAAGGCGGAAAGACTTTCTTCTTCTACAAAAACTTCACGCTTTCCCTCCACCCTCTGTCTCTTCAACTCGGCCAAGACCGCAAGCGTAGCTTCCGCAGCATTCATCGGGTTAAATTTTCCATGGTGGGTGTTACTAATTTCTCCACATATTTGGCCAACATATCGAACTCTAAATTTAAGAATTCTCCGGCATTTAAAGAAGCCAGGTTGGTTCTGGCTAAAGTGTGGGGAATCAACCAGACCGCAAAGGATTGATCCAGGACATCACAAACCGTCAAAGAGCAACCATTGACCGCAATCGAGCCTTTATCTACCAAGTAACGACTTTTGCTCTCTGGGATTTCAACCTGCAAGTAAAGATTTTTGCCCTGTTCTTCAAAAATCTGAATTTTTCCGCAGGCATCAACATGTCCGGAGACAAAATGTCCTCCCAATCTCCCATTTGCTGGCAAAGCCCGTTCTAAATTCACCATACTTCCTTTAGAAAGTCCGTCTAAATTAGTCTTTTGTAAGGTTTCCTCCAAGAGTTCAAAGATTGCCACTTCAGAGGCCTGCTCGCAGAGAGTAAGGCAACAACCGTTCACTGAAATACTAGCACCCTGTTCCAAGCCATCCGCACTCGAAAATGGGTTGGCAATCCGTAACTCCCATGCGTTCTTCTTTTCTTGGAGCGAAATAATTTGCCCGACTTCTTCTACTATGCCTGTGAACATAATGCTTTAGTCTCGCTTAGAGAAAGAATTTACAGTTGGAAAGATAATTTGTATCATTGGTAACGCAAGGTACTTTGTTTATTATATTATGACAAATTTCTTCTCTCGTACGATTTTGATCCTCTTTTCTCTCTCCGGAGTGATTCTTTCTGCCTTTGCTAAAATGGCACCTGCTTCTCCCCTGATCAACCGGATTCCATCCGATTCTTTTCTGATCGTCTCCATGAATGCAGACCACATCCTGCAAAAATCGAACCTTCTGCAAAATCGAATTTGGCAACCGATTTTGGATCATTGGCGCTTAGCCAACCCCCAAGCTCAAGTAACCCTTGATGATCTCAATCGTAGTGGGTTTAATTTAAAGTCTCCTCTTCGCTTCTTCGTTCGACTTCAAGGAAATCCCTTCCCCACCCCGGTTTGGGGAATGGTTGCTTCGGTCAAGAATGGAAAAAAAGTAGACGCACGACTATCTGAAGTGGCAGAAAGTTTTGCACTCCAAGTGAAAGGAGGAAAAAGCCTTCGCCTGGGCAACGAAAAGATTCCTTTCGAAATTGGGAGGCGGGGAAAGTGGGCCTATGCAATCGGGATGGTACCCAACCCAAGAAATCCTCCGACCACAAACTATGAGCTCCAAGTTGATCAACTCGTACAAGAATTTTTCCGTCGACCCAAGAATACAACATTCCCGGAATCGCTTAAAAAATATTTTGCAACCGGAGCGGATGCTTCGCTGTATCTCGACGGGACTGGGATTTCCCGCCTAGTGGAAGATTTTTTCGTGCCCAATAACTTCAGGAATTTTCTCCCCATGTTCGATTACTTCACCCATCGTCCCTTGGGAGTTCACTTCAACTCCAATCCAGGGAAATTAGATTTTTCACTGGTTGATTACTCCAGTAACTTGGATGAGGATGGAGCCCAAGATGAGTCCAAATCTTCAAGCCAAAGAGTAAACTTCCTACCCAAAGTGCCAGGTGATGTAGCAGTCATTGGAAAAGTAAGCTTCCCACATGGCTCTTTTCAAAAGTCTGCCCTTCAAGTTTTAGATTCGATCTTGAACTTCATAAGCGGTGGAACTTTTGACTCCTCCAAATCACTACCCGGATTTGATGCTTCCATCCCTGAACTACTCGATGGCCTGCGTGGGAATTTCGTCTTTGCGGGTGGAAACCTCCAAACCAAAAATCAATTACCCCAAGACACGAAAAGTTCTGCATTTGACCGCTACGCTAGCTCTTTTCTTCTAGGGGCAGAAATTCAAAATTCTCTTTCGGTAAAGCAGCTCCTCGCCGGGATTCGATCCTCATCCGTGCTGATGTCCTTGATGAATACCAATGGAATTCGATTGATCGAAAAGGAAAAAATACTTTGGGTGACTACGGATCACTACCGGAAGGAACTTGAGTCGGGAAGAACCATTTATGAACTTTCGGAATCCAGGAAAAAAAAGGTTCAAGCATATCCTTTTTCCATGGACTTCAACATCGCCACTTTTACCCGAACTGCGCGGCAGGATAATATATTGTCCTTCGGTGAAAACCAAAAGCTCCAGATTATGGACCAATTTTCAAATTTCCATCTCTTCACCAAACCCAACTCTATCCATGGTGAACTCAAGCTACGGAATAAAAAAATTCAAGGTCTTGAAGTGATTGTCAATGTACTCGGACAGGAAATCATTGACCGTAAGAATGACACCCTCTATCAAGCGATCGCGATGAATGATTTTGAGGCTTTGGCCGATGCAGTCAGTCAAGGTGCCTTAATCAATGCAAATGATGGATTTGGCCATACCCCGATCCATTACTCCGCTTATAAAGGAAATACTCGCTTTGTTGATTATCTTTTGCGCAATGGCGGTAATCCGAATGTTCGGGGCAGGCATCTGTCCTCCCCTTTACACTCTGCAGCCTGGGGAAGAAATATGGAGGTATTTGAATTACTCCTGGAAGATGGTGCTGATGTCGATGCCCGCACCGACGAAGGTGAGACACCGGGTATGACCGCTGCTCTTCGAGGTGAAAAGGAAATGCTTGAAATTCTTTTTGCTCTCTCTGCAGATCCTCATGCCAAAGATATCCATGGTTCGAACATGCTCGACCTGGCTGCGGCGGGTGGACATAAGGAAATTGTTGAGTTGTTGAGTGAAATGGGGGTGGATCAAAACCATCCACTTCATGTCGCTGCCGGGCTGGGAGATTTGAAACGGGTAAAGGTCTTGCTTCAGAATGGATACGAGGTGAATCAAAAAGATGCCTTCGGGGCCACTCCCCTTTTAATTTCGGTAGTATCAGGCAAGACCGATGTGGTTGAATTCCTCTTATCTGCTGGTGCCGATCCCTTACTCCAAGCAAAAGATGGATACACCCTGATGCACGCAGCTGCTTTTTCTGGAATGAAAGAAATGGTTAGGCTTGCCTTATCTTTTGGGCTTGAGGTCAACCCAAGATATGGGTCCTACGGCATTACTCCCGTCGATGTTGCGGAAGATGAAAAAGAAGCCCTTCCCTACCTCCGCTCTCTAGGCGGCCGGGCGTCCTGGGAACTTGCTCCGGTAATAAAATAAAATTATTCCGACCAGCGGGGCGGATGGCCCAAGGAAATAATCTCTTTTCCCGCTCTCATTAATTCCTTGTCCACTTTCTTTGCGTTGGGAACGATTTGTTCCAGACGGTTCCAGAATTGTGGGGAATGATTCATCTGCTCCAAATGAACAATCTCATGATAAATAACATATTCTCCGAGTTCAAAAGGAAGTAATAAAATTCTCCAATTCAAAGAAATGGTTCCCCGGCCCGAACAGGACCCCCACCTCGAACGCTGGTTCCCAATCCGGATCTTTTTCGATTGAATCCCAACTTTGTTTTGGCAGGCGATTAGACGCTCTGGAAGAATTTCCTTCCCCAAATGAATGCATTCTTTGAGCAAAAGGAATTCCAGGTTGGATGCATCGAAAAAGGTAAACTTGATTTGATCCCGTTCGATTTCACGAACACTGCGCTTTTTTCCTGGGTCAAATTCCCAAGTTACCTCTCTGGGATCGGAATCAATCCAAACATTATTCGATTCCTTAAAATATTCTGCCAAGGTTTTCGGTTCTGGTAATTGCTTCGACTTTTCCCGAATCCATCCCCCATTTTTCATCAGAAAATTCCTCCCATTTCTCAGGGATGCCCGTTTCGGAAGAGTAAGAATAACCCTTTGGGGCTCCGGAACTTTTAAATGAATCCGTCTGGCAAGGGTCGATCGACGAATACAGCATTCGACTTCAAATCTTCCATCTTCAAATTCCCATGAGATTCGCTCGAATATTTCCTCCATTAGAATCAATCATTCTCCAATTGGTTGACCTGGTTTGAAGCAAATTTACGAAGTGCTGACTCAGGATCAAGCCCTGCCTTTTTACAGGCTCCAACCCATTCAAAAAATGCCCGACCCGCAGTTTCTTCATCCAACTCCGATGCAAAATTCGTGATGTTAGACTCACTCCAATCCCCTTGATCTAATAAATTCGCCTTCTCTGCCCGCTTATAAATATCTACCGCATAAAGCAGGGCTGGAAGTTGGGGGGGCAGGTTTTTAAAGATTTTTGATTCATGGGTGGGAATCCCACGCGATCTTTTTTCCTCCGCCTTAATTTTTTCCCATCGATTCAAAAACTCATCCGCTGTATTCATTCGGTCATCTTCATCTCCAAAAACATGCGGATGTCTACGAATCAATTTTTCATTAATTCCCCGGGCAACATCTTCCAGATCGAACTTCGATTTTTCTTCGGCCAATAAGGCATGAAAAACAACTTGAAGTAAAAGATCCCCAAGTTCTTCTTCCATCAGCTCATAATCTTCCTTATCAATGGCCTCCAAAGTCTCGGATACTTCCTCAATCAGACATCGCACCAATGAATCATGGGTCTGCTCCTGATCCCATGGACAGCCATCCGGAGCTCTTAGCTTTTCCACAATTTCTCTTAGTCGTTGTATTTCACTCACTCTCGAGTATTGTGAATGAAGGAGATCCCGTAGGCAATCCAATCTCCTCAATTAGATCGTTATTACATAAACAAATGGACAAATTAGAGGAAATCATGAACTGGAAGCGCCAAGAAGTTTCTTTGCGTGAAAGACCAGTAAGCGAACTTGAACTCGAAAAACTTGCCGAAAGGTTTAGCCGGGGAATCTCTTTTTATGACGCCCTTGCCCACCCGGATGAATTATCCATCATTGCT
>DBVA01000152.1:11561-18462 GCA_002308735.1 Opitutia bacterium UBA1276 | reverse complement strand
TCTTCGATCGGTTCGGTATGATCATCAACTCGAAGATCCCGGAATCGATCATTGAGCCCCCCGTACCCCCAACCTTTTCGGACTACAAGCAGGGATGCCGCTTGTCGGCCTCGTTTATCGCCCCCCATCTTCTGGGCTTCCCGCAAGGAAGCGATCATTCTCTCCGCTAGAGTTCCCTTTGAATCTTCAAATGCTGCAGCCATGGCTTGAATCACAGCAGGCCCGGCTAGGAGATTGCCTTGAACTGCATAGCCCTGGCCAGTTTTGTGACCTGCCCAATCCAGGCAATTCTTTCCGGTATGGATGGATGCATTCCCTTCTTCCCCGATGATTGCAAGTTGTCGATGACTTCTTCTTGGGTCGGCATCGATCATCAGGTTAAGAGTAGTCTGGGCATTTTTTCCACTTTTCAGAAGCTTGAGTCCAAGAGGACCAAACCTGGGATTCCCCCAAGCTTGGGTAGCAATGGCACCCACCCCTGCTTCCGCGTAAGGAACAATCGCTCCCACGGCCACCAGTTTGGATTGAACCGCCACCCCCCATTCTCCTGTTTGAGAATCGCGTGCGACGATGGAAAAAGTGGATATCAACTCGGTTTCTTTGGCGTTTAGAAAGATCGAAAACCCTGATATCATGCTTATTTTTATCCATTTCATTCGCCTTGACCCTAGTGTGAAATCGCTTACTTTCAAACCCTTACTTGTGTGCCGGGCTAGCTCAATTGGTAGAGCAGTTGACTCTTAATCAATTGGTTCGGGGTTCGAGTCCCCGGCCCGGTACCAAGACTTGATTGATGCTGAAAATAGATGCTTTCCGAGGTATTTATCAGAGTGGTTTTAGGGCGATATCTTTGCTTGCAGATTGAGAATGATGAGCTTTAAAATAATTTTATCTCTTTTGCAGGTCTTCCTCAAAATGAAAACCTTTCATGAAATATTGTTTTTATTGGTCGTTTTTTTTACCGCAGATGTAAAAATTAGTTGGGCTAATCTATATCCTTGGACAGATCTCGATGGTAGAACGCTCCAGGCAAGGTTTGTTAAATTAGATCAAAAAAATCTGACCATTGATGTAAATGGCCAACCTTTTGATATTCCCATCAATACCCTCAGCCCAGAGTCTAAAGCTCTGGCTACTATGTTGCAGGCACAGCAGAAGCCAGCAAAAAAATTGTATGATTGGACCGACGCATCTGGCCGTACCATCCAGGCAAGCTTTGTGAGCTCGACTATGCAAAGCGTAACTCTTGAGGTAAATGGCAAGCAAACGACCTTACCCCTTTCTATGTTCAATGACGCTTCCCAAGCTTTAGCCGAAAAGTTGAGTGCTTCAAAAAAGGGTATCTTGGAGGAAAAACCGAAAGAACCTAAGGCATCAAATATCGCACCCAAAGTTGATCTCGAAGGTGAACTTGATCCGTCCAAAGTCTACCCTTGGAAAAATCAATCCAGTCAGGAAGTGGAGGGCAAATTCCTCGATCTTTCCAAAGACAGCTTGAAGATTCTGATCAATTCTGGCCGCCAAGAAGTTTCCATACCTCTGGCAAGTTTATCGAAGCAATCTCGATCTCTTGCTACAAAGCTCAAGGCATTAATCAATGCAGAAGCCAAGGAGAATGCCGCATTGGTAAAAAAGCGTAAATCCATGAAGGTTCCTGCTGTAAAGGAAAGTGATTTGGATTTGGAGCACGAACTTAGCAATGCCCAAGGGCAATCAATTAAGGCCAAGTTTATCGAAGCAAGTGATGCCGTGGTTATACTTGAAATGAGCGGTAAACCTAAACCATTGGAATTATCTTGGAGTTCGTTTTCAGATCAATCCGTCGCCACCCTCGAAGCCCTCCGAAGAAAGAAAGCAGAGGTGGATTCAAGGAAGCCTAAAATTTCACCTCCGAAGAAAAATAGATTGGCATACTATGCAAGTGGGAAATACAAGGGTTATCATACCATTTTGGAAGCTGAAACTTATGTGGTTGCGGTCCGGAGTTCCGGAAATGGATTGGATATATTTGTAAAACAAGAGCAAGCTGGATCCTCGATCCATCCTTTAGGTGTACCAAGGTTAGGGGTTGGGTTTGGTACCTATTACACCGATAAAACCGATCCAAAACGGCACCGTAATCGGGGCCGGAATATTAAAAATTTCAATCAATACCCTGAGCCTTCCACAGATCGCGAGCTACTTGAGTTAAGTGGAACCTACACCAACGGGGGAACTTTTGAATACAACATCGAGCTTAAAGAGAGTGGCTTAATGTTTTGGTCGAAAATGAAAGACCCAACCGGTGAAGAATGGCCATCTCGCCACCGGATCGGAATTGCAGTTCGGGGAGTGGTGGCTGACGCTAAAAACTTGTCCTTGGAAAAGGTTAAGTCGGCGGTGGGCGATGGAACTTTTAGCTTTAACCCAGTAAGCGGAAAGACAGCCCAAGTTCCCATGGATCTAAAATGGACGGATGTTCGGAAAAAAATGAAGGTCAATACCAATAACTTAGTTTCGATGGAGCTATCGGGTAAACCTTATGATCCGGTAAAGATCTCGATTACTTCTATAAGTAATCGGGATATGCGTCTGGATATGGATAAAGCTTACGCCAAGACCTTTCCCTTACAGGGTGTAAGCCTTCAATACTTTGCCTTGGAGGAAAGAAAGCGTCAGGAAGTGCCAAAGAACAAAGCCCTTAAAATCATTCTAAAACCGAATTAGAACTCCAGGAACTCCTAGAATTAACTAAAGCTAGCCTTTAAATTTTCGAGGCTGATTCGGGCACAACCTTCCGGGGTGGGATAGTAGTCGAAAGGCTCGACCGATACCCAACCCTTATAATTGATTTCCTGCAGGGTTCGGGCGACTGCGTTCAAATCGGTTGGGCCCTGGCCCGGCCCCCGATGGTTGACATCATTGGCATGAAAGTGAGCGAATTCCCAGCGGTGTTCATAAATCGTGGCAATGGTTCCGGCAGGCTCATGAGCCATTGCCTTCATATCCAAATGCATCCGGCAGGCAGGATGGTTAACCGCGGAAATAAAGCGGCGTGCTTCCGCAGAGGAGGATAGGAAACTGGTTTCTACCGGGGATAAGGGTTCCATCGCGAGGGTAACGCCGAGCTCACCCGCTAGTTCAGAGACCTCACGAATAATTTCTACCGCTCGAGTAAAGGCATCTTCATAGACAGTGCCATGTTCAAGGTTTCTTTGCTGAGGGCTACCCAGTACCATAATGCTTCCACCCATTTGGCCCGTAAGTTTGGCAAGTTTTTGGAGGTATTCACAAGTAGCATCTCGCATGCCCTGATCCGAGGAAGTAAGATGCAAACCATCGGACTTGGCCATGAGCCAGTGAAGCCCAACAATTTCAATGCCCGCAGATTTTGCAGCTTTAAGGCAACGCTCTGCGTCCTCTTCATTTATCTCGAGGGGATTATCCTTCAAGGTGAACGGGGCAATTTCCACTCCTTGGTAACCGATCTCGGCGATTTTGGAAAAGCCATCCTTGATGGACATTTCCTTGAAGACTTCATTACATAGTGCGAATTTCATAAATGAAAGATAAAAGTATGTGCCTTACTTGTTTTTAGGTGAAAGGTAATCCTCAGGATAACCTGGATGATTTGGTATGATCGAAGTAGGATGTCTAGGGTTTTGGGCATAGCTTGCAAAGCGGTTTTCAATTTTGGCATCCTCGAGTGATCCACTATGAAAAACAAAACGATAGCGAAGGGTCAAACTTTGGCCTTTGAATACCGTATGTTCTCCATCTCCTCCAATTTTGGTGGGAGCAAAAGGGTTTGCGGAAATAAGGCCATAGTCGCGGGCATGCCACCAAGATTTCTCTCCTTTTTTAGTTAGGTTGCTTGGATGACTGAAGAAAGCAATCCCTGCCTGCTTTCCTTCAATCGTTCCATAGTAATGAACCCAATCCGCTCGTTTTCCCCAGATGTTTTTCCCTTCAACTCCTTCGCTATTTCTAGCCTTACCATATACTTTATGAACCCCGTGTTTAGCACTTGGAGTAAGGCGAAGATCGGGATGAGTTCGGATTCCCACGAAGCCATCCTTAAACTCCTCAAAGACCAAATCCTGATGGGTGGCATGCAAATTGATTTCCAAATCTATAAAGCGGGCAACCTCATCGGCTCCGAAAGTAAGGGTGCGGGTATCCGCACCCATGGTTTTGCCTTGATGATCTTTCCAGGCATTGAGTGTTTTGATCAGGGCTCGGTCTTCTCCCGATCTGTTTTCAATCACCTTGAGGTGTTCCACCGTGCCGGAGTTTTCATATTGATTGTGCCAGAAATTTGCTCCGCTGATTCCCTGGTGCCCGATAAAAAGCCCGCGGTGATGAGGATGATCCTTAGCTTCTCCCGGGGTGTTACTTTTCATGGGGTAATCCCGAAGCATGCGGATTCCATTAGGTCCGAGAATTGGCCAAAGGATGGGTTGCCCAAGTTTATGGAAATTGTACCGAGCAAAAAAAGTACCATCGATTTTAACTTCGAGCGCATCTTCTTTTTTCAAAACCTCAAATATCGAGTCAGTGCTCTCCTCCATCTTTTCGCATTCAAGCTCTTTGAGGGTATTATATTCTTTGTTTGGATCCTCGATGCCAAATGAGTAAGTATGGACTAGGCAAAATAAGAAACTGGATTTCAAAAAGGGTAAAGGCTTCACGGGAATACGATCAAGTACGAAATATTAAACTTGGCTCTAAGAAGAGTGGATCGATTAACTAGTGTAAAGTCATAAAGAGTGATCGCTGGAAATAAGAATTTACTAAGTAAGAAGAATTACCGGCTCTGTTAAGTGAGTGATCCATTGCCCCCTCAATTTGAAGTAACTATGGGTTCGAGTTACGCGGCTTCTTGACCGAGTCCTTTGTCATTTATTCTCCCGATGATTTCCGAGGAAGACTCGTTCTGCTTTCAAATTTCATATTGATGTAATTTGAAGTTTTGAGATTGCGGAAAGAATTAGAAATGCAGATTATTTCCTTGTACTTGATTCTCTCATCAAGCAACTAAACTATTATGATTCGTCTCCTCTTCTTTTCGGCTCTCCTCTTCCTTACTGCCTTTGAATTATTTTCAAAAAGTCGTCCATCAAAACCCAATATTGTATTGATTTTGGCGGATGACTTGGGATGGCAGGATGTCGCTTGTTACGACATTGACGAGCCATCCCCGATGGAGACACCGCATATTGATTCTCTGGCTCAAAAAGGAGTTCAGTTTTGGCAGGGATATTCCCCGGCTCCAACTTGTGCACCGACCCGATGTGCGATTTTAAGCGGTCGGCATCCAGCGGTTTTACAGAAAACCCATGTAGTCGGTGGTAATCCACCCACCCCATACAACCAGACTGCACATCCGATTATGGATCCTTGGTTTAGTGGCCGGATGAAATTGGAAGAAGTCACTATTGCCGAGGCCCTGGGTGCCAATGGGTATGTGTCAGGCCACACCGGCAAATGGCACACTGCGATCGACCACAACGCTTTTCCTCAACCCCAAGATCAGGGCTTTGATTTTACCCGCAATCACTTAGGGGCGAGTGCGGCGATGCGACCCCATCGATTGACTGGTTTTGCCACCAAAGAAAAGAATGATCCTTATCAACTCGATCATAAGGGCTTCCCTAAAGATGAAACCACGGTGGATGCCCTAGAGTTCATGGAGCAGTCCAAAGAAAAAGCTTTCTTTTTATATTATGCCGCTTGGTTGGTTCATACTCCAATTCATAGCCGGAGTAAGGAACTACTGAAGAAATACTGCGAGAAGCTGGGAGTTGATTTTCCGGAAGAGCCAAGCAGTTGGACATTAGCAGGACAAAAAAATCCCTACTACTGTGCCATGGTTGAAATGTTCGACCACTATGTTGGGCAACTTCTTCAGTACTTGGAGGAAACACCGGATCCTCGCTGGCCTGGGCACATGCTCATTGAGAATACTTATGTCATTCTTACTTCGGATAATGGTGGAATGGAAAGAGTACCCCATGAAATAATCACCGATAACTTTCCACTTGACCGGGGTAAGATCAATGCCCGTGAGGGTGGGGTGCGTGTACCCTTAATTATTTCAGGTCCGGAAATAAGGGGAGGTCAGCAAAGTAATGTGATGATCAATGGGATTGATTTTTATCCCACTATTCTAAGTTGGACTGGTACCCCGCGGCCCGAGTCCCAAGTTTTAGACGGTTGCGATATCAGTCCTTTACTTCGTGAAAACCCCAAGCTCGCAGATCTGGTAAAAGAGAAAAACGGTGAAGTCCGAAACTCGATGGTTTGGCACTTTCCACATGGTGTTGCTCAGCAATCCACACTGCGAAGGGGAGGATGGAAATTAATTTATAATTACATGCCTGGACGATCTCCGGTTGAGCTTTTTAAGCTTTATGAAAAATATCCCAACCCTTCCAGACGGGTGGATATTGAAGAAGCAGTAAACCTGGCGGATCAATTTCCGGAACAAGCTGAATCGATGAGAAAAGAACTTTTTCAGAGATTAGATGCCATGAACGCATCCTATCCTTATTTGAACCCTCATTACAATCGATCCCTAGACGGGAAGGATCAGGTTTGCACCATCGTTGAAAATGGTAAGGAAGGAAGCAAGGTTTGGGCCCAGTTTGAGGAACATGGAAACCAGGTGCTTAGTGGGCAGATCGCATATACCTTGAATGGAGGAGAAAGAAGTGAGGAGTGGTATCTTGCTCCAGCGAAAATCAAAGGAGGACAATTGCATGGGACTTTACCCGAGGGAACCACCCATTATTTCTTTAACTTGATCGATGAGAAAAATTTTCTGATCTCCTATCCAATCCCGATGGATATGTTGTCTGCTGGAAAAACCCGGCCTAAAGGAATGTATTCGCTGAACGGCCTAGAGAATTAATCGGATCTG
>DBVA01000152.1:7752-11169 GCA_002308735.1 Opitutia bacterium UBA1276 | reverse complement strand
CTATTGTCATTAGTTAAGACGGGCTTCCGCTCCAAAATGTTCAAAAAAAGATTTTTTAATTTCCCAATAAGCTTCAGCTCCATTCCAGCATTCTCTGGATAGGGGCTTTGGCCTGCTCAATTAAGCTTGGTTCCATGGAGATCTCAGGGGCACCGGATTGTAAGCAATCGAGAAGTTTTGAAAGGGTATTCATCTTCATATAGCGACAATCATTACAGGCACAATGTCCAGTGGGCCCGGCTACAAAAGATTTTTCTGGGAGTTCTCGAGTGAGGCGGTGCATCATTCCAGTCTCGGTTAAAATAATAAAAGTATCAGCCGGATTACTTTGGCAATAGGAGACCATTTTCTCAGTGCTACAAACTTCGTCTGCCATTTCACGAACGGAATCAATACATTCAGGGTGTGCCACCACCGGCGCATGGGGAAATTCCAACCGGCACCGTTCAATTGATTCTTTGGTAAAAAGCACATGGGCATAACAACTCCCGGGCCAGAGTTGCATGGTTCTTCCCGTCTGCCCGATTACCCATTGGCCAAGGTTTTGATCGGGAACGAATAGAATTTCACGATCTGCGGGGACTTGTTCCACAATTTTTACTGCATTGCCACTGGTACAAATTACATCACTCAGCACTTTGACCGCGGCCGAGCAGTTCACATAGGCAACCACATAGAGATTTGGATTTTTCTCTTTATACGCTGCAAGTTGATCAGCAGGACAGGAATCGGAAAGAGAACAGCCCGCATCCAAGTCCGGAAGTAAAACTGTTTTGCTGGGGTTTAAAATCTTTGCGGTTTCCGCCATGAAATGAACCCCACAGAATACGATTACCTCGGCATCAGTTTCGGCTGCCTTCCGGGCCAAGCCAAGGGAATCTCCGACATAATCAGCAACTTGCTGGATAGGGTCGACTTGATAATTGTGGCAGAGAAGAATTGCATTCTTCTCTTTTTTCAGCCGGAGAATTTCTTCTTGTTGTTCGGTTCGTGAAACCGAGTCCTGATGTTGAAAGATTTGGAGGGGGGGAGGGGCAGCAAGGGTTTCGGTCATCGGGTAAGTCTAATGAGTGCTGAGGGTGCAATTTCCTTGTTTTCGGAACTGGGGGCATTCTGCATGGACCTGAAGGCGTTGATCCTTTACATCAAGACCTAGCTTAGCGGATACATTTTTTCCATACCACTCCATGAAGGGAGCATCGATATCAAAAATCTTTTCGCAGTCCGAACAAATAACTTGGGCCTTAAAAGTTTCGGCGGATCCATTGAGGGCATAAAACTTATTATCCTGGCCGACATCGATCTTGCGGATGACACCACTTTCCACCAGCAAGGGAAGGCAGCGATAGACCGTGGCCCGGGAAACAGTATCATCCAGACTCTGGGCATCCCGGAGCAACTGCTCGGCAGTAAAATGACCTTTTTGTTTGAAGAGAGCCTCAAAAACCCCTTTTCTCTGCCCGGTCATTCGTAAGCCTTTACTTACTAAAAAGTCTGAAAAACTTTCCAAGCTCTCGTTTAATACAGATACCATTTTCTTTTTCTTAAACCCTTCGAAATCTTGGGTCAACCTTATTGAGACTCTCTTGAGATCAAATGGTTTGTTTACAAGAACCAAATATGCATTAAAATTTATCAGTTATGGCAATGAAGGTAAATGATCATATAATTCCAGATTGGGCAATCGAAGGGCAGGCTCAATCATTGTATCAAAGCGTAGCGGAAAAAATGAAGGGCAAACCACAGGAGGTGATTCAGATGGCAGCAATCGATATGGCTAAGGACCGCTTAATCGACCAGACTCTGATGTCTCATGAAAGCCAAAGAAGGAAATACGAGGTGGATCCGGTTGAGGTGAATAAGCAGATGAAGCGATGGGTCCGTGAGAATGGAGGCAAAAAAGCATTTGAAAGCGGAAAGCATCCCGTGATTAAGGATAAGGAAAGCTTAAGAAAGGAAGTTATCAATCAGATCCAGTTCAATATGCTTCTGGAGGAAGAGTCAAAATGTGCACCCGTATCTGAAGAGGAAACCAAAAAATATTATGATTCCCGCCCTGATTTGTTTACAGCGGAGGAGACGGTATCTGCTTCACATTTGCTCAAAAAAGCCTCGACCGAAGATGAATTTTCCGAAGCTAAAGATGCCATTTTACTTTTACGGGAAAAATTGGAAAAAGGTGCGGATTTTACTGAACTGGTAAGGGAAGAATCAGATGATGCCGGGAATGATGGAAACCTTGGAGAATTTGGCCGGGGCCGCATGGTTCCCGAATTTGAGAAGGCTGCCTTTTCCATGAAAAGCGGAGAGTTGAGCGAACCGGTTCGTACTCAGTTTGGATGGCATTTGATTCAGGTAAAGGAGAGACATCAAGGAAAGTTGACTCCTTATGATGCGATTAAGGAAAAAGTAACGGAGTATCTTACTGAACGACGAAAGGATGCCACTTTCGAGGCTTTTCTGGACCGCTTAAAAGCGGAAGCAAATATTGAGGAAGTATCAGGAATCTAATTAGGATTGCTTTCTCCCCAAGCCCTCGAGAATTTTCAAGGTGCTCTTCGATTTATTAAGAGCATATAGGTGAAAGCCTGGGCAACCCCCATCGAGTAATTCCTTGACTTGATCCAAAGCCCAATCAGCTCCAATTTCAGGCTGGTCTGATTCTTCAGATTGTTGCAGGTCATGCTCCAATTCACGGGGTAGGAGGGCTTCGCACATGCTGCAAAATCTTTTCACCTGACCCAGGGACAAAGCCGGTAGTAAACCAGGAAGGATCGGGATGGATATTCCAGCTTTTTTGCAGTCAGATACAAATTTGAAAAAAGCCTGATTATCAAAAAATAATTGGGTAGTGATGAAGTCAGCCCCCGCGTCCACTTTGGTTTTTAAATTCTTTAAATCAGTAGCCTGATCCGAGGCTTCGGGATGCTTCTCTGGGTATCCGCCCACACCAATCCCGAAGTGAGGGAAGTTTTCACGGATCAAGCTAACCAAGTCGGAAGCATAGGAAAAGCCACCTTCTATGGGCCTGAATTGTGTTTCTCCCTTGGGTGGATCCCCCCTGAGCGCCATGATGTTGCAGAAGCCGGCAGTAGCAAAATCTTCCAGAATCGTAAGGAGCTCATCCCGAGTATGTCCCACGCAGGTCAAGTGAGGCATCACTTCAAACCCATGCTCCTCTTGGAGCAGTTTTGCATAGCGCATCGTAGTCACTCGGGTCCCGCCACCGGCTCCATATGTGATGGAGACAAAGTCAGGGTCATAAGGTTGAAACCTTTCCGCAGTTTTGAGCATCCTTTCACCACCTGCATCATCTTTGGGCGGGAAGAATTCAACCGAAAAAAGTTTTTTTCTTTTTTCTAAAATCTTACCAATTGATTCACCTTTGCTCATAAACATATCAACATATCATGATAT
>DBVA01000152.1:0-7453 GCA_002308735.1 Opitutia bacterium UBA1276 | reverse complement strand
CATATCATGATATGTTGATATGTTCAAGGTAAATACCGGGACCTACAAACGGATACGGGAACTAATTAAGAGGTTGCTGACTGAGTTAAGGTATTTCTCCACCCGTTTTTGCGGGTTGATGTCCTGAACCCTTTCAAGAAGACCAACCGCCTTTTGATAATCTTGATTAGAAACCAGCATTCTCGCATGTTCAAGCAAGGCAGAACTTTCCAGTTCTGGGTCTTTTGCCGCTCTTTCAAATCGAAGTTCAGCTTCAACGAATTCCCTCTTTTTCCAGGCGATTTGACCTAAGATAAAGTGAATTTTACCCTCCAGTGGAAATTTCTTGGCTAAATCAAGAAGGATGTCGGATGCTTTTTGATCTTTTCCGGTTGCTCTCAATACCTCGGCTTGGAGTAGGCGGATTTTTTTTTCATCTTCCTCGGAGTAACCCTTCCCAAAATTAAGTTCGATTTTTTCAAGGTAAGAAAAGCCATCTTGATAGGATCCACGCCCAATAAGAATTCGGGCGACTCGAACGTAATTGAGCAAGGGGAGTTTCTGCTTTTTTTGGATTGCTTCTTCGTATACTTGAAGGGATTGGTCATACAGTTCAAGGTTGTGATAAAGGTCTCCAAGAACCATATAGTCTGAAAGTTTTAACTTCCCCATTCGTTTCATCGTCTCAAGGGCAACCACCGCTTTTTTTTCTTTTTTTAAAGCCTGCAGGACTTGTGCTCTGGCCCGATGGCAAAAAGTATCGTTGGGTTCTTTTTCCAAGAGCTCGTCGAGTAAGGCCAAGGCCTCGGGGAAGCGTTCAGTAAAGAGGAAGCAATTTACCAATCCATTCCGGGCATCCCTACTTTCTGGAAGAAGGAGTAGGGCCATACGGTAAGCATTCTCCGCGGATAAAAAATGTTCCAGGCTTAGGTGACAGTATCCAAGTGCTACATAGGTCACTCCATCTCCATCTCCTAATGCAATTGCCTTGATTAGACTTTTAGAGGCCTGATCGAGGTTGCCCAAATTTAATTGTACCAATCCAAGATTCTTATGAGCTCGGAGAAAAGAGGGGAATTTTTGAATGGCTTTTTGATAAGATTGAGAAGCTGCGGTCAAACGACCGTTTTGATAATACATCGAGCCCAGGGCATAATCCAGTGCAGGACTACTTTTCTCATCCACTTTTTCTTCCAGGTACAAGATGGCTTCAACCAATTGATTTTCTGCCTTGGCAACCACTTCCCTTAAAATCGATTGTTCGGATTTACTTATTCTTGGCTCGATCTCACTACGAAATCCGTAGTCCCCCATAAAACTACGAACGAAAGATGGATTGTTCCAGAAATCCTGGGTTAATTCGGGCTTGGGAGCCTGACCATGAGCGAGGGAAAAAAGTAAAAAGAAGAAAGGGAATATGAATTTCATTGGTTTAGAAGGCTAAAGCGAACGGGAAGATAAAATTGTACTTTTACAGCTTCTCCATTTCTGCGGGGTGGTTCGTAAACTGAATTTTCTGCAGCTTCCCGGGAGGATTTTACAAAGTCTGGATGGGTGCTGGAAACAACTTCAAGTACCTTCACCTTACCTTTTTCATCAATGAGAACAAGCAGCCTTACTTCACCCTCCAAGCCCTTTCTCTTTAAATTTGAAGGATAACGAAGGATGCCGCGTTTCAGAATCGACGGATTGCGGTCTAACTCGTGCAGATCGAAAACCAGTTCCTGCCCAAATCCGTCGGGTATTGGATTGAAACCAGCTAAAGAAAAAGCAGCTCTGAAATCTCCCGGTCCAACATCGAGGCTGACATTAATTGCACGGGTATCCAATTTTGCTACAGTCTGGTCAAGAACGGGTTCGGGTATGGATTGCTTGGCTTGTTTCTCAAGAATTCTTTCCATTTTTGACTTCGGAGGAGGTGGTGCGGTAAAAACCGGAGAATCTACTTTTCTCACCAGCCATTCATCGTATCGAATAAATTCTGATAGCGGAAGCAAACCAAATAAAACTAAGGAGATCAGCATGGAAAAGAAAAAGCTGAGCTTTTTAGTACCCTCTATTTTTTCGGATTCCAATCCGGGCACGCCTTCAAAATTTACGGGTGGCTTTTTCATTGCAACAGGGGGCTCAGCTTGATTGCTTTGGCCCCCCCGAGAAGTGCCTGATCCATAACCTCAGTCGCAAGTCCAGCTTTGGATCCAGGCGATACTTGAACCAAGATCGAAGCCTTGGAGTCTGAATGCGAGGTGCGGACAATCGGAGCCACCTCTTCAATACCAATGACAGATCCATTTTGTAAAATTTGTCCGGATGCAGAAAGCCGAAAGGTTAGGGGAGGCTTGTTTTCAGTGGTTGGACTGGCGGAGTCTTTGTATTTTGGAGTGATACCGACCTCATTCACGAAGGAGGTGGCGACGATGAAAAAAATTAACAGGATGAAAACCATGTCGATCAAAGGAGAAACATTGATTTCCGCTTGATCAGAAGGAAGGGAATGAGCCCGTCTTTTCATCTTGGTTTACGGGTGGCGATGGATACGGAAGGGGCAATTTTTCGAGCCTCTGCGATTATTTTAGCAAGGAGGGTGGCATCAGCCCATTGGTCGGTTTGAATCACCACGGGTTTATTTCGGTCTTTGCTACCAAGTTCGATCAGTCTTGGGATTTCAGGTAACTGAACCTCTTCGCCTCCATGAAAAATCTTATCTTCAGCGGATAAAGCAAAGAGAATGGAATTTCGCTTTAGAGAATCTGCGGTTTGGGCGTCGGGTCTTACAACTTCTACTCCTGGTAGGCTGACAAAGGTAGCGGAAACGATAAAGAAGATCAGTAGAATGAAAACAACATCGATCAAAGGGGAAACATTGATGGATCCATCCTGCTCGTCATCAAGAGATTTTGATCTTCCGTATAGTCTCATCTGGATAGGGCGGGGCTGACTTGTCGAATGGTAATGCTTTCCAATCTGTTGATACAATGGAGCCAATCTTTCTTTTGCCTTTGTAAAACATGGATGAATGCAAGTGCGGGAATGGCAACCAGCAATCCAGCTTGGGTGGTGATTAGAGCTTGTGAGATGCCACTCGCTACAAGGTCCATCTTGTAACTATCTTGCATGCTTAGTCCGTTGAAAGTCTGGAGCATGCCAATTACGGTGCCAAGCAAACCGATAAGGGGGGATGCACTTGCAAGCACAAGCAAGAACTTGATTCTGCGACTCAAATAAGAAGCATCTGATATTCGAACCTGTTGAAAGCGGCGACGGGTCTCTTTGGGGTCTTTGTCGGTGGCGATGCAATAACGAATGATTCGGTCTACCTTTCCTCCTCCCTGAAAAGCATCCCATTTTTCCCTTGGAAAAGCCTTTAGGTCTTTAGGGATTACATTTCGAAGCCTAAGCCATAAATCAAAAGCCACATAATATGTGTAAAGAGAAAGAACGCCGATGATCGGCATTAAGGAGCCACCTTTTTGCCAAACATTACTCGCACTGGAGAAAAATTCAAGGAGTGGATTCATCTGTGGAATCAATCGAATCAAGCGACTGGGTTTCGTCTCTTTTTAAATGAACCAAGCGGGCGGCAAATCCTTCCAGTTTTGAAATCATACCCTGTACTCTGCGTGAGAGCAGAGCGTGGGCAATTAAGGCAGGAATGGCCGTGATTAAACCAAATTTCGTGGTAACCAGGGCTTCAGATATGCCCCTTGCTAATTCACTGTTTTCAGGGTTTGCAAAGTTGGTAATTTGACGAAACACATCAATCATTCCAGTCACCGTACCTAAGAGTCCCAATAGCGGGGCGGTTGCCGCGGTCACTGCAATCAAAGGGAGAGCTTTTTCTAAGCGTACTTGAAAGTCGATGATTTGTTCATAGAGGATTTCTTCAAGAATTTCAGGTGTTTTTCCCTGATAACTATGGGCCGTTTTCCGAAGAAGCTCAAAGGGACCGCTGAAGGAACCATCAAGCTTGGCAGGCCCAGGCGGAGTGGAAACGCCCAAAATTTGAAAGGCTTTATAAACTGCGATTAAGATGGAAATAGCAGCAAAGAATAAAATTGGGAAAATCCAAATCCCTCCTTTCTGCAATTCTTCTAAGACCGTTAGTTCTCCTCCTTCCATCACAAATGCTTTTCCCAGGCTAGGGTCGAGGGGAATACTGGTTATGGATTCTGGAGGGGCAGAAAGTGCAGATTGAATCAGAGCAGATGTGGTATCAGAAGCTTTTAAGAGACGGGAAGGTTGAGGTTTTTTTATGGAATCCGCAGATAGATCCAGAGAAGAAAATGGTTCGGACTGAAATGATTTTTCTAGAAAGCCAGCACTTCCTTCGATACCCGAAAAGAAAGTAACCGGTCCCAAAGACCAAAAAGTTCCCTCTTCCCTCATTCCTTCTGGAGGAACGATGGCATTTCCCCTGAAGGCCATACCCCCAGCCTGTTCCTTGCTTGTTCGAATACTGAGTTGAAGGATTTGCAGGTAAGCCTCCATCGATGCTTCTAGACCCTGATCATCTTTGCGAAGTAATTCAGCCAAGGAATCACTCCAGAGGAATTGCTCCGATGGTGGAGTAGCTTGCCTCCAACTTCGGGCATAGTCTTTGAGCAAACGAAGTGATGATTCCAATTCGCTTTCGTTTTGCTGAACCTCTTCCTTGAGCTGTAGTAAGCTGGCATCTCGGTTGTCCCTTAATCGAAGCCTCCGATCCAACTCTTTGCGTTTTTCTGCAGCCCCGCGCTCTTGGGATGCAACTTTTTGGGCGATTGGAATCTTCTGATCTTCAATCTGCTTGCGAATTTCCGCAAGTCTACGGGTTGCATCCTGTAAATCTTGTCGTGCGTTTACCCGTACTTCCCGAATTCCTTGCCCTCGAAGGCCAACCGAAAAAGCAACCAGAACAAACAGGTAGAAAAAGAATGATGTTTTCATCGGGTCAATTGGTTGGGAGCAGGAAGAGGAAGCTCAAGAAAACGGGGCATTGCCTGATTGTTCATCATTTGCACACCGGTGGTAACTTCCCGGGCAATGTCGTCTTTCCGAGTCCATATCCAACCCGTATTGGAGGGAAGACCATATCCAGAAACGGTACCTGATTCATTGACAAAATAGGCGGCACCCAGACCAAAGTACAAAACCATAAATTCACGAGATTTATCGTCATCGAGGGTAAATTCCTGGCGTTCCAGAGTGACGGTCCGGTGAAAGAGATGAATGGATTGGAGTAAGGAGACAATGGCTTCTACTCTTTGGCGTAAGGTCAACCGAGCTTTTTGGGGACCGTCCTCGAGTTTTTTAAGGAAGGGAGAAAGTCTTTCCGCCAAAGGGGTGGGGAGAAAAGAAAAAATTTCAGCAACTTGTTGTTCAATCTTCTGGAGACCGCGAATCAGAGATTGGGTGGTGTTTTCCGCCTTTTCTTTTCTTTCCATCAGCTCGCTTCTTTGTTGTGCGGCTCCACTTGCTTCCTCTTCAAAGAGTTTAAGTTTTTCCTGCAATTCAAGGAGTTCTCGGGTGAGGGCATCTTGAAGATCCACGAGGGCAGCCTTTTCCGATTTCCACTGCGTGGATTCTTGTGAAATAAGGTGTTCGGTATCAATCCATTCCTCAATGATCTGCTGGGTTTCTTTTATTTCCGAAAATAGTTGGAAATAAGTGAAACATAGCCCGAAGAGAAAAAGGCAGCGTATGCGAAAGTTTACCATAGAAAATTTACCCTACAGGAAATAACTAAAATGGAAAGCCTTTATGAGACTCAATCTCAATAAGTATTGTGCACTGATTTGAAGTGATTGCAAAAAAAAGGGTTGTAGAGGTTTAGGAGGAGAGGAGGCGACGAAGAGTCTCGTCCACAATTTTTGGGTTTGCCTGTCCTCGGGTAGCTTTCATTACCGCACCCTTTAAAGCATTAATTGCCCCTTCTTTCCCGCCTCTGAATTTCTCGGAAGCATCCGGGTCATCGGAAATGGCTTGCGAGCAAAGAGTTTCGATCTCATCCCCATCTGATTTCATTTCCAAGCCCTTTTCTTTAATCAACTCTTTTGCTGATTTCCCGGAGGTAAACATTTCGGGGAAAAGTTCCTTGGCAACATTATTAGAGATGGTTCCATCTTCGATCAGATTTACGAGTTCTGCGAGGGCTAGCGGAGATACCTTACAATTTCCCAAGGTAACCACCTCCGCAGTTGAATCCTCATCTTGAACCGTATTTTGAGCAAGTTCACGGAGTAAATCGTTTACCACCCAGTTGGCCACTTTTGAGGGCACTTGGGTTAAAACAGCTGCTTCTTCAAAGTATTCGCAAAGAGGGCGATCTCCGCAGAGTGCGGAAGTTAAGGTGTAAGGGAGCTGCAATTCTGACTGGTATCTTCTTTGCTTATCGAATGGCTTTTCAGGAAGTTCCAGCAAGATTCGATCAATCCATTCTTGCTCAATTTGAACCGGCATCAAATCTGGATCAGGAAAATAGCGGTAATCATGAGCCATTTCCTTGGTACGCATCGGAGTGGTGTATTTTTGATCGGGGTTCCAACGCCTGGTTTCCTGAATGATGGTCTCGCCCTCATTCATAGCTTTGGTCTGCCGGCGAATTTCATATTCAACTCCATTACGAACCCCAGAAATTGTATTAAGATTTTTAATCTCAACTTTAGTTCCCAATGTATCGGCTCCGACTGGGCGAACGCTAATATTAGCATCACATCGAAGCTGTCCTTTTTCCATATCGCAGTTGGATATACCTGCGGATACTAAAGAGTTTCGAATCGAAGTTAGATAAGCAAAGACTTCATCAGGAGAAAAAAGATCCGGTTCACTTACAATTTCCAAGAGTGGGCATCCGGCACGGTTGTAATCGACCAAGCTGTCGGATTCAAAATGGGTCAGTTTTCCAACATCCTCCTCCAGATGAATCCGGGTAAGCTTTACCTTTCGGTGTGGGCCCATAACCGCGGGAGAATCACCGGGCATTTCAATCTCGACTTCCCCTCCCTCACAGATCGGTTGATCAAATTGGGAGATTTGATAATTCTTGGGCATATCAGGATAGAAATAATTCTTACGATCCCACTTACAGATCGAGGCGATTTTGCATCCTAGCAATAAACCAACTTTGATAGATTTCTCGATGGCATCCAGATTCATTACCGGTAATGCACCGGGTAAACCAAGGACCACTGGATTGGTTAGCGAATTGGGCGGTCTTCCGAATCCAGTACCTACCCGGGTAAACATTTTAGAACTGGTATCTAATTGAACATGAACCTCCAAACCAATGACAGCTTCGTATTTCATTTTGTTGACCTCGTAATCCTGGTTAGAAACTTGGAGCCTGCCGGCCAAATTCATGTTCCTGATCAAAAACTTGGGCGATGGAAAGCAAATGGCTTTCCTCAAAAGCACGACCAATCAATTGCATGCCAATGGGAAGACCGGAATCGGAAAATCCGCAAGGTATCGAAATCCCCGGCAAGCCGGCCAAGTT
>DBVA01000081.1:8369-8489 GCA_002308735.1 Opitutia bacterium UBA1276 | reverse complement strand
CACCAACTTGGCCAAGCAACAAATCTTGGTGCAAGCCTCTGCTTCCATGGTCAGTCAGGCCAATGCCGCCAATCAAGTGGCCCTGATGCTTCTGCAATAACTTCAAAACCAATTCAAAAC
>DBVA01000081.1:0-8062 GCA_002308735.1 Opitutia bacterium UBA1276 | reverse complement strand
TTCAAAACCAATTCAAAACAATTCAACCAATATTAAAAAATGACACTTAGTTTAAATACCAATGTGGCCGCTTCCAAAGCTGCCCTGCACCTGGCCAAGAACCAGGAAAACCTGAACAAAAGCCTGGATCGATTATCGAGCGGAAAACGAATAACCAGTGCTGCCGATGATGCCGGTGGCCTGGCCGTAGCCATGAAGATGGAAGCAAATGTTTCTTCTCTTAAGGCTGGAGTTATAAATATGGGGAATGCTTTGTCGTTCCTACAGGTTCAAGACGATGCAATGAGCACTGCACAAGATATAATTAGTAGAATGATAGAGCTCAATGCAGGTACGGGTGATCCGTTTTATAATGATGAGTTCGATTCTGAAATTGCCGCTCTGGGAGCTCAGATAGCCGCCCTTAAAGATGATACTTTTAATGGCCAAAGTCTCTTTGGTGGAACCACATTGACTGTTAGCATTGATGGTGTAGCGGCAAATAATATAACCATTAACCAAGAAGACTTAGATACCGCTATAGATGCTACCGATGGTGCTGCAAACATGGCAGCATTAGGTGCCAACACTGCGGCTAGAAAAACTGCATTAGATACTATAATGGACGCAGTCAGTGCATTGAGAGCTTCCAACGGAGGAATGCAATCTAGAATTCAAGGTAGTGTAAAAAATTCAGAATCTCAAATTGTTGGCCTTCAGGGTGCAATTGGAAGGATCATGGATGTCGATATCGCATCTGAAAGTGCGAACTTGGCCAAGCAGCAAATTCTGGTTCAGGCATCCGCATCGATGGTGGCCCAGGCAAATTCGGTCAACAATGCAGCGCTTTTGCTTCTGCAATAATTCAATCCCAAGAAAACGAAAGGATAGATTTACTATGAATGTAAAGATACTTACCATACCGACAAGTTCACTCCTGCAAAAATGGAAGTTGGAAGTCGGCAATTCAAACCAAGGCTTGAATAAAAATAGAGCAAGGAGGGTACGCTAATGGCGATTACCATAGGGGGAGGAATCAACAGCTACCGGGCGATGGCAAATATGAAAAAGACCAGTGCCCTGATGAACAAGAGCTTGGAAAGAATTTCCAGTGGCTTGCGAATTAATTCAGCATCCGATGATGCAGGCGGACTTGCCTTGGGAATGAAACTTAGCAATGATGCAACGGTTACGAGTACCATTCAGCAAAATGTTGCCAATGCAAAGTCATTTGTGGATACGCAGTCCACTGCTCTTCAGACTGCATCCGAAATCTTAACGGAAATGAAGACCTTAAAAACGAGTCATGACTCCGGAACAGCATCGGATGCGGACAAAGCTGGGTATGAGTCTGAATTTCAAGAACTCCGAACTCAGCTTTCTATGCTAACAAGTGAGAAATACAACGGAAAGGCACTGTTTGGGACAGCCGGTACTGCAGAAACCGTAAACACCTCCTCTGATGGCGGTGGAGGTGGGGTCGAAATCGGTGGTCTAGATTTGGCAGCTGTACTTGGTGACCTTGCAGATCCTAGCGTCGCAAAGACACTGGTAAGTACTACTTCTGTTGAACTTGATGTAATTACCGATGGAGATAGTGGAACGGGCTCAGATGGCATCACTCAACTTATCGGAAAAGCGGCAGGAGATTCCTCGTCCCTGGGCTTTGCTTCAAGTTACTTGGAAAGCAAGGCAGCAAACCTGGAAGCTGCCCGCAGTCGGGTAATGGATGCGGATATTGTGGAGGAGAGCACGAACCTATCCCTGTACACCATCCAGTATGAGGCCTCGGTTGCAGCCCTGGCCCAGGCAAATTCCACCCAGCAAACGGTGATGGAATTATTGCTTTTCCCAAATAATAACTAAGGAATTCGCAATGTTTTCAACCCATCTTACTTTCACTCCCTTCCTGCACCAAGGGTTCAGGAAGGGAGTAAGTGGGTTGGGCTGAAATTCAATGGAAAATAATAAAATGGAATGAACTTCATAGGTCGAGAAACGGAATTAAATTCATTAAGCCAGGGTATATCTCCTACGGGTACGATGAGGTCCGCATTTATTTCCGGGGAGGTAGGGATTGGAAAGTCAGCTCTGGTCCGTGAACTTGGGAAGAAATTACTTGGCCAAGACAGTTCCATTTTATGGCTTTGTCCAAGAACTCCGGAGAACTTATCGCCGGCGGGTTGGGCATCCCAATTAGCCCGGGATTTACAGGCTGGATCCGCACTGTCACAGGATTCAATGAATGCTTTCGCTCAGGTAATTGGAAGGGAACTCGCAGTTTTACCCCACACCATTGATTCTGCTTTAGCGATCGCATCGGATGGAATCTTTTCAAAAGTGGCGGACACTTTGATTAAGGCATTGGGGAAACTGATGGAATCCAGTGATCCTATCACATTCACTCCAGTCTTTGTTTTTGAGGATGTGGATGGTTACAACCCGAGGCTTTTAACCTGGATTGAGACAGACTTAAATGTTGCCCTTCGGGAATCCAAGCATTTCAAGAAAGCCCGATTTTTATTTACCGGTCAGAAAGCAAGGACTGAATTGGAGCCATTCTTTCAGAAATTTGGAATTGAACAAATTCATGATTTTTTTCTGAGTGGTTTATCATCCAATCAATCCCTTGAATTGTTCAAAGGTCACTCGAGCGAAAAAGTTTCTGCGGATGAAGTCTATAAGAAAACCGGAGGAAATCCCTCGAAGGTCTTGAAACTTGCATCTCAACGAATTATCCTAGATAAAACAAAGACAGTAAAGATGAGCGAAAATAGTACAAGCATGATAAAAGCTCTGAAGAATTTGACCGAGCAGGATTGGTCTCACCTCTTTCGGGCGTCTTATCCAGACCGGGTTAATCGATATGCCCTGGAATTCTTTTGCCCGCCCCGTGAAGCTGCTTATTGCTTTAATTGGATTAAGAGAAATCCAAAACTTGCAGATATTGCCCCGGATGGGGATGTCATTCTTAAGGACGAGGTCAGGGAAGAGGTTAAGAAAATCCATGCTGAAAAAAATCCCACGGAGGCGGAACAATGGGAAATTCTATCTTGTGTGCTTAATGCCTTTATGGGAATCTTCCCGAATCCAAACGAGCACTGGATCCCGGTAAACCTGCAACTTTTTAACTGCTTTAATCGAAAGTTATGTAAGGGTATTTTTGATGAAGCCAGTTTCGAAGAAATCGATGCTTTTCTTCATGAGTACCAGGACTTTTTTGCGATCAATGATAAGCAGTATAAAATGCTGGATGATGTAAAACTGATCACTGCTCGATTTGTTGAAATTGGTGGGGTTCAGCCCAAAGAGGGACTCGTGGATGAAATCAGAGTGCGGTGGGAGGAAGATCAAAGAGTGGCCGAGGAACAGAGGATGGCCATGGAACAGGAAAGAAACAATTTGGTAACCGAGGGGGAACAGGCAAAGAAGCAAATTGAGTCCCTGGGTGAACTCAAGGATAAGCTCTTGGATGATTTTCGAAAGCCGAAGAATTTTAAGTCCAAAAAAATCTACACCGTTAGCACATCCCCCATTTTGATTGTTCTCGGGATCATAACCGTTGGAGCAAGTCTATATGCTGACTCAATCGGTAGTTATTATGCTGCAGCCGGACTGCTACTTACCATGCTTGGTTTCTTTTGGCCCAATGTGGAAGTAAAAAAGCCCGCCATGGGAAGGGGTGCATCTGGGCCGAACTTAGCAATCGAAACCCAACAAAGATCGTTGGAGCATCGAATTGTGGGTCTTAAAAATCGGGTAAGTTCAATGACCGGCTCGATTCAACGAATTTCTTCAGAACTGGATGAAGTAAACTCCGGCATTAGTGAGCCCTATGTGATGGACGAGCAAAAGTAGCCGTCTATTTCAATCATTCTATACATACAGAGCAGTCATTGATTTTTATTCCCTTTGGAGTCTGCAGGCTCCGTTTGGAAAACTTTTGCCTTACTCGACAAGATCAAGCTTCTCAGAGCATTTCCTTAGGTAATGACACAGGCGGGTTGCTTCATCTTCGGAAAATACCTCCATTACTTCAGTTTGTAATCCAAGGGCAATTGCTTGAGTTTCTTGAAAAACCTCAGTCCCAAGTGGTGTAACCTCAATTTCCTTGCTCCTACCATCTGTCTTACCCTGTCTTCGATCAATTAATCCCTGTGCTTCCAATTTTGCCAGGATGGCGGTAAGATTATTTTGATTGGAACTGAGCAAGCTGGAGAGTTTTTTTTGATTTAGATTAGTCCCCTCAAACTCACAAATATTACGTAGGGTGGTGTATTGTACCGGAGTGATGGACTGATGGGCAAGAAGATCCCGAAAATTTCGGTTTAATCCAAACCAGCATCCTCTCAATGAGACCGGAAAACGCTGATCTTTTGATTTCCCTTCCCCACCCTTGGTTGCTTCTTTCATTCCCTTAATCAGGAAGCAAAGGTTTTCCCATTCCAGCCCCATAAATGACGCTCTGATTCTTGAAATTCAAGATAACAACGACTCGGTGGGATGGATAGCACACTTTCCAGAAGCGAACATAATTTCTGAGTAATGGAAGAACATAAAGTGGGAGAAAGAGCTCCCACATTTTTAATTTCAATAAATGCCGCCGGTTCAGTTGGGTTGCCTGAAAAGTAGATATTTCTTCCCGCCTCACAAAGAACCATGACAAATTCGATCGATTTCCCAATTTCCTCGGATAGAATCTGGGATCCTTCTTTTTGAATAAGCAACCAGTCCGGCTCGGAAAGTTCCGGAAGATTAGTCTGAATGTTTAATAACGGCATCTCTTCTTTTTTGTAATTATCGAGCAGACGTCAAATCGAGACCGTAATGAAAGCTGTTAAATAATAATTAATAACTTGAATAACTTGACTGCTATAGCCTGATATTTAAAAAAGTTCATATGCTTCGCACTATTTTAATTCCTTTGGCTCTTTTATCTTTGTGTGCATGCGAGGTGGATCAGCCCAAGCCAGAAAAACCTGCGGAGCCTAAAGAAATTAAGAAGGAAAGCACCAAACCAACAAGCCCAAAACCTGTTTATAAATACTCCGTGAATGAGACTAGCCAGCAAGATCCCCAAAAGGATTTTCACTCGATTGAGAAACCTTTAATTAAAGGAGAAAAGATTCATCCGCAGGTAAGTGAAGATATTTTAAAATGATGAATGAAGAAGAGGAACCCGTGATCATATCGACGAATGGTACCCTGGATCTTCATCAGTTTAAACCATCCGATGCAAAAGAGTTAGTTCGTGAATTTCTTTTTGAATGCAAAAAAAAAGGGATTCGGTCAGGGCGTATCATTCACGGCAAAGGAATGGGTACGCTTCGGGAAATGGTTCATTCCGAGCTACGGAAAAATACCATGATCCAATCGTTTCAACTGGGTGATCATAATACGGGTGCATGGGGAGCAACCGTGTTTGAAATGAATCCCTAAAGATAATCTAAAATTTGTACGTTGCTAGATTGGAGAAATTGAATCAAGGTAATTTTAAGTTCGTATCGTTTCGTATTATGAAAAAGTTCCTACTTACAGTTTTTTCCCTTCTATTTATTCTCACTTCCTGTCTGGAAAAAGATAAGCCAGTCACTCTGGGGATATCGATTATAGATAAGAAGATTTCCATGACATCCTCCAAGGTGGAGGGGCATAAGTTGGATGTCTATCTCATTTCCGAAAACGAAGCCACCGGCGAAGTCTTGGCAAAAGCATTAAATGTGCAAGGCCAGGAGATCGGCAGGGCCAAGGTTTTACTCAATCTATCAAAAGATGACGCCAAGATGCTTTCTTTTACTTTTGACAGTAACTTGGATCTGGATCTGGTAACAAAATATTTGATCGATTTTAGAAAGCAGTAAGCTTGGCTTACGGAATTAAGTTTTAGGTTCTAGAACTCCCGGGCATAAGACAGCCCCAATTGTGAATTTTGATTCTCTGAATTGTGATTCAAACCGGCTAGGTTTTGATACCGCCAATAAATCCCCACCTTATGATCCTCAAAGATTTCATAATGCATTCCGAGGTCAAAAGAATGAAGAAATGAAAGACCGGCTTCGCTAAAATAGCCGGTATCAAACCTGAATTCGTCCAGCCTACGAGCTAAGCCCAAGGAGAGTAATGCCTCAAAGGAAATCTTATTGATATCTTTTGATAACCTCGCAAGTAATGAACCTCCGAAAGATCTGGTTCTTCCATGGGCAGGAAATGTGCCAAGGGGAGAGACTGGTCCGATCTCGCGGTGTTTGGATTCGGACCAAAGGATGGAAGTACCTATAGAGAGAAGTTCCGACCCAAATAGATATTCAAAGGCAAGTTGCCTTCCTGAATGATAGGACAGAGGAAGGGAGGTGCCGGTTGTAGGCTGCATATATTCCGATTCAAAGGGGAAAATATAAGCAATACGCAACCTTACTTCATTTGGCTCCCTGGATGAAAATTCCTGAGCTTCCCCTACCCGATTATTTACCGATGTAACAGCTGGTAATTTTTGCTCTTTTTGATCTTCAGGAAGAGTAACAAAGGGGATTGGGTTTGGTGATGGTGGAGGATTTTTATTGTTCTGGGGAGAGCTGGCTGGGACAGGATCATCCCGAGTAGATTCAGGTAAACTTGGTACACCGGCTTGGATTCCAGGTTCTTGAAGTGTGGAAATCTTTGCCTGGGCTGTATTGATACGATCTAGTAATTGATCCAACTTTGACTCCCCTATCGCAACTTCAGGATTGGGAGGAATCGGTGGAATGTTATCGGGTAGGATTGGATCAGGCAAGGCACTATCTTTGATTATTTCATTCCTGGAAGGATTAAATTCAGGTTTTCTAAGATCTTGTGATTGGTTGAAGATCTTGGCTTCCACATGATTGATTCGATCCAGTAATTGATCAAATTTTGACTCTCCCTGCCTTATGGGTTGAGGACTTATTGCGAGGCCAACCGAAGGAATGGGTCGCTCTTGCTTCTTTGGCTTTAAAGGTAAATCAACCCGATCTTTTCCCGGGACTGCCTGATCTCCCATTGACTTCTCTTGACTCGTAACATTTACGGGGGAAATCAAATCTGGTTTCCTGAGGTTGTTCAACTGGGCTTCTGCATTTTGTATACGCAGAAAAAGTTGATCCAATTGGGTACTGGGTTTTTGACCAACCAAGGGGGAGAATCCTAAAAAGATCCAGGGAATAAATAGAGTGAGGAAAGGCTTCATTTTCCAGTGAGTAAATACTTTGCAATTTCACTTTTCTTATTTCCCTCACTCATAAAAGAGGACTGAATCTTAGAAATTCTTTCCGAAAAAGAATCATTCGCAGATGGAATGAGATCATTCAGGGAACGCCATTCCATTTTTCCGAAATCATAAGCGAGTAATGAATTCGTGCCCTTTTGAAAATAACTCCAGCTTTCATCTTCGAGTAAAACATATGGATAAGTTGAATTTGAAATCCAAAACCAAGATAAAACCGGATGCCAGCACCATGAGCTTTGCTGTGTATACTTTGCATAATAAATCCATCCTAAATCCAGGTGATAGATCCATCCGGGTTTACCTTTGTAAAAATCTCCAAACCAGGAAGAAAAATGCCATCCCATTCCCTGATCAACGGAATCGATAAAACTATATGGACTTGAGTTTGATGCAGAGGAGTTAAAAGCTTCATGATCAACCCGAGGAGATGGAATCCCCGAGTCTTTTATGGTGACTTGGTCAGCAATCTCACGAAGCATCGATGAAGTATTTGATACTTGTTCTGCAATGGATAAATTGGAACCGAGACCGACCATACTTTGCATCGATATTTGAACCCATGGCTTATTTTCATAATCTTGGGATTGAGAAAAAGAGCGATGGGATGCTTTGGTCCCGTCGATCAATAAAGAATAAAAGTACTCCCTGAATCCGTCTACTTTAAAATCTATTTTATCCCAGGAGATAATCAGGTATGCTGGAAAACCTGCATTTGTGTAAAAGTATTCCTCATGCTTACCCTCCCGATCATGATGGTAAGTAGAAAACCAGGATGGACCTGAAATTGTATCCGCAAAACTCCTGCTTGCATTCCAGTAAATGATTTCAAAATAATGACTT
>DBVA01000171.1:0-4600 GCA_002308735.1 Opitutia bacterium UBA1276 | reverse complement strand
CCGAAAGGCGTAAAAGCCAGAAGTGAAAAGCAAAACTAAGCAGATCATAGTTTTGTTCACCGCTCCTTCGAGGGTCATAACTTCGGACGACTTATCCGTGTTAATCCGGGTGAAGCTTTTGGTGGTGAGTGCTGGGTTTCCTGACCTGTATCCAATGTGATTGCTCATGACAGAAAACATAGTTATTTTTAGAGTAAAAATCAATGCATTCCTACAACACCCAATGATTTCCCTGATACAAGGCTCTTCAACAAGCCCAAATTTCTTTTGGAAGAAATTGGATTTTGTTCTTATCCCTTCAGGCTTCCGAATCAAAAAGTAAATGATTTCGAGTTATTTGTATCTTGCTGCTGCGATTATTTGTGAGGTGATTGGAACCCTACTGCTGCCATATTCCAAGAATTTCACCAAGCTATACCCAAGTGTATTTCTTGTTTTACTTTATCTACTCGCCTTCGTTTTTCTTTCTTTTGCGGTTAAGGGAATTCCTTTGACCGTTGTCTATGCAACTTGGTGCGGTGTCGGCATATTTCTGGTATCGGTCATGAGTTATTTTTTGTTTGCCCAATCGATTCCGTGGCAAGGAATCCTCGGTCTTATTTTAATTGTGCTGGGCGTGACTTTAGTGAATGGTTTTCGATCCGATCTATCCTAAGCGATCACTTCACTGATTGATCAGATTATGAAGGCGGGTGAAGGTGTCATCCTGGAAGCCCACGGTCTCTTTGATGAATACATCCCGTTCTAGAGAATTCTTGATTTTCCGAGATTCGAGATAATGAGTCTTACCCAGGAGTCGACCGATCCATGGGCCAAAACCCCCGCATGGGATCGGGAAGTCACTTCCATGAATTACCCTTTCCTGAATCTTGGTTTCGAGTAAAGGCTTCATGGTTCGCCAACGGTTCGGGCTGGCCAACGCACTGTTATCAGTGAATAGAAAGGGGAACTGATCCATCATTTTAAAGAGCTCAGTGGTATAGTCAGGATCCGAAAGGCCGGACTTGCCAGCTCCATGAGCAGCGATTACCTTAACCCCACATTCAAGGGGTAAACGGAGTACACGCGGGTCGGCATAATCTGCATTCAAAACCGGGACGGAAAATTCTCCACCAGTATGGGCGAGGAATGGAAGCTTAAGCTCAGAAAGTTTTTCCCAGAAGGAGCGATACTGGCTATCCGAGCAATTCAGGTTATGGCAGTTGGGTAGAAGTTTGAGCACCTTGGCTCCACTTGCAACGCAGCGTTCTAGTTCTTCGATCCCATCCTTTCGACTTGGATGAATGGAGCAAGCAGGTATCACCTGGTGGTATTTTACGGCCAAGGAAAGCACATGATCATTGGGGACATAGAACTTGGCTTTTGTTTGCAGGCAGTTGCCGTCCTCGTCATAGGGATAATCCATTGCTAGCAGAAGCACCGCATCCAGCGAGGACTCATCAATCAATTGGATTAATTTCTCTTCATAGGCTACATCCACGCCAGATTTTTGACTGGATTTTAAAATACCAGCCTGTGACTTCACGATTGGTTCGAAGAGGCGATCAACAAAATTCCGCCTCAGCCAACATCCGGAACCATTGGATCCGTCCCCGACAAAGTGAACATGACCATCAATTCTCATTCGGATAAAATTTCATTGATTGCAAATGTTTGATCGATGGAAGGGACAAAGCGATAAGCAAAATGGCCATGCCTATCACTTGTTGTATTTCAATACTTTCATCCAAAAAGATCCACGCCAACAAAGTCGCACCGAGTGGTTCACCAAGTAAGGAAAGAGCTACCATTCGTGCATCAATCCATCGGATACACCAATTGTAAATCCCATGACCCAGTACCTGAGAGATCCCTGCCAGTCCGATTAAGTAAATCCAGTCCAGCCCATGAAAAGGCAAAGGATTGGATTTCGAGAAAACAACAAAAACCCAAAGGAAAACCATGGAAGAACTGTAACAGACCAGAAGAAATGAGCGAAAGGAAATACCATCCTTTACCCCTTGGACAAGCAGCAGGTAGACGGCCATGCAGAGTGCTCCAATAAGAGCCATTCCATCTCCTTTCAGGTTCACTCCGTTGCCTCCCATTCCGAAGCCCGTAAGAGTTCCAACCCCAATAAGCCCAAGAAGACAGGCAATCCAAAAGATGGAACTGCTTGGCTTTTTCCGTAAGAAAAAGAGAGCGATCAGCCCGGTCCAAAGAGAACTTGTGGTGACCAGGCAAACACTATTGGCAACGCTTGTGTAATCCAGCGAATAAATCCAAGCAGCAAAATGAAGGGCAAGGAAACCACCGGCACAGAAAGTCAATAGAAGTTGTCGGAGAGGAATCGATGACCATTCCGTACGGAGTTTTCGAACCCCGAATGGAAAAACCAGGACGAGGGCAAATGTCATGCGATACGCAGCCGTGGTTAATGAATCAGTGGAAGACATTCGGGCAAACAAGGCACCGGTTGAAACACAAACAACCCCAGCAAGGAGAAGCAAACCCAAGGTTAATCGAGGCTTGAGTTGCCCTCTCAATTTTTCTTGAGTCCCAAATCGGTTAACTCTTTGATTCCTTTTTCTTTTTTCCAAACTTTCCATTCTGCGAGATATCGGCTGGATTTCCTGGGAATGCGAATAATGGCAAGGCTTAGCATAAGAAAAAGTGAAAAACCAATCAAACTTCCCCATGAGAGTTGAAATAGGGCCACAGTAGAGACTAGGCTAATTCCAAGGATCAGTATTCCAAGAACCCAGAAAAAACGGGTAATCAACTTGCAGTGACTCAGGTAAATCATGGGATTTTCGCATTCGACACAATGGGGAGACTCCACATTTTCCGAATAGGTTCCACCATCCAGATTCGCTCTGGGTAAGGTGTTCCATTTCCTCCGATAGTCAGTATATTCCCTGCAAACTACGCACCAGGGTTCCTCTTTTTCTTCCGGAGGGTCAAGGGATTCAATCTCTTCGGCTTCCTCCTCCATTTAGCTACTCGAATTCGAAGTCTTCCTCCATATCCTCAAACTCGTTCTTATCCATGCGAGATATGGACTGGACTGCATTGACCAACTTGAAAATATAAGAGAGAGAATTTTGTTTAGCGTTTGCAAAAACCAGTTTCATCTGACTTTTACCTGAGGTGCTGGCGTTGGAGGAAGAAATCTCAAGATGCGAAATGCCACGAATCAATTCGGTCGCTTCACCAGGGGGAATGGGGAGGTCCAGGTTCATGATCGGAGCAACATTAATTCTCCAGACGAAATCATTGGTTTCAAAAATTTTTCTTTCGGGTCCACTTATCGGATTTTTCACGGAACCGGACTGGGTAGCCCCGATGTGTTCTTTACTCGCAATCAGTAAGAAATCATTTTTCTCGGTGATCGAGATGCCTTGCATCATGGCAAGACCGAGTCCCATGGCCAGAGGAGGTGCGGATTTCAGTTTAAGCCATTTTTCGGTATCAATGGATGCGGCAATAATAAATTCTGGTTTGGGCATGGCGGCCATCATCATAGCGCCAGGATTCATCCCGGGAGGAGCTCCCGCAGCGGGTGATTCTCCGCCATTTCCCGGCACAGGGAAAGAAAGGTCACCATCTTCCATCTCTGGATCACTGAATGGATCTTTATCCATACTTTCATCCATGGGCAACCCAGTGGGTAACCCTCCGCCAGCTCCGATATCCGGCTTGGTTAAGTCGGTCATGGAAATCATAAATTCACCGGTAAAGGAATTGATTGCGTCCTTGATGGTCAAATTGCCTAGTTCGGGCATTGCCTCGTCCAATTTAAGCTCACCTCCAAACTCTCCAAGAATTTCTTTTTCGAAAAATTCAGTAAGCTTGTTCAATTTCATCGCAAATCCCAAGGAGAAGATGGGATCGGCAGGAGCGAAAGAGAGAATTTCATCGGAAAAGCTTCCATTACCATAAACCATTTCTTCATTGGGGGCTTGAAATTCCATTGCTGCAACCATTTCTCCCTTTTCAAAATTCAAGGTGATGTTTCCATGTCCTCCCTTCAGTTTAGCAAACACAGCTTCTTGCATATTAGCATCCAATGTTTCATAAATCGAATTACCTCCAAACCACATAACCAGGTCCTCTTCTTTTTTTATGAATGCTGAGAAGGAATCTTCCGAGGATAGCAAGCCAGCGGACCCATCCGTAGTCATGAATTGTTCGATTGATTGCTTGACCTCATCTGGTTTGGCGGGGTTACCTACATTCATATAAAGGAAATCGGTTCCGATAGCGATTTGAACATCGCCCCTACCATCCTGACTAAGATTAACATATAATTGGTAGCTATCTTTATCGGTTGGTTTCTCGAGCCCGCCTAGTAGTTCCAGGGTACTTTTAAATTTTTCCCGATCGGATAATTTAGCAGCCAGTCCTCCACTGGGGGGGATTTCTGGATTCTCATTGGGAATAATATGGATTTGCAGAGGGGTGGAAACATCAAGGCCTAAAGAAGATGGATCTTCTAAAGCTTTGACTACCATGGGTAACCCAGGAGAGAAAAGTGCGGCAATATCTTCGCGTCCCTTTTCCAGTAAATGATCGATTCGAACTAGAATTACTGCACCTGCCTCGGATGGGATCCTTTCGA
>DBVA01000221.1:0-8856 GCA_002308735.1 Opitutia bacterium UBA1276 | reverse complement strand
TGGATGTCCGGAAGATGGGCAGCAAGCTTATGAAAATCGAAATCAATCTATTGAAAAATTGAAGAGCATGATCGCCGGGATTCAATCTAATTTTGATTTCTAAAAATCCTCGCTTCATTCACGATTGGTTGTGTAAACCCTAGGCACTCGCTTGGTTATAGAGCAGAGAAGTTCCCAGGGGATGGTATCAGCATCCACGGCGAGTTTTGTGAGCAAGATTTCCTGATCCCCCTGTTTTCCAATCAAGGTGACAGTTTCTCCCACTTCAAGGTTGTCTGGTGCGTCGGTCAAATCAACCAAGGTTTGGTCCATCGTTACCCTGCCCACAATAGGATATCGATTTCCACGAATTAAGGCATCTGCTCGGTTTCCACAGTGTAATGGAATGGCATCCCCATAGCCCGCACTGATAATCCCAATATTTGTACTTCTTTGCAATTGATGCTGCCTGCCATAGCTCAATGTGGTCTGGGCTGGTAGCTTTTTTATAATCGCTAGCTTGGAGTGAAAGGAAAGAACTGGTTCGACTTGAAGCTGGGAAAATAAGCTCTCTTTTTGCGGAGAAACTCCAAATTGAAGAAGCCCGATTCGGACCGCATTGAAAATTGAATCTTTTTGCAAGTTCAGGAGTGAGGATGAATTATCAGCGTGTACCATCAAATTCTCCCTCGTTACTGCTGGCAAAGCATCATGGATTTTGTGAAACCTATTTCTTTGTAAGTCTGTAAATGCAAGATCGCTCGGATCTGCAAAATGAGTCAATAAGCCACATAATTCGATCTCTTGGGTTGCGAGTGTTTGTGCAATCAATTCCCCTGCCTCTTCCCACCATGCACCTAGTCGGCCCATGCCCGAGTCAATTTTAAGATGAATTTTTATCTTTTGCTTTCTTTTTTGGGTAAGAGCGGCAAATCTTTGAAGCTCTGAAGCCGAGGATAATGTAGCAATTAAATCATATTCCAAAAGTGCGGAATCCTCCTCTTCCAGAAGCGGTCCGAGGACCAGAATGGGCCAACCGGAGGCCATTTCACGAATTTCTGCAGCTTCTTTGATATTTGCTACTGCAAAAAGATCCACCCCACTCTGCATTAAACGAGCCGCGGTTGGCAGGATACCGTGGCCATATGCATCCGCCTTCACCACAGATACATATTTCATGGGTTGGGGCAGGGCACTTCGAATCAAATTGAGATTTCTTTCCAAAGCCGCAAGGTCGATTTCAGCCCAGGACCTCATGGTGTTAATATTGCCTTTGAGAAGACGCCCATCAAGTTGCTCTTGGGTTGGGTCGCCATTTTTGGAATTCTGCGGGTCTTGGGGCATAGGGAGTCGCAAGCTCACAAAGTTTTGAAACCGGAAGTAAGTCATCCAAGCCCCTTACTTGATCTTTTAAAGAGTAGGGAATCTTTTGGGTTTCTGGAAGATCTTCCACCAAGCTTCTCGGGTCCGGTAAATGCATGCTCTCAGGAAAGTGCGAAAGTGCATCCTCAGTACTTAGGATTTCCTTTTTTCCAACTGCATTCTTACCAGTACGGACAAATCGAAATCCCTTCCGAAATGGGGCCTGGATAGAAGCTTCAGTTCCGCACATGACCTTTCCTAAATCGAGTGCGTTATACATGTAAACTCGAGGTGTAGGGTGGTTGGCCCATTGGAGCGTTCGGATAAAAGCACAGCTTATCCGAAGACCAAGGGTTGATCCTGGGCCCTCGCAAAAGAAAATAGCATCCACGGATGAGAGCGGCTGCCCAACTTCTTCCAAAGTTTGCTTGGTGGCAAAGAACAAGCCTTCCAACGCTTGTTTTTCAGAAGAATGAAAACTTTTCCAGTAAGTTTTTCCCAGTACCCCAACTTGAAGAATTGGAGTGGATGCATCGACTAGAAGCGAGAGCTTTGCATCAAATTGCTCGGATATGGCGTAGTCTTCCAAAGTGGTAATTTAGAAACGATCCTGAATTTGGATTAGTATCTTCGGCGAAGGTTAGTCGGAGGAATTCCAAGCTCTTCCCTGTATTTGGCAACCGTTCTGCGTGCCAGTTTGATTTCTTTTTCAGCAAGCAAGTCAACAATTTTGCGGTCGCTCAATGGCTTGGAGGAATCTTCCTGCTCTATAATCGAACCGATGATTTCTTTGACACTTGTGTTCGAAACGGTATCTCCATCCTTGCCAGAATATCCTGGCGTAAAGAAATATTTGAAGGGGAACATTCCATGGGGAGTGTTAAGAAATTTATTTGCGATGGCTCGAGAAACTGTTGTTTCGTGAACATCAATGGTCTCTGCTACCTCAGACATGGTCATGGGGTGCAATTTGGAAACCCCCACATCAAAAAAGTCAGCCTGTCTTTGAAGGATTTGTCTGGTAATTCTTTCAATGGTATTTTGACGCTGGTCAATGGAGTTGATCAGAAATTTTCCGGCCCGCATCTGGTTCCGGACATATTCTTTTTCCTTACCAGAAAGGGTACCTTTGGTGATGAGCTCTTTATAGGTTTTATTAATCTTAAGCCGTGGGATGTAGTCATTATTCAGACTAATCACCCATTCACCACCAACTTTTTCAACGGTTGCATCTGCAGAAACTGATTGGTTGTTGTCCTCGGAAAATCGACGGCCCGGAGAGGGATCTAATTCAGAAATTTTTTCTAAGGCTGAATGGATTTCCTCCGTCGATTCGGCAAGTTTTCTGGAGAGTTCAGGAACCCTGCGGCGGACGAGTAGTAGAAAGTGATGCTCTACAATCAAATAGGCAGTACAATCTTCCCAGCCACGGGCATCCATTTGTTTGAGCAGACAATCCCGCAGATCTACGGAAGCAATTCCCACCGGTTCAAAAGTTTGAAGAATTTCTAGGCCCGACTGCAAGTCTTTCAAGGCAATGCCAGAAAGCAATCCGATGTCCGAAAGGTTCGCGGACATGAATCCATTCTCATCTAGGCTTCCAATTAGATACTCACACGCTTCCCGTTGGCCATCCGTGGTTTCAATGAGCTTTAATTGATCAAGAAGATGTTCTTGAAGAGAAGTTTCGGTAACCAAGGAATCGAAAAAGAATTTTCTTTTTTCATCCGCTTCCGAATTCCCTAATTTCGCCTCTCCTTCATATTCACTTTCAAAATGTTCCCTAAGATCCTCTTCCATTTCATTGAGAATTGAAAATTCATCGGAAAAATCCATGTCGTTCAGATCCTCTCCATCCTTTTGCTCAAGATCTGCATCTTCCTCGGTTTCCTCCTTGGAATCCGGTTTTTCCTTCTCTTCTTCTGGAAATTCTTCAACCTCTTCGCTCTCGATCTCATCTGGAGAAGGTTCATGGGTATCAGCATCTAAACTGTCGTCATTTGTCCCGAATTCCTCAAGTAGCGGATTGGTTTGCAATTCTTCAAGAATGGCAGAGCGTAATTCCAAGGCAGGAACTTGTAAAATCTTCAAGGATTGCCTGAGCTGTGGTGCGAGGACAAGATTCTGAGTCTGTTTTTGTACTTGTCGTAGTCCTTGAGACTGCATGGCTATTCAGGTTACAAGTTTAGGATTCGACCAGTTGAGTTTCACCATTGAACCAACGAAGGGCAGCGTTTTGCCCATCTGCACCAAACAAATCACTACAATAGGCGGCGAGTTTTTCGTTGGTCGGTCCATAACCATCCCCGTAAATGAAATTTTCAAGCCCAGTAAGCATTTCCTCCGCTGATTGAAACCGACCATCTCGAGATCTTTCCATGGCGCGGTGAAGGATATGATTTAGCCTTTGATCCACATCAGGTCTCAAATCAGTAAAATTTGGGAGCTCCATTTCCAGAATATTCTGGATGGTTTGGTTGGAGTCTGCAGTCTCGAAAAGGTTGTATCCAAGTAAAAGTTCGGACATTACAATACCGCAACAAAACAAATCTGCCCGGTGATCGGTTATTTCACAGCGGGCTTGTTCCGGAGAAAGATATTCATCCTTACCGGCAATGACCTCACCCTCCTTGTTGTACATAAGGTCTAGGGCTTTCGCGATTCCGAAGTCCGTAAGTTTTACATCCCCCTCCTTGGCCACCATGATATTCTTTGGGTTGACATCACGGTGGACGATTCCCAGCAACCTACCATGCTCATCTCTTTTACGATGGGCGTAGCCTAAACCGCGACAAATGCGAGAGACAATAAAAACAGCAAGATCGGCAGGGACATATTGTTCGGTTTCTATATGTCGGTCTAGAAACTCCTCCAGATTCCACCCCGTCACAAATTCCATGGTCATGAAGTATTGTTCGTTAATACGACCAAGATGATAGGTTTGAACGATATTGGTATGGATAAGGTCGGCTACAAGCTTAGCTTCTCCGATGAAATTATTTCTAAATTCTTCAATGGATGAATATTCTTCGCGAATCAATTTGATGGCTACCACTTTACGAAACCCGCCAATTCCGCTTTGTACCGCTTCATATACCAATCCCATTCCGCCCTCGGCGATTTTTCGGGTAAGTTCGAACTGTACTTCGTTAAATATGTTTTTCAAAGTATTGTTTTGGATGATTCTCGAAAACTACTTCCTTTCTGCCTTTCATTCAAGTAAACTTTTTAGTATTTTGCTAAAATATACAAGAATGGCACAAAATTAGCTACATTTTATCGAAATTTGACTTTTTTTCTCCTCTTTGCAATCATTTTGTTATGATTACACTTACAGATTCTGCTGTTTCAAAAGTTTCCTCTATGCTCGATGATTCTGAGGATGGAAAAGTACTTCGGGTTTTTATCGAACCTGGTGGATGTTCAGGTTTCGAATATGGAATGTCTGTAGATTTTCCGAAAAAGACTGATAAAGTTGGGAATTGTGATGGGGTTTCTTTTGCGGTTGATGCAGACAGCTTAGAATACCTTGATGGTTCTGAAGTTCATTTTGATGACGGTTTGACCGGGAAAGGATTTGAAATCCGCAACCCCAATGCTCAATCCACTTGCGGGTGCGGAAAATCTTTTCATTAATTTTTTGTTTAGCTGGTTTTGGACTGCCCGTAATTCATTCCTTCTCCGCGGAAGGTGAAATTGAAATTACCGGTCCGACCCGGCACTCTTTAGTCTCTGAGATTGAGGTTGCCGATGCAAAAGAGAGCATCTGGATAGCATGGCGAATTCAACGTGATTTTGGCTGGCATACTTATTGGCTGCACCCCGGCGATGTTGGGGTTCCCCCCTCAGTAGAGTGGATTTTGCCTGAGGGAGTCACGGCAGGTCCATTGCTTTTTCCCGTTCCGAAGCGTGTCAAGATGGGTCAAATCGGAGCACATGGACATCATGATGAAACGCTTTTTCTTTGTGAACTTACTTTTTCTGATACTCATAAGCTGACGGATGACTTAGTTATTGAAGGCAAAGTTGCTTGGTTGGCATGTTCGAAAACCTGTTTGCCTGGATACGCAAACTTGAGCCTTACCATCCCAGTGGGTAAACAAACAAAATTAGATGATCGATGGAAGAAAGCCTTCGATGAATTCCACAAAAAACTACCCATAGAACCGCCCTCCGAATGGCAGGTTAAAGCTTATCAGAAAGGAGATAAGTTCCAACTAGTCCTACCGGACCTGGGTCCTTCATTTCCCGGTTTGTATTTTTTTAGTGAAGGTCGAATCGTTCGTTCTAATGCAATGCAACCGGTTCGATTTAAAAATGGAAATTGGGAGCTAGAAATGACCCGCTCAAGTTGGTCACCAGAGCATGTAACTAGGTTGCGGGGTCTTTTATACCGAAAATCTGGATGGGGGCTGGATCCAAATTGTAAGTTCTACAAGATGGATATACCTCTACAAGAAATTTGATCAGTTACTGCTCCTCGGAGTAGCCTACATTTCGGTAAGGGTTTCAATACCTAACATTTCCAAGCCTATTTCCAAGTATGTCAGAGTGGTTTGACAAAGAAGGAGTCGGATACCTTGAACCTCAACTTCAGGTACCATGACCTTATCTTGGTTATAAAAAGAGCTGAAATCCGTGGCCAATTCAAAAAGATAGGTACATAGGAAATGGGGCTTTAATTCTTGGGTGGCTTGCTTGATCGCCATGGGGAAGAAAATCAATTTTCTTGCTAGTTTTCTTTCTGCTTCGGTTTGGGGTGGACCCGCTTTTTCAATCAGTTCATCAGGGGAAGAATTAAGTTTACGAAAAATGCTATGAACCCGGGCAACTGCGTATTGCAGGTAAGGAGCGGTGTTTCCCTGCATTGCCAAAAGTTTTTCCCACGAAAATACATAATCAAGCGTTCGATCTTGAGAGAGATCTGCGTATTTTACCGCTCCGAGTCCAATCGCATTGGCCCTTCTTCTTATTTCCTCCGGGCTTAATTCGGGATTCTTTTCGAGCACCATTTGCGAGGCTCTCCGGATGGCTTCGTCAAGTAAGTCGACCAATTTGATAGGTTGCCCATCCCGAGTTTTGATCGCTTTGTTGTCTTCACCCAAAATCGTACCGAACCAAACATGAGAAAGGACAGGGATCTTTCTTGCTTCGGCTTCAAACCACTTGCGACTTGTTAGAAAAAGTTGTTCGAAATGGTCCCTTTGGCGGCCGTCGGTAACATAGATAATCTGCTCGCTCCTCCACTCCTTGGAACGGTAGGAAAGGGTAGCCAAGTCCGTGGTTGCATAATTACTCGCCCCATCTGATTTACGAATGATGAAAGGTTGCTTCGCAAAACGCTTGTGTTCGGGGTGAAAGACAACGAGTGCCCCGTCATCCTCTTGGCAAATACCATGGGATTCGAGCGATTGATAGATGCTATCAACTTGGTCGCGATAAAAACTTTCTCCATGGGCATGGTCAAAGGAAACGCCAAGAAGATCATAAACTTCCTCAAAGGATTCCATGCTAAGGTCGCGAATTTTTTGCCAAAGGCATAGGTTCTCCTCATCCCCTCCCTGTAATTTAACCAGTTCTTCCCGTGCGGTTTTCAGGGCTTGCTTATCCTCTTTAATCCACTGGTTGCCACTGCGGTAAAGGTTTTCCAGTCGTGCGATTGGCTGATCACCCAAGTTATTCAAGTCAATCTTTTCCCGCTTGATTGCATACAGTAAAATCCCAAACTGCGTACCCCAGTCCCCGAGATGGTTGTCTTTGATCACCTGATGACCATTGAGTTTTAGAAGGCGTGCTAGGCTTTCCCCGATGATGGTAGAGCGAATGTGACCGACATGCATTTGTTTTGCGGTGTTCGGGGAGGAGAAGTCCAGAGTCACTCTTTTTGGTTCTTTCGTAGCCATGGCAGCTTCAATCTGCTCTCGGTGGGCGAATGCCTTTAACCATTGATAGAGGCAAGTGCTGGAAAGTTTGAAATTGATAAAACCGGGACCGGCCAGTGAAACTTCCAAGTCCTTATTTTCGGGAAGAGCATCGATCAATGTTTGAGCTAATTCTCTGGGATTAAGTTGTTTTTTCTTAGCAAAGGGAAGGGTGCCGTTTGCTTGAAAGTCCCCAAATCTTTCGTCGGCTGTTCTTATCTGCGGATCGAATTCTGAATCGAAAACTGGGATCGCCTCCGCGGTCTTGATTAATTGATCATGAATTTCTTTTGCTATGTCGTGCGACCTTTCCATTCGGTCAGAAAACAACGATTTCTTGGGCTCGGGTCAAGTTCAGTCGAAAGAAAATGCTCGACCTATGGACTATTATTTAGTAAAGACACACTTTGCACTGAACTATTCACCCCTTAAATTCAGTAAGGAGTTATATACTATGCCAACGGCCAAATCATCCAAGGATTCCCCCTCTTTCACATATTTGATTGAGAAGAAAAGAGATGGAGGTGAATTTTCCGACGAAGAAATTCGCTTAATTGTAGATGCCATCTTAGACGAGGAAATGCCTGAGTTTCAACAAGCAGCCTGGGTAATGACTACCTTTTTTCAAGGAATGTCTGCCCAAGAAATTGCTTATTTTGCCGAGGAAATGATGCTCTCGGGTGAAGTGATTGAAATGATGGATGTTTCTCGTCCAAAAATTGAGAAATATTCAACCGGTGGAGTCGGTGACAAAACCACTCTTGTTCTTGGCCCCTTGTCTGCTGCAGCGGGCGTAGCCATGCCCCTCATGAATGGGGATGATGAAGAATTCCTTAGTTCTAATTCCGAAAAGCTTAAAGCCATTCCCAAGGTGAAAACGGCCATGGATCTTGAAGAATTTTCGACTCAGGTTCGTAAATTGGGTTGTGCCTTTGCTGATCTTCACGAAGAAATTTCTCCGGTTGAATCGATCCTTTATGAATTGCGTAAGAAAATTGGAGCGATCCCATCGATTCCATTTATTACTGCGGGTACCTTGAGTCGCAAGTTGGCCGCGGGTGCCGAGGGCGTTGTCGTCGACATCAAATGGGGTAAAGGTTCTTTCATTAAAAATGCGGAAGATGCCAAACAACTGGCTCGTGCTCTTACTCGAGTCGGACGCACCCTAAAAAGGCGTTGCGTTGCTCTGGTTACTGATAACAACCAACCGCTAGGTACCTGTGTGGGTCCATCCCTAGAGCTCAAGGAAGCGATTGAGTTATTGAAAGGTGAAGGTCCGGAAGACTTACAGGATTTAGTGATGAAACTCGGCATGGAAATTGTACGGCTAGCTGGAGTCGCAGGTTCTACTCTTTCTGCAAAGCAGACCGTTCGTAAACATTTGGAAGATGGTACCGCTTTGGAAAAACTTAAGGAAGTCGTAGAATACCAAGGTGGAGATTCCAAGGTAATCGATGACCCCGAAAAGCTTCCCAAAGCCAAGCACACCAAGAAACTGCCTGCTCCAAAGCGTGGATATGTTCACACCATTGATGCAGGACAACTTGCCCGTGGTGTTCAAATTCTAGTCCATGGAGAGGGCAAGAAATTTGAC
>DBVA01000008.1:0-41040 GCA_002308735.1 Opitutia bacterium UBA1276 | reverse complement strand
CCATAGGAATCATGAACGCTTTCTTCGCGGCAAAGGAAGCCACTGTAGCCGCCTTCATTTCTTAGTTTTTCAAATTTATCATCGGTCCTGCCAGTAAGTAACTTATGGACATACCCTTGGTGAGAAACATCCCAGCAAAAAGAATCCCGGGGTGAATCAAAAGCAAGGTGCAGGGCAACGGTGAGCTCAACCACTCCTAAGTTTGGGCCTAAATGCCCCCCATTCGCAGATGTTGTATCGATAATTCGAGTACGAATTTCTTCACACAAAACAGATAGAGACTGAGGAGACAAATCCCTGAGCTGTTTTGGAGAATCCAAACTCTCTAAAATTGAATTACTCGGCATCCGAACTGCTTTCCCTGGATAAATCTCCAGCCTCGTCCACTTCCTTGATGTGGATTTCAGCTGAATTGACTTTAGAACGGCAATGGCTCAATAACTTAGCACCTCTTCGATACTCCGAAACTAAGGAGTCAAGATCCACCTCTCCCTCTTCTAGTTTAACGACAATGTCTTCCAGCTCGTCAATGGCATCTTCAAAAGAAAGATGTTTAAGATTTTCAGTTGCTTTTTGGGTCATCAACAAAACTTTATACCTATTCATTTCTTTTTATCAATCATGGAAAAATCATCTAATAATCGACAAAGCTAAAGTTTTATCCATAATGCTAGCATGTCATCATTCCAAGGTTTTATCTTAGTTCTAGCATTCCTCCAGCTGGCTTTTCAGCTGGTCCTAAAGAAAAAAAACGAGACGAGGATAAAATTACTTAAAAAAGCTCCGCCCGAAGAAGCACAATCTATCATGGATGAGGACAGTTGGAAAAAAACATCTGATTATTCCTTGGAGAAAAGTAGGTTTTCAAAATTTGAAGAAATTTTCGGCTTCATTACCTTCATCCCCATTTTTTTGCTTATTTTTCCATGGGTCTTTGGAACCTGGAACACCTCGACTGAAGTTGGAGTCTGGAGATCTGCTTTCTTGGTCTGCTGTTTTTTTATTTCTCTGCAAGTCCTTAGTTTTCCACTCGATTGGTATAAGCAATTCGTCCTAGAAGAAAAATACGGTTTCAACAAGTCATCTTTAAAGCTATGGATTAGCGATAAGCTGAAGGGGCTTATTTTAGGCTTTGGTATTGGCATTCTACTACTCAGTTTTCTTCTGTATTTATTTCGTGAGATATCGAGCTTCTTGCCCGAGATGTGGTGGGTACTTAGCTTTTGTATTTTCTTTATCATTCAATTGATCCTGATGGTTTTGTGGCCTAAAATATTCCTCCCTTTGTTCAATAAATTAACTCCCCTTGAGGAAGGCAGCCTCAAAGACCGTTTAATTTCTCTTGCGGATAGAAGTGGATTTAAAGCAAAAACAATTGAAATTATTGATGGAAGTAAAAGGTCAGGTCATTCCAATGCTTTCTTCACTGGGTTTGGTAAATTCAGAAGAATTGTTTTGTACGATACCCTTATGGAACAAATGGAAGAAGAGGAAATTGAAGCCGTTTTAGCCCACGAGGTAGGGCATTATATCAAGGGCCATATCCCCAAGAGACTTTTTATTTCTTTCCTTAGCGGACTTGGTATGTTCGGGCTCATTTCCATAGCACTTCGCAGTCCTTGGGTCTATGAATCGGTAAACTTACCCGAATACTTACTTGGATCTGCCAGCTCGATTTTAGTTTTGCTTAGCTTAACCTTGGGCTTCCTGACCTATTGGATTTCTCCGATTAGTAATCTTCTTTCACGAAAGCATGAATTCGAAGCAGATTTATTTGCAAAAGAATCCATTGGAAGTGAAAAACCTCTCATTGAAGCATTAAGAAAACTTTACAAAGAAAACCTGACACACCCTCTCCCTCACCCTTGGATCGCAAACTTTCATTTCTCACACCCATCAATCCTAGAAAGAGAGAGAGCCCTTAGGTCATAGCTTAGTCTTCCGGGTTACAAACCGAGAGCAATACCAGGCATGGACAATTATTCCTGAAATGGAACCAAGAAGATTCATGAGGGTATCTCCCAAAGAAGGAAAGCGCATGGGAATGAAAGCCTGACTAAACTCATTCAAGACGGCATAACCCAAGCAAATAAATAGGGCCAGGAGGTTCTTTGGATTTCGGAATTCGAAATTTAAAGGCCCAAGGTATCGTAACCAAACCCAAGAAAATAGAAAAAACAGGGGGAAGTGACTCAAATCCTGCAACCAAAAAGGATAATCAAATATTTTTTCAGAAAATCTTATGAAAACTTCATTTGCATCGATTTCCGACCAATAAGATGGCTGCGGAAATCCCGTAAGAATTTGAAGAAACAATGAATAGCAAATCGGAACCAATAGACCGAATGGAGTTGCGGATAATCCAATCTTGCTAAATATTATTTTTTTGTTCTTTACTGAGTTCATTCGGACAAGGAAAGTCGTAACTTCATATATCTCATGCCAATCTACGAGTTTTTTTCGCCAACTACGGGTAAAATCTATTCATTCTTTGCACGCTCTACCTCATTTTCTGACAAAACTCCTCTCTGTCCGGATGGAAAGAAAAATGAGATGAAGAAAATTCTTTCTTCTTTTTCAATCACTGGAACACTTGAGGATACCTCAGAGGAAGAATCTGGCTCCGATGATAGTGAGAATCCATTTGACCAACTTGACCCCAAACAAGCTGAGCTGGCAATGCGCGAACTGGAAGGATCGATGCATGGCATGGATGATGAGAATCCAGATCCCAAGCAAATGGGTTCACTGATGAGAAGAATGTGCGAAATCACCGGTGAAAAAATGGATGGTCAGATGGAGGAAGTTGTAAGAAAACTAGAGGAAGGCATGGATCCAGATGTATTAGAGGATCAAATGGGTGACTTCATAGAAAAGGAATCGGATTCCGAAAATAATACCAATGAAATCAGCCAGGAAGATATACGAAATAAAGTAAAAAAGATGCTTCATCAAAAGTTATTTAGAGATCCGGAACTTTACGAGTTCTCAGATCACCTGGAGTAGGATGAAATTTTTGCGGTTTATTATAATACTTTTACTCAATTTCTTTTTACTAAATTGTAGTGAAGATCAAACTGATGCTCAAAGTGGTAGCGGGTGGAAGGGCTCAAGCAATGAGTTCAATGAACAATTTCTAAAAAATATCGAGTCAGACAGCACCACTATTTTATTGGATAGCAAAACCAAGGAGAAGTTTGAAGGGTTGTTGGAAACGAATGATTCAAGCTTGATGAGAAAGCAAAACTATGAAAGCGGGAAACTGAATGGTGAAAGTAGCCTTACTTCAATCAATGGGTCTCGAGTAGATGCCAATTTTAAGAACGGCAAACTACATGGCAAAATGATCTTGCGCGATTCGGAAGGAAATATTAGGTCCGTGATCACTTACGATGAAGGGAATATTTCGCCCGCCAACGAATAGTTCAAAAATCCTTACTGCTCTACTTTCTTATCTTTCTTTTTTTGGTAAATTCCCGGCTTGCTCTCTTTGCAGTCTTTGAAACTCCTTCTTTTTTTTCGTCAAGGTCTGCAAGGGGTAAGAAAAGATAAAAAGTAGTTCCTTGTCCGAGAGTTGAGCTAAACCCGATCTCTCCATTATGGTCTTCCATAAATAATTTCGAATTATATAAACCAAATCCAGATCCACTTGAAGATTCCTTGGTTGTAAAAAATGGATCAAATAAAAATTCGGCAATTTCTTCGGCAATACCACCACCATCATCGCTGAATGAAATTTCGGTGCCATCAAATTTTGCCTTTCTCGAACCGCCCCAAGCATTCTTCATAATCTTACTGCCTTTCTTGATAATCTTAGCACTTATTTTGATTTTACCGTTACGAGAAATTGCATCTCGTGAATTAATCGCCAAATTTAAAACGACCTGCCTGAAACCAGTTTCCTCCAAGAAAGCAGGTAAAGGCTCTTTACCAAAGTCAGTAGTAATTTTGGCACTGCGGGGAATAATGATCTGAATTAAGTCCATTTGATCCTTTAAAAGTAATCTAATGTCATGAATCGCTCGGGAAGCAGGTTTCTCTCGATGTAAATCTATAATTCGACGAACTAACTTTTGGGCCTGCATGGTACTTTTTCTTATTTGCCCCATGCCATTTGCCATGGGATCATCTTTTTCCATCATTCCATGATATAATTCAGAAATTGAGTAAATACCTGCCATTAAATTACTAAAGTCATGAACCAAGCCGTTGGTTAAGGTAGCCAAGCCTTCCCTCCAAACTGTATTCGAAATACGGTGCTCTGCAATCGCTTGGCGAGTGATGTCGATGAAAACGCCATCAAAACCTAATAATCGATTCGTTGCAGTTAAAATAGGGGTTCTTACATCCAGTAAATAGATGAGCTGACCCGCTGGAGGAAGCTCAACTCTGTAACTGAAACTGAAAGTTTCCGCTCTCTTGGAATTCGAGGAAAGCATGTGGTGAAAATGTTCACGATCTTGTTCGAAAATTTTGTCCACAAATAATCCACCATTTCTTGAAAACTCACGATATTGACTCGGGAACAATTTCTGGATCCCCTTAGAGAGGTAACTAAAAGTCAAATCGGTTCTTTGTGTAAAAAAAATACCAGGGAAATTACTGACATAATCGGCAAGTCTACTTTCAGCCTTCTGTAATCGAATGAGAGTATTAGCAAGAGCTCTGGGATCTTTCATCAAGTCCCCCAGAAAAGCTTTCTTGAGACTTTCGTGAGGAGCGAGAGCAGGGGACAGGCAAACAACCGAAACTTCACCTGTTCCCATAGAGGTAAGTTGAACCCCAAATGAGGATTGGTTTTCTAAAGCACTAAAAGGCAAGAAACAGTCTAATTCAGTCTTGTGGAAATTTGAAGGTAAGAGTTTACCCCAAGAAGGGTTAAGAGAAATCATTAAAGACCTAAATGAGGAACCCATCAGTTCCCTCGTACTTTTCCCCACCCAAGATGAGAAAGATTCAGAAGTTCGAGTTATTTTACCCTTAGAGCAGAGCCAAATTTGACAATTTTCGAAATTTGGTGTTTTCATCTTTGAACTTCCATGTTGGATGCCATAATTTAGCAAATCAAATTTCCAGACAATAAAAATAGGAAACACTAGGAAAAAAATTCCTACCTAGGTAAGCCAATGCCTTGATTCTCTTTTGTTTTCTTAGGGAAGGCAGTGTTTTAGCAATATCAGTACCTTTTGGCATAAACCTTGCAGTGTTTTAGCGAAAATGGCCGTTGTACTCGACAATCTTTATTCCCAGGAAAATTATCTTATTTCCAAGAAACTCCTTGATGCTACCCATCTGCGTCACGAAGCACTCTCCAACAACCTTGCCAATGTTGAGACCCCGGGATTCAAAAGAAGGGACCTTCCTAAAACCTTTTCCGTTGAGTTGAGAAGAGCCGTAGACAGGAAAGACTTCAGGAGGGTTAAGTCCCTTCTTCCCAGAAGCATGGAAGATAGGCAGGCAAAACCTGTTCGTATGGATGGCAACACCGTCCAACTCGATGAGGAAATGCTTTCCATGAACAAAAATGCTTTGAACTACGAATACCTCAGTGGTGCGGTTGGTGGTTCCATCAAAGAACTTAATCTTGCGATCCGAGGAAGAGTATAACATGACCATGAATTTAATTCCAGGCATCGAATCCACGGGCAGTGCTCTGTCCGCAGAAAAAATTCGTTTAGAAATCATTGCCCAGAACATTGCTAATTCCAATACCACTCAAGATGCCTCTGGTAATGTTTACCAAAGAAAAGAGGTAGCCTTCGAAGAATATATTAAAACTCCTGAAAGAAGAGTGCCGGGTTATGTCGATGAAAATCTTTACCAAGGGGTTAGGGTGACCGATGTATACGATGACCAAACTCCAGGAAGAATGATTTACAACCCTGGTCACCCCCATGCAAACGAAGATGGCATGGTTGAGATGCCAAATGTTGATGTCTCAAGAGAAATGATTGATCTGATCAGTGCATCCAGGGCATATGAGGCTAATCTTACAGTGGTTAAAACTTCACGACGCATGGCTCAGCAAGCAATGGCCATCGGTAAATAACCTATTTTAAATGAACGCTATCTCCAGTCTACCTAGCTTATCGGATTTAATTAATCAGAATCCTAACCTCCAACCCAATGTTCAGGCTAACCGCTTTGTTCAATCTTCGGAACTCTCCCAGATTAACAAATTAGGAAATGTCCCCCAAACAAATGGGATCGAACCTGTTATCATTGACAAGACTTCACCAACCGAGCGGGTTACTGCTCCTGGTTTTGCTCAAATGTTTGAGGATTTCATTAAGGGTGTCGACCAAAAGAAGAAAATTTCCGCAAAAGAAACCCAAGATTTAATTTTGGGTCGCTCAGATAACATTCACGAAGCTGTGGTCAAATCACAAGAAGCTGGGGTGGCATTTAATCTGATGATCGAGGTAAGGAACAAGTTGGTTGATTCCTACAAAGAACTAATGCGCATGCAGGTATAGATTTTGAATGAAAGAAAGATTTGAGAAATTAACCGAACTTTGGGAGAAACTAACTCCCTCACGTAAACTAGGGCTTGGAGTAGCGGTTCTGGGCATAATTGGCTTAAGTATTGGAATACTTACTTGGTCCGGTGGCAGTACTGACATGCGGGTTTTGGTCAGTGGGGCAGATGCTAAAGATTTAGGCGAAGTCGTGGATGTACTTAAATCCAACCAAGTTCCTTTTGAATATAGTGAGTCTGGAGACACCATATTAGTCCCGGAAGACAAGAGAGCTGCCATGAGGATGGAACTTGCCATGAAGGGCCTACCTAAGAGTGGTGATGTAGGTTTTGAGATTTTTGATGAAGGAAATTTCGGTATTAGTGACTTCGTACAAAGAACAAATCATACCAGAGCAATACAAGGTGAATTGGCTAGAACCATAACCATGATGGATGCGATTCGCTCTGCTAAAGTTTTTGTTGTCAAACCCGAAAACAATTTACTTTTAAGCGAAGACCCTAACGACCGACCAAGTGCTTCAGTTTATGTAGACACTGGAGGAAATACACTGGATAAACCCAATGTGAATGCTATTCAATTCCTCGTTGCTCGTGCCGTAAAAGGAGTAAACAAATCAAATGTCGCGGTTATGGATAACCAAGGCAATTTACTCTCAGATGAAAGTGAATCGGATGGCGTTGCTGGTGTTGCAGGTCAAATGATGAAAGCTTATCAGGCTCAGGAAAGAAGATTAGAACAGAAGATTGAGACGATGTTAGCAAGAATTGTTGGTCAGGACAAAGTCGTCGCCCGTGTTTCGGTTAACCTCGATACCAAGTCTTCAACTTTACTTGATGAAAAGTTTGACCCGGACGGTTCTGTTCCTCGAACAACTACCAGCGACAAGGATTCTGCCACTACAGTGGAAACACAACCGCAGAATAATGCTACTGGCATGGGGGCTAATATTCCCAATGTTTCACAAGATGCTTCCCAGCAAGACCCAATCATGGCACAAAGCGATGAAAAAAGGGAATCTAAAACCACTGACTTTGAAATTAGCCGTACCCTTAACGAAACCGTACAAGAACCCGGTGCTATCATTGGTCGTAGTGCGGCGGTTTTAATCGCGAAAGGGGAGGCACCCAGGACCCAAGCCGAAATCGATAGCATCCACGAATCGGTTGTAAATGCAATTGGGGCTCGTTTTGACCAATCTGATTTAGCCACGCATGTAACCGTGCATGAAGTTGAATTTCAACCCTCCTACGCTGGACCAGCAGGCGAAACATTAAATCAATTCCAACATCTTTTGGACACTTATGGCCCGCACCTTAAAAATTTACTCGGTATAATTTTAGCCCTAGCTATCTTTTTTGTATTTCTTCGAATGCTCAAGAAGTTCAAGCCCAATGATGCTGAAGTTCAAGTTCTCGACGAAGATGATCAGCAAATGCTTGCGGGAACCAGAAGTTTAGGCAGTGGACTCACTCCTGAATTGCTCAATGATTTAATCCAAGAGAAGCCTGACAACGTAAGCACCGCACTGAGAAAGTACCTCGAAACAGGGTCATCCTCATGATAAGATCTTAATCCACACCTTACCTCTCCTAGGTCATGCAAGAAGTTGAAGAAGAAGAAGAAAGCGTAGAAGAACGCTACCGCAAGATGTCTAAGCATGAGAAGCTCGCACTCCTGATGATCGCACTAGGAGAGGATGCAGCCTCCACACTGCTGAAAAGATTTGATTCCAAGGACGCAGAAGGAATCTGTAAAAGAATTGGAGATTTCTCGATTGTCGACCAAGAACTTAAGGATTGTGTACTTGATGAGTTTTCAGAAATTATTGAATCCAGTGTTAATTCAAACCTCGGTGGTCTAAATTTTGCCCAGAAAACACTTGAGCTTGCTCATGGAGACTACAAGGCGAACAACATGATGAATCGGATCGCCCCGGTGCGAGACTCCCTGGACTTCATGGATGATATCAAGGAGATGGATCCTGGTCAGATTTACAATGTCCTTCGCTTTGAGCAACCCCAGACCATCGCTTTTGTTCTCGCAAATGTAGATGCCGATAAAGGTTCGGAAGTTCTTCAAATGATGCCGCCCAACATTCAAGAGCAAGTAATTGAAAGAGTTGGTGCAATGGAAACCACTCCAATGGATCAAATAGAGGTAGTTGCCAATACCTTGGGGAGCAGAATGGGTAAAAAGGGTCAATCTCCAAGAGTTAAAACTGGTGGGGTAAAATCGGCCGCTGAATTGCTCAACTGGTTCGAGAAAGATGAAAGCAAGGAACTTCTCAAAAGCATCGAGAAAAGAAATCCGAAACTTGGTGGATCTATTCGTCAAAGAATGTTTCGATTTGAAGACTTGGTTAGGCTTAGTGCAGGTGACATTTCCAAGATTACAAAAGAAGTGGATCAAGATGATTTAGTCATTGCGATGAAAAACGCCTCTGCTGAATTGAAGAAAGTGATCTATTCGACGATGTCGAAGAGGGCAGTTGAAGCCCTAGAGGAACAGCTTGGTTTCTTGGGCCCGAAAAGACTTTCTGAAATTGAGTCTGCTCAGGATCGGGTGATTCAGATTGTTCGTGAGCTCGAAGAAGATGAAGAAATCATCCTGGATACAGGAGGAAGCGACGTTGTCGTACAATAAGAGCATTGCTTTCCCGATCAAACCAAAGGGATTTAGAGTTAGTTCAATAGAGCTTCCATCCGTTCCTGTCGCTCAGTCCGACCAAGCAAATTCAGAATCTTTCGAGCGTGGTAAATCCGAGGCTGCAATCTTTTATCAAAAAGAAATAGAGAAGCTTAGAAATGAGTACGCTGCCCGACAGGAAAAACTATTGATTATCCTTCAACAAAAAGTGGATCAAGTTCTTGCCGAACTTGATAGTAGGCTCCCAACCTTAGTGGTTAATATGGCTGAGAAAGTATTGGGTGGGATCGAGCTAGATGCCGACATGATTCGTTCATTGGTAAAATCCATGATTGAAGAATTTGGTACTGAAGATGAAAACCTTGATGTTTTTTTATGCCCTGATGATCTAAACCTTTTAAAATCTTTATCGGATAAAGATAAAGCTCCCGATTCAAATGATGATCAAGAAGGATTTGCCAGTGCAATCGCCGGTATTTTTGACGGCATGGATGGGGATGATGCCTTGCTTGAGGGTTACCCGAATGTTAAATTTTTCGAAGATCCTTCGCTCCAACATGGAGACTGCCAAGTGAAGAGCAGGTTTGGATTACTGGACGGAAGAATCGCAACCAAACTCCGACGATTAGAAGAGGAAATCAGAGGTGATTGATTCTTTACATGACCGCTTCTCTTTCATTGAGAAGAGTATAAGCGGAGCCAGAACCCACGATAAAATTGGAACGGTGAAAAGGGTAACCGGTCTGATCATTGAGTCAGAGGGACCCGAGGTTTGCATTGGACAAATCTGTACGATTAATTCCGAAAGACACAATGAAAGTACCGAGGCTCAAGTTGTTGGTTTTCTGGAAAACAAAGTACTCTTGATGCCCCTGGAGAGTGTTCACCTTATTCACCCTGGTTGTAATGTAATCTCCAAAAAGAATTCAAATTCTGTACCTTTTGGAAATGCTCTACTGGGAAGAGTAATTGATGGAATGGGAAGGCCCATTGATGGGAAAGGTCCCTTAATGTCAGAAACTAGGGATGGGTTTTATGCTGAACCCCCTAATCCTCTTAAACGAAAATTAATTACCGAACCCTTCAGCACTGGAATAAAGTCTATTGACACCTTTATTCCAATGGGGCAAGGACAGCGTATCGGTATTTTCTCAGGGAGTGGAGTTGGTAAATCCGTACTTTTAGGAATGATTGGGCGAGGTTCAGAAGCAGAAGTAAATGTTATTTCCCTCGTTGGAGAAAGAGGTCGAGAATTGCGCGAGTTTATTGAAAATGATCTCGGTCCAGAAGGCATGGCAAAGTCAATCATTGTGGTTTCCACATCGGATCAACCCGCCCCAATGAGAATCAGAGCTGCGACCTTGGCAACTGCACTTGCAGAAGGGTTCAGGGATGCAGAAAAGAAGGTTTTACTTCTGATGGATTCAATAACTCGCTTTGCTATGGCTCAGCGAGAAATAGGACTGGCTGCAGGTGAGCCTCCGGCCAGTCGCGGTTATGTACCATCCGTGTTTTCTGTTTTGCCCAAATTACTTGAAAGAACCGGTTCTACGGATCATGGTTCCATAACTGCAATTTACACTGTCTTGGTTGAAGGTGATGACATGAATGAACCAGTGGCAGATGCCGTGAGAGGATTCTTGGACGGACACATTGTGCTAGACCGAAATCTTGCAAACGCGAATCATTTTCCTGCGATTGATGTCCTGAGCAGTGTAAGCCGTCTAGACCGGGCTGTTTGCTCCCAAGATGAAATAGGGTTAATTTCAAAATCTCGCGACTTACTTTCAGTTTACAAGCAAAATGAGGATCTCATTAATGTGGGTGCTTATATCAAGAATAGCAATCCTAAAATTGATGAAGCCATCGTAAAACAACAATCTATTTCTTCTTTCCTAAAGCAGCCTTACGACAAACTCCATGACCGTGAAGAAAGCTTTAAAATGCTCAGGTCTCTCTTTTGATTATCGTGAAAGCTTTTAGTTTTAAGCTCCACACCTTAATGCAATTAAGGAAAGCAAACCGAGAAAAGGCTTTAAATGCTTATGGAAAAGCTGTTCATGAATCTCAACAGCTTGAAAATGACTTGGCTCGAAAAAAAAGTGCCCTTGAAAGTTTACAGGATCGGATCAAGCAGAAAAGATCGGACTATTTCTTTGGTCAGGAGGAAGAGAGCTATCAACGAAATATTGCATCCGTTAAAAACGATATCCTATCAGTTCACAAAAGCCTCAAAAACTCTCAAGAGATTCGAGAAGCAAAGAGAAAGCTTTTCCTCAAAGCCGAAGCAGAATTCAAAAGCCTTGAAAAACTCAGGGAGAGGCAAAAGGTTGAGCATGACCAGAGCGAACAAAAAAAAGAAGAGTCCCAAATTGACGATATCATTAGTGCTCGCTTTAATTACAATTTAAAAACATCTATATCATGAAAATATCTCCTTCTCTTATCGTCGTAATTGCAGTTGTATTATCCGCGGCAAGTGCGGGCGTCATGCTCACGCTTAACTATGATGCTTTGTTCAAAAGAAAACCGATCATCAAAGCGGAATTCACCAGTGTAGAGTTTGATGCGGACGACACTAGCTATTCCCCGGCAGAAACCCATTCAATGAATCAACTCTCCAAGGAATTAGCCGCATTAAAGGAAAGACTCATTGAGAGAGAAAACGAACTAGATGCAAGAGAATCTGCCATATCCATGGACATGGAATCTCTTGAGAAACAAAAGGGAGAATTAAATCAAATCAGAGAAGACCTAGAGGATCGCTTAGCTGATTTCGAAGCAAGTCAAGGGCAGGACTTGAGTGAAGAAAAACTTGCAGAATATAAAGATACTGCAAAAAGGTGGGTAGAGATGGGTCCGGAAGTGGCAAGTGTTGAAATACAAAATTGGCGGCAAAAAAGATTATTTGAACAGGCCTTGACCATCTTTGAACTATTGAAAGCTGAAGATAAAGCTCCCATCATTGCCTTCATGCTTAATAGCGATGACGATACCATGATTGAACTCGCAGATGCACTTGCGATGCGGGATCGCGGCTTGTTGCCTTCACTTGGGTTGGATGACAATGGCCCAGCACTTTTGCAAAATTAAAAATGGATAGTTTACCCCAAGTAAATTCTAGTCTAAAAACGGGGAACTCCACAAATCCCAATCATCAGTCCGTAGGTAGAAATGGTTCTTTTTGGCTTCCTCCAAAGGCAAGCGGCACTTTTGAGTCTAACTTGCAAAGAAATATGCCAGAGGTTAAAAAATCAAAAAATAACAAGTCTCCAGTTCCTACAAGAATTCCTGATGGCAAGACAAATCATGCTCCCCTCAAAAGTAGCGGTTTAAATCCTAAGAATCTTTTATCTAAAAATTTAAACTCCAAAAATATTGAGGCTCAGCCTGCTCCCAAAAACCTAGGCTCAGCATTGACAAAGCCAACCCAAATCAAATCAAAAAGTACAAATATTCCTGCCGATATTCGAAGAGATCATCCTTCCTTGAAGGAAAACCTTTCCCCACATCAAGCGGCACTCAAAGATTTAAAAGGCCCAAAGCAGAATTTATTTTCCAAATCACAAATTCTTGGCGATAGGCTTGATCCAGATTCTGAAAAAAAAGATGGTGGAGCAAAGAAGCAAAGCAGTGGCACAAGAAATGCTCAACTATGTGAAAGCATGTCCGATCCAATTACATCCACTGATTTTGGGAAAAACCTAATCCAATCTACTTCCAATGGGTTTCAGTCCAAAACTCAGGTACTTAAAAACCTCACTTCCAAGGCCATTCCTCCTCGTATATCCTACCTATCCAAGTCAGACCGGAAAGTGGTAAGGTTTGCTATCGATCTGCCTGATGGGGGTAAACTTGGGGTTCGAATTGAAAAAAATGATGACAAACTTTCAGTTTCCCTGATTTGCCCCAACCAAAGCACCCAAGAAATACTTTCATTTTTAGGTAAGGATCTTTTTGAGGGCGCTGGAAAAGTTAAAATCGGAATTTATAACTCTTATCAGGATATGGATCACTTCAATTCTTTAGCTGCATAACTAACACTCTTATGATCGATTCTTTAGCAACCATTCAGAACCTAGGAAACAATCCTAGGACCACTCCGTCAGCCTCAGAGGACTCCCAAAGTTCAGCAACGATGCAAATGGACGATTTCCTCCAGTTACTAACCAGTCAAATTAGTAATCAAGATCCCCTTGAGCCAATGAAAGATACCGAATTTATATCTCAAATGGCGAATATTGCTTCCCTCGAACAAATGCAGCAATTTTCAAAAGGTTTTGAGATGTTTGCTAGTTCTCACAAAGACATGGTCGCCCAGGCATATCTGGGTAGGGCGGTTGAGATAAAATCAGGAAGTAAGGAATTAAGTGGTATTGTTAATGCAGTGGAGCGGTCTGAGGACGGCAAGATATCGGTACTGGTTAACAACAAGGCTTACGACCCGAATGAAATTGTAAAAGTTAGCCTACCTTCTGAGTAAAATCATGATCCCTTCCTTACACAACGGTGTTTCTGCACTGAAGAGTTTAACCCAAGGCTTGCAAGTTTTGGGCAACAACATTGCGAATGTGAATTCTCTCGGGTACAAGTCATCAAGAGCTAATTTCTCAGATAATTTTTACATGCATGTAAATGACGCTGAGTCTGGTGAAGGTGGAGTTCCGAGTAACAATGTTCAGCAACATGGCACGGGAGTGCATGTAAGCTCGATATCCTCTGATTTCAATCAAGGTACCATTGAGGTGACTGGATTGGATCTAGACCTTGCAATTCAGGGAGAAGCACTCCCAAATGGAGGTGGTTTTTTTGAACTCCAAGATCCTACCACAGGTGATTTATTTTATACCCGTGCCGGTGCATTCGAGTCAACTGTCGAAGGCTTGGTAGTCACTCGTGATCAATACAGGTACCAGCTTCTCAGTGCTGAAGGTAAACCTTTGGTTGTCGGGTTGGAAGAAGGGGAAACATTATTAACCCGAAGAATCGAAGAGGATGGTGTCGTAAATTTAGTAGTTAGCCGGGAAGGTGAAGATATCATTCGAAAATCTGGACAACTCAAAATTGCTAACTTTCAGTCTCCACAATACTTGAGAAGGGTGGGTAATGGTTTTTTCTCAAACGGACAAGTGGGGCAAAATGTTGCTGGGATTCTGGATAACAGTTTCCCCGCTTCAGGATCAAACGGTAAGATTAAACAATATGCTCTCGAGCTTTCCAATGTTGACTTGACCAATGAATTTGCTGCAATGATATCGCATCAAAGATCATTCCAAGCAGGTTCTAGAGTAATTACTACTTCCGATGCTATCTTGTCTGAAGCAGTGAACCTTAAACGTTAGTATTCACCTAACCTAAAATAAAGTCATGTGTGCAGCTCAATTAGACGAACTTCCCGAAAATAACGAAACCCCAGCAACTAAACCAAGTGGCGGTAATCTTGTTCCTGCCCTAATTGCTATTGTTTTAGCACCGGCACTGACAGTTGGTGCTATGTTTTTTTTAATCCAGATGAACAAGCCCGAGGAAACAATCAAACCTCAAATCATCGAGGGTGGACAACCTTTAGACATGGAACCATCTGGGGAAGAGAAATTTTACGAGTTAACCAACCTTATCACCAACCTAGGTGGTCCGATAAAATCCCGATATATCAACCTTGAATTAAAGTTAGAAGGTCTTGCGGGTGACTTTGAAAAAGTTTTGGAAATGAATGAACACCGGATACGGGACAAAGCTTTGGCCATTATGGGTGCTTACACCTATGAAGATGCACAACTCGATGGATTTCAAGAACGAGTCAGGGTTGATCTCAAAAAAGGTTTTTCCTCGGTGCTGCGTAAATATCGTGATGGTGAAAGCGATTTGATTCGACAGATTTATTTCACCCAATTCGTCGTCCAGTAAGTTATTCAAATGCCTGAGGATACAAAATTTGAAGACGAAAGCTTTGATCTGTCTGAGATCGAAGGCACCTCAGGACAACCCATTTTTCTTCATGATGGGACTAAAATACTGGATAGCTCTGGAATCAGTTCGAAAAAATATGATTTCACCAATCCCATCGTCCTTTCCGATTCAGATCTGAGCAAGCTCAAAACAAAATCCGAACAATTTGCATATTATCTAGCGGGTCACTTATCTATGTTTCTCCGTACCGAGTTTAATCTCGAACTGGAGGACTTAACTGCAGATCTTTATTCCAACTTCACGCAGTCAATCAAAACACCATCTTGTGTTTCTATGTTCAAAATGCAGGAACTTAATGGTATTTGCCTTCTCGATGTAAACTCTCATCTTTCTGCGACTGTGGTTGATCGCATACTTGGTGGTCGTGGTTCGACCAACCCTGAAGAACGCGGACTTACCGATATCGAAAAAGCCCTAGTTGAAGATTTCAATCAAATTATCCTTCAAGAATGGTGCAAGCAGTGGGAATCAACCATGAGTCTGACGCCCAGCATCATTGGTTCTGAAAGTTCCGGTAAATTTCTCCAGACCTCCCCAGCGGACGCCATGATGTTAATTATGAGCATGGAAGCATCTTTTGGTGATGTATCCGGTCCCATGCGTATCGCAGTACCTTATTACACGATGGAGCCCGTGCTAAGTAGACTACTTGCCTCAGTCTCCAGTGAAGAAACCAAAACTACAAGACCTCCACGCTGGCACGAAGTATATGATAACATACCCGTTCAAGTATCTGCAGAATGGGATGCCTTCGAGCTTTCCCTTCGTGACCTAAGCAATCTTGAAGTAGATGATATTATCGAAATGGATTCTGCCCTGATTGAAAAAACTAAATTAAGAATTGAAAGTCGGACCTGTTTTACTGGAGAGGTAGGCCTCGAAGGTGACCAAGTAGCATTTCAAGTAAATGAAAGTATTACGGACGCATTAAAGATGATTGGAAAAAACCATGGATAGTAAAAAAATGGATATTGTGATGGACGTTAAGGTAAGCGTTACCGTCCAACTAGGTACGGCTGAATTGCCAATGAAAGAAGTAGTTGAATTAAGCCCTGGTGCCCAAATACAACTTAAACAAAATGCGAAAGACCCGGTAAGTTTATTGGTGAATGGCAAATTAATCGCTCACGGCGAAGTCGTTGTCATTGATGATCGGTTTGGTTTAAAGATTACTGAGATTGTTGACTCCCCTTCTTGACTCTTTCAAGAAGCATCTCTTATGCATCAATTGAGGTCTTAAATTGATTCCATGGCTTTCAACAATTTCCGCATCCACCAATCCTTTCGCGGATAGTACATGGTTGTGGGTTAGGGTAGTAGGTTTCCTAGGTATTCTCGCTGCTTCGGCATATTTCTTAACATTGTTTCAGAAAAAGCGCCAATTTACATCTCTCAAAAAAAAGCATGGGAAAATTGTCATTGCTGACACTTGTCCACTAGGAAACCGCCAATATTTGGTCGTGGCACAATATGGGAAGGAAAAACACTTAATTGCTGTTAATTCAAATTCCATTTCTCATTTATCAAAATTGGATACAAATGAAATAAGTGCGGAAGAAAAAAGAAACCCATCTTTAGATGAAGATAAGCATTAGAGTCGTTTTAATTTTATTGACCTTAAGCTGGCTTCAACAGGCAGAACTCTACAGTCAAACCACCGGTACCAGTTCACCCGGGTTAAGAATTGATGTCACAGGTTCGAATGATGATGGTGACTTTGGCGTTGCCATCCAACTCGTAATTGCGATGACGATCCTAACACTAGGTCCGTCGATTATTATGATGATGACATGTTTTACGAGGATGGTAATCGTATTGGGTTTTGTGCGCAATGCCATAGGCGTGAATGCGGCTCCATCCAGCCAAATCATTGTTGGCCTTTCGCTATTTTTAACTTTTTTTGTTATGGGACCAGTATGGAATAAGATTTACGACAATGCGGTTACTCCATACATGGCTGACACCATGAAATCAAGCGATGCCCTCATGGTTGCGACAGCGCACATGAAAGATTTTATGCTCAACCAGACCCGTCAGGAAGATGCTCAATTCTTTCTTGAAATATCAAGGCAGGGAGCAATGACAAGGGATGAGCTTCCTCTTAGTATTGTTGTACCATCTTTTGTCCTTAGCGAATTGAGAACTGCCTTCCAGATGGGATTTTTGATTTTCATCCCTTTTATTATCGTCGATTTCATTGTGGCATCCTCCTTGATGTCTATGGGAATGATGATGATGCCCCCAGTGGTTATATCCATGCCCTTTAAACTACTGCTTTTTGTATTAGTGGATGGTTGGTACTTGGTTATTCAATCATTGGTTAACAGTTTCAATGTATCTTAGCTTTTAATTTAAACAGGAGGCATCAATTATGACAATGGAACTTGCAGTCGATATCATGAGAAACCTTTTACAGACTGGACTGATTTTATCTATTCCCATTCTTGGTACCGCACTTGTAGTCGGTCTAGTTGTCAGTTTCATCCAATCGATTACCAGTCTTCAGGAGCAGACTCTTACATTTGTACCGAAATTAGTATGCGTTTCTCTTGCCATTGTAATTTCCGCGAATTTCATCCTTAAAACGATGACCGAATTTTGTATCTCTATGTTTAATTTGATGCCAACCATGGCACAATGACAATTGAAGCAGGTGAAATTGTCGTTTGGGTGCTCGTTTTCCTAAGAACGGGGGCATTTTTCCTGGGTATACCGCTTTTCGCGGGGAAACTCATTCCTGTAAAGGTGAGAACCGCATTTGGATTGCTCTTTTCTATTTTGATCAACCCGCTCGTTCCAGCAAATTTAGAATTGGCTAATCATTTTGTAGGGGCGATTCTTTTATCACTCAATGAAATCTGTATTGGTTTATTGCTTGCTATGACCGTGAGGATGATTTTCTTTGCGGTTGAACTAGCAGGTCACCTAATTTCCTATGAAATTGGTTTGATGGCAAGTAACAGTGTGAACCCACTTTTAGGTTCCACAGACTCCACCATCACCACTCTCCTTTATTATTTCAGCATGTTGATTTTTTTCGTAGCTGGAATTCACTACGACATACTGAAAGCCTTCATTTTAAGTTTTGAAATTCTACCTATTGGTAGCTATTTTCTTTCCGCTAGCCCAATGGTTGAATTCGCAAGGGAAGTTTCAAATGTTTTTGTTATTGGAACCCTAATCGCAGCACCATTTATCGCTTTGAATTTTATGATTAACATATCTTTCGCGGTTCTTGGTAAAGCTGTACCTAAAATGAACGTTTTCATGACGAGTTTTTCCATCAGAATTCTCTCAGGTTTAGTCCTCTTAGTCTCTTCTATTTTACTAATAACATCCTACATCCTAGACGGAAGTAAACGTTCCGTAACCATTATGTTGGATATCATTCAAAACGGTTAAGATTGGGAAACGATGGCTGATGTAGATAAAAGTTCAAAAACGGAACCGCCAACCGAAAAAAAACTTTCTGAATCCAGATCAAAAGGGCAGTTCGCTAAAGCTCCTGAAATTGGCATGACCTTCACCTTACTAGCAGGTTTGCTGATTATTTTGTTTTTAGCTCCTTCAAAAGCAAATGATATGCTCGTATTTACCAGGTCAATACTGGAGAACATGGAGTCTATTACCACTACGCAAGAAGGGGTTGCCCACACCTTAAGTTCTTCCTATTTATCTATGGCCTTAATTGTTTTGCCTTTGCTTGCAGCTTGTTTTCTTGCTTCCTTAATCGCAGAAGGACTTCAAACTGGCTTTAGGTTTACTCCAAAGGCAATAGAGCCTACCTTCAAAAAGATGAACCCAATTTCCGGAATAAAAAGGATCATGGGTTTAAAAGCCCTTAAGACCTTTTTGATTGATTTTTTAAAATTCAGTGCCATCGCCTCGGTGGTCTGGCTTACCTTAATCATTTTTCTTGATGACCCCATTTTTTACGCGCCCGTACCCATCCAACATTTACCACAATTCATCTATAAACTCTTCCTCGTGATGCTATCTATCCTGCTATTACTGTTAACAATAATAGCAATAATCAGCTTCTTCATGAAAAAAAAGGAGCATGATGATGAAATGAAGATGACTAAAGAAGAAGTAAAAGAAGAAAGAAAAAGTAAAGAAGTCTCGAGCGAAGTCAAAACAGCTCAAAGAAAGAAGGCTATGGAATTATTAGGTGGCCAAGGGGTGGCCGATGTTTCGACTGCCGATGTTGTGGTGACCAACCCTACGCACTACGCAGTTGCATTAAGATATGAAAAAGGCACGGATAATGCTCCTGTTGTGGTCGCGAAAGGAGAAAATCTATTGGCCAGACGAATAAAACTTGTAGCAAAAGAGCACGAAGTTCCCATGATTGAGAACAAGCCCGTTGCTCGTACCCTGTATGCTTTGGGCAGAGTAGGGGAGCCAATTCCTCTTCAACTCTACCAGATAGTTGCTGAAATCTTGGCTCATGTCTACAAAACCCATGCTTATTATTTCCATCGCCTTAAAGCTCGAAGAATTTTATCTAAAATGCCTTTATCCAAAGCATACTCATGAGCGAAATCTTTCAGAAATTCCGCTCTTACCTAGCCAGATTTGGGGGCAACTCCGACCTTGGTTTTGTCTTTGGTTTATTCGGTGCTGTGCTACTCCTTGTTCTGCCTGTTCACAAAGACATCCTCAGTATCCTTCTCGTCTTTAGTATTGCGATATCCCTCTTAATTTTACTTACCGTAATTTATGTTAAAGATCCTCCTGAATTTTCCGTATTCCCTACTTTACTACTAGCTGTTACGCTTTATCGTCTGGGTCTGAATGTAGCATCTACTAGGTTAATCTTACTAGACGGGGATGCTGGATCTGTGATCCAATCTTTCGGAACTTTTGTAGTGGGCGGAAATTATGTAGTTGGAGCAGTTATTTTCTTTATTTTGGTGATTATCAATTTCGTGGTTATCACCAAAGGTGCGGGTAGGATTGCTGAAGTTACTGCCCGATTCACCTTGGATGCGATGCCAGGCAAGCAAATGTCCATAGATGCTGAAATGAATTCTGGTGTCATCACGGAAGCCCAAGCTCTTCAACGAAGAGAAAAGATTCAAAAAGATGCCGACTTTTATGGATCCATGGATGGTGCAAGTAAATTCGTCCGTGGAGATGCGATCGCCGGTATATTTATTACCGTAGTGAATGTAATAGGTGGCATTTTGATTGGATATTTCCAACGCGACATGTCGATGTCAGATTCCCTACAAACCTACACAATACTTTCAATTGGAGACGGCTTGGTTACTCAAATTCCTGCCATTATTGTTTCAATTGCTGCAGGTATTTTAGTTACCCGTTCTTCTGAAGAAGCGAATCTGGGAGAATTCGTTAGTCGTCAACTTACGATTTATCCCAAAGCGATTGCGATTGCCGGAGTGATGCTACTGATGTTTGCATTATTTCTGTCCGACACCTTCTGGCCCTTTTTCATTTTATCAATTTGTTGCTTCATGGCAGCTTTTTATTTCTCAAAGAAATCCCAAGAATCTTCCATTGAAGACATGTCAAGTGAAGCGAATCAAGGAGGTGCAATGGGAGCTCATTCTGGGGCTAAATCCCTTCCGAATCAATCGGACCCATCCCATGCAAATGCATCGGAAGGGCCGAGTTTATCACCTATGGAAAGTGCAATTGAGCAAGAAGTTTTTGGCTTAGAAATGGGGTATGGTCTTCTAGTGCTTGCCGACAAGAAAAAAGGAGGTGACCTACTGGAGCGTATCACCGGTGCAAGGACTAATTTTGCCAAAGAAATGGGGATGCTCCTGCCTACCATTGGGGTACGCGATAACATCGAACTGGAACCAAACGAGTATCGATTCATGCTCAGAGGGAAAGAAATTGTTCGATCCACCCTAATCCCTGACAGATCTCTGGCAATGAGTATGGGGGGGGGAGATGCAAGCAAGTTAAATGGGATCCCGACCACAGAACCTGTTTTTGGCATCAAAGCCATGTGGATCCCTGAAGATGAAAAAAGAAATGCTGAAGTAGAAGGATGTACCGTAGTGGATCCATCCTCTGTATTGGTTACTCATCTTGCAGACATTCTTAAAAGAACGGCTCATCTTATCCTCGAAAGGGAGGGGACCCAAAGATTGCTTGATTTAATCAAGGATAAAAACCCAACTCTGGTCAGCGAACTACTTCCTGATCTGGTTAATGTGGGCATTATCCAAAGAACTCTCCAAAATCTACTTCGGGAAAGAATTCCAATCAAGAACCTAACCTTAATTCTGGAAACAATCGCCGATATGGCTAGTTTAACCAAGAATCCAGACGACTTATCAGAGCAGACCCGAAAACGTCTTGGGATGTATTTCATAAAGGAATATGAAACCGAACCAAACAAATTAGTAGCACTGACTTTCGAACCGACTTTGGAGCAAACTTTAATTTCAAGGGTTAAAAGAAGTCAGTTCGACATCGGTCTAATCATGGATCCCCAATTGACCGAAGGAATCATTAAGGAAATAGAACCTAAGATTGATGAAATGAATAATAATGGCATCACACCCGTTATCGTGACCACGGCAGAGTTACGGCTCGCCTTTAGGAGATTCATGGAACCATCATATCCACAACTTCTAGTGCTCGCATACCAAGAACTGCCTTCGGAAACTCAAATCGAACCTTTTGGAGCAATTGCACTCGCCAATCAAAGTCTCCCTGATGAAATCGTGGATGCTATGAATGAGCAGGAGTCTGCGAATAAAGAACCCGTTGCCGCCTAAAATTATCCATGCAAGCAATAAGCGAAAAAACGGACGAAATGAAAGCTGGAAAACGGTATAAATTAATCGTTCGTTCAGCAGAGGAGGCGGTGCGTATTATTAGGGAAAAACTTGGGGATCATGCAAAGGTTCTTTCCGTTCGTCAGGTTGGGGGTGAAGGGTTAAAGCGGTTTATTTCATCTCCGAAACTTGAAGTGATAGCTGAGGTTCCAAGTCCAGAAATTGCCGAACAAAAAATTAGCAGTGAAAAACTTGCAAGCGAAGATTCAACAGAACACGATACAAGCGGGGATAATGAAGGCGTAAAAAGTTCAGGAATTACTCAGGATGCTACCGAAGCCTACAAAGAAGAAAAAACCAATACAAAGCCGGATAGTGGGCAAAACGAAATTTCCTCTTTTGACCAAAATGAAACCCTGTCTTTACTTCATAAAACTGGATTTGATCAGACCTTACTGAGTGATATCCAATCTTGGTCGAATTGGAATGAATTTAAAGACCTTCCATTAGCCGATGCTTTAAAACACATAACGGTTGGCCTTTCAGATCGTTATCGCTCAGCAACTGAGCTCAAAGCACAAAATAAGATTGCTCTCATAGGTTCTCCTGGAGTTGGCAAAACTACCACTTTGTGTAAGTTTCTGGCTCATGAAGTCTTCATGAACAAGACCTGCCCAATGGTTTTAAAAGTGGAAAGTGGAGTCCCGAATCCAGATGACGCCCTGCGTATCTTTTGTGAAGTAGTTGGGGTTACTTTATTTCGACAAGCTGAGTCGGTTCCACAGGTCACCAATGATTCACCTTTATATCTTGATTTCCCAGGTCTATCCCTGACCAACCTTGAGGACTGGACTACAACAAAATCAACATTGGACGATCTAGAAGTCGAAACCAGGGTGTTGGTTGTCAACGGTGCTTACGATAAGGATATCCTTTACAAAAACATTAACACTGCCAACCACTTGGGCGCTACTCATTTGGCTATTACTCATTTTGACGAAATTTCAAATTCCACTAAGCTCTGGCCTCTTATTCTAAGAAGTAACCTTACCCCTTTATGCATTTGCAACGGACAGAATGTGACCGGGGATTTCACAACCGGGGTTCTAAATCAAATGATCTCTAGAACGTTTCCAGAAGAGTTATACGCAAAAGGTTTCTCTTCTTATCAAAACCTATAACTATGGTTAATGACGATGCCAAATTCTTTTTTTGCCTATGTGGATTCATCGGGTTTTTAATCTTTTTGGCCGCTTCGTACCTCAATCAAAAAGACCTAATAATTGCGGTTCTTTATGGCTCATGCGGTTGCTTGATTTTTTCTATTCTGGGCAGATTTCTTCTCGGAATGCTCCTCAAAGGCAACATGGAAATGGAAAAAGTCTCGATGCCAAAAGGACAGAATGCAAGTGCAGGTGGCCACTCGCCAAAATCTCAAAAAGCGATTGGTGAAGCTATCACCAAAGTCAGTCAGAAGATTGACTCAAAAACATGATTCTGAAATAAACTTTAGATGAGCTCAGCGAAAGCAATAGAAAAAACAGACCTACAGGCTGATCGCTTGCAAAGGCAGGGCTTGGCCAAGGCAGCAGAGCGATATAAGAAGGCGATGCAGGATACAAAATCCAGGGATCTTTGGATTGAAGACTATTTACCTCTTGTAAAATCGATTGTTTCAAGAATGAGGCATCACTTTCCTGAGAGCTATGAGACGGAAGATATGTACGGGATTGGGGCTCGGGCACTTGTGGTTGCTGTAAATAAATTTGATTCCAGTAAAGGAAAAGCTTTCGGTAATTATGCTACCCTTAGAATCAAGGGTGCTTTGCTTGATGAGCTTAGAAAAATCGATTCTTTACCAAGAGCAAACCGGGCCAAAGCACGCTCCTTACAGTCTACCATTTCTACTTTTGAGGCAAAGCACAACCGAAGCCCCTCGATTGAAGAAATCCGGAAAGAGCTAGGTTTATCCCAGTCTGAGTACGAAAAATTACTTAAACAAACCCAGCCAGTAACTTTTGTTCCGATCGATGGTGGTGCATCGAATTCAGGCGGCCATTCTGAGGATGGATTATCTTTATCGGAAACCTTATCAGATCCCACGGAAGTAACCACCCAGGAACTCACTGAAAAAAAAGAAAAGGTCAAAATCCTACGCAATCTTATTAAAGAGCTTCCTGATCAGAACAAAAAAATTCTCATGCTTTATTACTATGAGGAATTAAAGTTGTCTGAGATTGCTCAAATCTTTAGCTTGACCGAAGGACGAATCAGTCAAATTCTATCGCATTCCTTATTATGTCTTCGCTCTAACTTTCAAACACTAGACCCTAACTAACCATTTAAAATGCTATTAGCTGTTGGTATTGTAATCGTATTTGCCTCCTGTATCGGAGGTTTTGTAACTGCTGGAGGTAATCCAATCTCACTTGTCCACCCGGGTGAGATCATGATTATTTGCGGAATCGGCTTAGGTATCCTCGTGGTATCCAGTCCTAAAAGCGTTCTCATAAGTTTAAAAGAGGACATCATCAAAGCCTTCAAGGGAGGGATCGCGAATCAAGGTAAATTTATCGACCTCCTCGTCCTCCTTTATGAGTTATTCATGCTCGGGAGAAGAAAAGGTACGCCCGCCTTGGATGAGCATGTAAGTGACCCTCAAAACAGTTCTATATTCACTAAATATCCATCCTTTCTCAACGACAAGGGATTGGTTGAGTTTTTATGTAATTCTCTCAGGCCCATTGTGGATGGAAGATGTAAACCAGGTGAAATCGGTGGAATCCTCAACGCCGAACTCCAAAGCCGAGAAGCTGAATCTTCAAGATCTATCAAGGCGATCGAAATGATTGCGGACGCTCTGCCCGGAGTTGGCATTGTTGCCGCTGTTCTTGGAATTATCAATACCATGTCAAACCTTGAGGATCCAGAATCCGTCGGTTACAAAGTTGCTGCTGCGTTGAGTGGTACTTTTCTTGGGATTTTCCTAGCTTACGGTATAGGAATACCATTAGGCAGGTTAGTTTCCCTAAATCAAACTCAAGAAATGCTTTATTATCGAATCGTTGAAAGGACAGTATCTGGTTTTGCTACGGGATTATCCCCGATCATGGCAGTCGAAATTGGAAGAAGATCCTTGGATAAGCAGATTCAGCCAACCGCGGATGATCTGGAAGAGAAGTGCAAGGAAGCTGCCAAGGGAGCTTAAAAACCACTTTTAAAATGTCCAAATCCCCCAAGGCATTCGTCTACAGACAGCGTCGTAAATATTTTCATGGTGGAGCATGGAAAGTAGCTTATGCGGATTTTGTTACCGGAATGATGTCTTTGTTTCTTGTCCTGTGGATCCTTTCACAAGACGAAGAGGTGATCATTGCAACCACCCGATTTTTTAGAGACCCATACAAGGCAGGAGTTCCGAAATCGACTCCAGTTGAACAAAAGGATGCAAGACCAGGTAGTATGGTAGATCAAATCGTCGGTCGGTCCGACACAACCATGAGGAATACCAACGATACCACATCGATCGATATCGATGTTCTTCACCGGATTGCACAAGACTGGTATAAGAGACTAAAATTGCATGAGATAGATGATGAAGTCATACAAATTGAAGCCACCTCGGACGGGTTGAAAGTTACCCTTTTTCATGGAGACGACAAACCACTTTTTGAAGATTCTTCAGAAAACCTCACCTCTTACGGAAGAAAAGTAATGCTTCGAATGTCTTGGTTACTTTCCCAGCATGTTTTGGTTTACAGAGTCGACTCTCATACCAACCATTTGAGTTCAAGTATTGGTAGAGGAGGGGAAGGGCCTTGGGAGATGTCCCTTCTGCAAGCAAAAGAAGTAGTGGATGCTCTTGATTATTATTCTGCGGGTGATTTAGATGAAAAACTCGAAAGAATTACGGGACATGGAATTACCAAACCAAACGATTCCCGCTATCCCAATCAACACGACAAGAATCGACGGGTTGAACTTAGTCTGGTTTTGGACATGAGTAAAAACGATCTGGCTCAATTCAAAAATAATTAGGTACGGTTTTTGCTTAACAAAAAATATGCAAAGTTATCTTTCAGGTAGAGGCGGAATTAAAGAAGACGGTGATGTCTCTGCTAAATCTCAGTTTCGTCCATTCCTTCAAAGCAAGGATACAGAACAAACTGATACCGTTGATGATCTTTCAGGCAAAGACCTCGAATCTGAAGTTATCTATGATGAAGCAAATTGCCCCAAGGTTGAAGTCCTTTCGGAAGAAGGCATAGCCCAAGAAATCCTGATTCATCTTCAAGACGGTAGGATTCTTAAAATTCAGTGCCAGTATTGACTCGTTTGAGACAATGCTAACTTGTGCGTAACTATCCTCCTCTGGAAACAATCCGTCGTTTTAAACTGAGCTAAATCTCCTTTAATGGCATGCATTCTGCTTTACTGCATGCGTGAACCTATCATTATTTGAAAACGCTTCTGCATTAAGAGGCCTCGAGCAATACCAAAACATAATTGCGAACAACATTGCTGCGAGTCATGTTGCTGGTTTTAAGAAAGTTGCGGTTAGTTTTGAAGCCGTCGAAGGTGGAGAAATTGCCCGAAGTACTCATGATAGATTACGCAATGAAATGCCTGGTTCTTTTCCGGTAATGAAAAATCAGGTAGATTATCATGAAGGAGAGATGCGCGAAACTCATAACCCTATGGATATGGCCCTTCGCGGAGACGGTTTTTTTGCCCTGCTTAACACTAATGGGGACGCGGTTTACACTCGTGATGGTCAGTTTTATGTTAATGCAGACGGTGTAATGGTAAATAGCATGGGACACGAATTTTCAGATGTAGGAGGCTCGACCATCCAAACTGTTCCTGGCGGAGGTGATCTAAGCATTGATAAGGAAGGACTAATCTATCAAAGTGGGCAGAACATAGGCCAAGTAGGAGTTTTTGTTTTTGAAGATCCATTACTGGACTTACAAAAGGTTGGGGGTGGCTTTGTTGCCAAAGAAGTGGGTGTAACCCCCGAGAACGCAAACCCAGAACAATTTACGATCATGCAAGGATACATCGAAAGCAGCAATGTCTCACCAATCGAAGAAATGATTGGTTTAATCGAAGTATCCAGAGCACATGAAGCGAACCAAAAAATGATACAAACTTTTGACCAGAATATAGGAAAAGCAATTGGAACCCTCGGACAAACCCAGTAAATAGACAATGAACTTATCTCTCTACTCAGGAGCAACGGGCATGCAAGCCCAACAACTCAACCTCAATGTTATTTCTAACAACATTGCAAATGTTAACACCACTGGCTACAAGAAGAATAAGATAGAATTCCAAGATCTGCTTTATCAAAATCCACGTCAAGCGGGTGGACAGACTGGTGCAGGTAATGTTATTCCCACTGGTGTAGAAATGGGGAATGGAACAAAAGTAGTATCAACTGCGAAAATTTTTACCCAAGGCCAACTAACACAAACCAGTGAAAAGATGGATGTTGCCATAGACGGAGTTGGTTTCTTTCAAGTTGAAAAACCAGATGGAACAGAAGCTTACACTAGGGATGGGGCATTTAAGATCGGACCTGACGGTCAAATAACTACCGCCGATGCATTACCCTTAGCTGCGGGTCTTCAAATTGATCCAGAAGTTACCAATGTCTTTATATCACCTACGGGTGAAGTTTCCGTAGAAACTGCAGATGGAAGTCAAATCATCGGTCAACTTGAATTGGTTCGTTTTCCAAATCCTGCTGGTATGAAAGCACAAGGTGGCAATTTATTTATTGAAACAGAAGCAAGCGGTGCTCCTGAAATTGGTGCCCCGGGTGAAAATGGATTTGGAGTTTTGCAACAAGGGTATCTCGAGATGTCGAATGTCAATGTTGTGGAAGAAATGGTGAATATGATCATTGCTCAACGTGCTTACGAAATTAATTCCAAATCTATTCAAACTTCTGATGATATGCTTGCTCGAGTCAATCAGTTGAAGCGTTAATAGATGAGCCGAAAATTACCCATATTTTTATTTTTTTCCGCATTTACTTTTCTTTCCGGTGAAGTTGGTAAATTCCTAGAGCCCATAAGCTTTGGGAAGGAAACAGCTTTTTCGGAAACGAAGCACTCCCTAAAGTCGTCCGCTCTAATAGCTCCTACCTCAAACCTTGGATATAAAGACCTTCAATTGTCGGCAATCCGTAAGGTTGAGCTGGACCGTCCGTTACTTGAGAAAAAGCTCAGTGAAATGTTGGCTCACAGGTATCAATCAAGCGGCAAGATCTCAGCATATCTTACCCGCGAATGGAAAGTGATTGAAATCAGTCCCAATTTCATTGTCAAAATCAATGACTGCATGCCTGACGAACTTTGCCCAAGCACTTTTGTCCGCTTCAGTATTTGGGACCGTGGCTCTTTTGTTGGAAATTTCGCTGAACCTGTGAGGTTGGCTCATTATGTCGATGTTTTCTTCAGCACTCAACAAATGAACCGGGGATCCAGGCTTAGTTCTTCGATGTTTACCTCTAGACCCGTTGATATTCTTAAGCAATATGCAGGAGCGGTTCCTGCCACCGCTAAACTTAATGGTTACCAACTTGCAACTAACATCAAAACGAGTTCTCCCATTCGTTGGAACCACTTAGCAAAAGTGACTTTGGTAAGAAAAGGTAAAGTCGTCGATGTTTTTGCCTCGGGCAATGGTATTTATGTAACCATGAAGGGTATGGCACTGGAAGACGGTGTGGAAGGTGGACTCGTCAAAATAAAAAACCTGTCCTCCGACAAAATTTTTCATGCCAAAGTCCTCAACGAAAATAGTGTAAAAGTACATTTATGAATCTTTTCAAAATACTACTCGCCTTTTGCCTCTCATCACTCATTTGGGAAGTCCAAGCTGCCTCATTGTGGAATAAAAGTACTAATTCCCAAAGAAGTATTTTTGCTGGGAAAAGAGCATATTCAATTGGCGATTTGATTACAATCGATGTATCTGAAAGTTCTTCCCTGGCAGCTTCTCAGAATTCAGTTCGTAACCGTCAGTCTCAAATCGAAAATGCAGTTAACAGCTTCCTTTTTGCAAACAGTAAAATGGGGACTCACAATGGTGGACTTCCAACCACAGAGATTGAAACTAAAACCTCTAACCAGGGCGGAGGTTCGATTGCTAACACCCAAGATCTTAAAGGCCGAGTTTCGGTTGTGGTGATCGATGTTTTACCTAATGGAAACCTAATTATCGAAGGAGCAAGGATGGTGACTTTTTCCGGTGAGAGTTACTATGCTGTCTTGAAGGGAATTGTCAGGCAGGAAGACATCGGATTTGGTTTCAAAGATGGTCTGAGATACCGAAATATCATTTCCTCTCAGTTCATTGCCGATGCTCAAATCGAATTTGTCTCGAAAGGAAGCCTTAATGATGCTCAAAAAGAAAGTTGGTACCAAAGGCTCGCTGCGATTCTTAACCCGTTTTAAAATATACAGTGAAGTTATCTAAAACTAAAATCGCTTTTGTTTTTTGCCTCTCTTTTTTAGTAGGGGCTCCTTTTGTTTATGGAGCACAAATTAAGAACTTAACCGATATTAGAGGAGCAAGAAGTAATCAACTCTTCGGTTATGGTATCGTTACTGGTCTGGCAGGCCAGGGAGATTCAAGAATCGAATATACTGAACTTGGTATCTTAAACGCCCTTGAACGCCTGGGTATTCGGGCTGACAAAGCCGATAAATCCAGAAACATTGCTGCGGTAATGGTAACTGCAAACATCGGCCCTTTTGCCAAAGAAGGCTCAAGAATGGATGTTACCGTTTCTTCGATCGGAAATGCTGATTCGCTGCAAGGGGGTATCCTTTTGCAGACTCCTCTACAAGGAGCTGATGGTAAAGTTTACTCGGTTGCTCAGGGTCCGGTTTCTATCGGAGGTCTATCCGCAGGTAACGCTGGAGGAGCGAATGTACAAGTGAATCATCCTACTGTAGGTATCATTACCAATGGTGCTCTCGTTGAAAAAGAAATCGAAAGCAACATACTTAACGCTGGTTCCATCGACTTACTCCTTCGTTCACCCAACCACTTGACTGCGGTTAAAATTGCTGACGCAGTAAATAAATTTTATCCAGGCACATCTATCGCTGAAGATGGAGGCTTAGTGAATATAAGGCTTCCCCAGAATTTCCGTGGACAGTCTACCAACTTTATTGCAGCGATCGGTGCAATCGATGTTAAGCCAGATGTACCAGCCCGAGTAATTATCAACGAAAGAACAGGTACGATTGTCGCAACTCAAAATGTCCGTATTTCTCCCGTTGCTGTAAGCAGTAGTAATATTACGATTTTTCTTAATCCAACCACTGGAGTTAGCCAGCCTTTACCATTCTCTCAAGGGGCAACTGCGGTCATCCAAGGAGAAAATGCAGAACTCATTGAAGAGGTTGGTAGATTCGAGGCTCTTGATGAACTTGATCCTCCTGGGGCCTCGACAGTAAATGAGCTCGCATCCGCTTTGAACAAGCTCGGGTTGACCACTCGAGAAATGACTTCGATTCTTCAATCCATAAAGAATGCCGGTGCGTTACAAGCGGAGTTAATCATCAACTAATATGGAAACAAACGACATCGGAAACAAGTATATTGGCATGGATTCATCCATGCTTATGGAGATGGCTCACTCGAAACATGCCTCTGAAAGTCAAAAAGTTGCTGCAGTTAGCCAACAGTTTGAGTCTGTACTTGTAAAACAGTTCTTAAAGGAAGCCCTAAAACCAATGTTCAAAGGTGTTTTCAATGAAGACGGAAACGCCCATAGAATGTACCGCCACTTTTTTACGGATGCAATTTCCGAAAGTATTGCTAGCGGGGGCGGGTTTGGTATCTCCAATATTCTGCAACAACAATTGTCCAGTCAAGCTTCGCCCCCCACGGAAGCAAAAAGTAAAAATCTTTAATCATGTCAACCTACGCTCAAGCCACTGCACCTAATCTTTCATTTAGTTGGGAAGACTTACTTGGACTACTTCGTGATGAGCTGCAAGAATATGGTAGCCTTCTTGGTCTACTCTCAGCACAGCAACAAAGTATTTTAGACCGCAGACCTGAAAGCCTGTTGGAAATAAATCAGACTGTTCAGACCCAAATGGAAGCAAGTCAAATCCTTCAGAAGAGAAGGCAGGGTTTTGTCACCAGCTTGGCAAATACTCTTGGTTTATCCCAGGAATCCAATCTATCTGAACTCATTCCTCATTTCCCAGATGTAACTCAGCCCATGTTTGAAAGCTTAGTTGAGGAAATTAATAATTTGATCACCAAGGTGAGGTCAAAAATAGAGCAAAACCAACGCTTATTAAAGAGACTATCTGAAGTAACCGACCAAATTCTCAGTATTACAAATCCCAGTTCCCACTCCAAAACTTACAGTCGTAGTGGAAATGTACATGATCTTGCAGGCGATCGATCTAGTATAAACGAATCTGCATAATCTTTTTTATTCTTATGTCTTTACTCGGAGAAATCAGCAAGAATAGTGAAGCTTTGCGTTACCACGCAAAGACTGCTGAAATTGCTGGTAAGAATTTGGCTCATGTCAATGACGAGACCTATGCAAGGCAACGCGTGCTGGCCAGGGAAGGTGTGATGTATGGAAGCTTTGGCGAACTCCAAACATCAGGACTGGAAGCAGCAGGATTGGATCATGCCCGCAGTGAACTGCTCGACAAAAGGGTTGTGAACGAACTTTCTGAAACTTCAAGCTTGGAGGCTCGTAAAGAGATTCTCGACCTCCTCCAGGGTGCACTGGGAGAAACGATCACGCGGAGCGGAATTAATGTTGGTCTAGATGACCTCCACGACAGTGACCTCGCCCCTGGTAGCCTTACCCGTGCACTCAATGATTTCTTTAATGCCTTTCAGGAATTGTCGGCTTCCCCTGATGAACCCACAATCAAGCAAGAGCTATTTAACAAGGTTGGTACTTTAGTTAAAAGATTTAACGATGCCGGAGGTAGCTTGGATTCCATTGAAGAGGATCTTTCAGAAACAGTTCGAAGGTCAGTCGATGATGTAAATCGTGTATTGGCTCAACTGCATGAAGTAAATAAGCAAGTTCGTCGCTTTGAACTTCAAGATAAGGGAAAAGCGGTTACCTATCGTGACCGCAGGCAGGCACTACTGGAGGAATTATCTCAATTAATGGACTTCAAAGTGGAGGAAGATGTCGACCCAGAAAGTGGTCTTCCCTCTGGCTTCATCAACTTATATGTCCAAGGTTCAGCCAACGAGAAAGTTAACCTCTTAGATCCAATGGGGCCCAAAAACATAAGCAATGATTGGGGCCAAGAGTTTGTTATAGCTGCTCCTAGTGATCCCAATGGAACCCAGGCAAAAGTTCGTGCTAAAATTGATGCAGATGGTAACTTGGGTAGATTTGAGGTTTTAGATGGTGGTTCACTTTACAATGACTCAGAGGGCCCAATTCTTGTTTCGCTTCTTCCCCCAAAACCCACCACAAATTTGGTTGAAACAGAAACAGGTGAGGTAGTTTCAGCACCGAAAAGCGGGACAGTCGAAGAAGTTTTTGTCGCTCAAGGAGATGAAGTTAAGCAAGGTGATCCGCTCGTCAATGTAGCAGTTGATGGCGACGAGACCGAGATACCAGCAGATGCTAACAATGTTGCCGGACAAGCAACTGGGATAGATGCACCTGTTGACGATGGAAATGAACTCTCTGCAGTAACTGGAGGGAGCGTGGCAAACACGGTTCCCTTTTTGTCTGAAGTAGCCAGAATGCAAGGGGATGTCTTTTACCAGGGAGATGCGTACTACCAAGCTCTTACCAATACGCAAAAAGGGGATGATGTATCTGACACCTTAAAATTCATGAAAATTACAACTTGGCCCAATGGCCAAGTTCAAGAAATCAAAAAACGGCATTCCGACATTGAATCTTTTCAACAAGGTGAACAGATTTATTACGAAGGAAAGTATCTTCAAGCTACAGCTGAGGTCTCTGCAATCTCGGAAGAATTAGGTACCAATGGTTTAGCTAGCCGGACTTATTTGGCTGGAGAAGTCATCAAATACGAAGATACCTATTATCAAGCCTTTCAAAACCTTGAAAAAGGTACTGATCTTTCCACGATTCTTGCTACGACCAATCAAGACGGAACTGAAGGCGAATTAGTCCCTGGGGATCAAACCCTCGGGAGTCTATGGGTAATAGGTCAAGACCTTCCCTCCGAGACTAATTCAAAATTAGAAGGCACAGCTGACGAAAATGGTGAAATTACATACACTAAAGGTGAAATAATTTCGAGCCTGGGTAGTAATAATAAGCCGATGTATTACTTAACCGTTGCAGATATTCCGAATGGAGAGGTTCCTGATTTCGCCAACTCAAATTCATTTGTAAGGCTTAATTCCTTTGTAGACTCAGATGTGAAAACTTTGAATAGGGGACAAGCCTCTCTTCAATTCTTTGACGATGAAGTGTATTACGACGAAGAGACTCAACAGCATTTTGTGGTAGACTCTTCTCCGGCAATCATTTCGGACCCCGCACAAATTGCATCCTTTGACCCATCTGATACTCAATGGTCCAAAAACTTTCATGTTTTTAAACCAAAGCTAAATTCAATTGATGACCCAACAAGCTTCATTCGAAAAATCTCATCATCTGGTCACGATACTGCAAATGGGGCTTTGCAAGAAATCAATATCGGGATTGCAGAAGCAGTGGTCAAAAATGGTGAAATCACCACTTTCAATATCATAAATTCTGGAAATTCTTTTCCTTCATCTGATGCCATTTTTTCAGATGGGATTGAATTAAATCTCTCTGCTGGTTCCATCCATGGTTACCAAGCAGCAAGGTCTAACGAGATGGAAAGATTTAGAACCAACCTTAATGATCTCGTCTCCAATTTCGTTACCAAAGTAAATGATATTTACAACCCAGATGATGAACAAGGTGGTTATCTTTTTGGCTTTGACGCCTTTTTAACCCGTCCAGTTACCGGAAATAATCTGATCATGGAGGAAGAATATGGTCTATATGGTGTAGAAGGGAATGGGGAACTTCAACTTTTCAGAGAAGAGGTTAATATGACATTGCCTACGGCTGAATCAGATACTTTCACTATTGTTAACACAACTCCTATATTTCCAGAAGAAGTACCAAATCAAGCACTAGTCAGAGAAAGCGATGAGATAAAGCTTTTTCTCGATGATCCTAACAATGTTGATATTTATCAATTTTACTCCTCCGCTCGGAGAATGCAGCATGTAACGCTTGAACTCGATACTACCTATCCGGGTGAAGATAAGTTAACCGGTACGGATGATGATGGCAGATCTTTGTTACTCGGTTATGAAACGATTCCATTTCGAATTGAGCAGGGTGAAAAAGCTTTCATAATTGGCGACAATTTCTCTTTTGACGCCATTCTGCAAAATGATTGGAACCTAGCGACCAGCCTTCGTGTTGAAAATGATCTTACCGTAGAAAACTTAAAATCAACTCATGATTTCGCTGAAGGTGCAAACGACGTAGCATTTGCAATTGGTGATCTTGCCAATGAAGGAAGCTTTACCGATCATATTTCAACTATGAATGCTGACATTGGCAACTCATTGTCTGATCTGAATGACAACCTAGAACACCAAAAATCACTTGAGACTCTATTACTAGACCAGAGAAGAGCTGTCAGTTCAGTTTCGATCGATGAAGAAGTATCTGATCTGATGCAATTTCAACGCTCATTTCAGGCTTCAGCAAGAGTACTTAATACCCTCGACAAAATGTTGGAACTTGTTGTCCTTGGTCTCGTTAAATAATTTTTTGCATGCGTCTTCCAAATCTAAGCGTTTCTGATTCCATTACGAACACCATTCGTAACTTAGACTTACAGCGCTACAAATTAGACAAACAGATTTCGAGCGGACAAAAAATCACCCTTCCCGAGGATGATGGCATGCGTCTTGGTCGGGTCATTAGTTTGGATACTGAAAAGGGTAAGCTTGCCCAGTATCAAAGAAACGCTTCTTACGCATCAGAATTCTTGAATGCAGGTCATCTCAACCTTGATAATTTAAGAGAGCTTAATCAGAGGGCTCAAGAGATTTCCAGAGTAGCCGGTTCCAGCCTTAATGGTCCTGCAATGGAGACCTACGGGAATGAGATAGACCAGCTTATTGAAGAATCTCTCAACCGGATTAATGCACGGCACCGAGGAAGATCTCTTTTTGCTGGTACTCAATTAAAGCCTGAATTTGGAAACTCCGAGGTTCAACTCGGAAAAGAACAAAACTCTATTATTTCTTTAAATTCGAGTTTTGTTGGAGAAGTTGGCACGGATGGCCTTCGGCAAATTAAAGCCGGCGAGCAAGTTGTAATTAGCCTCAATGGTCGTGAGTATGTGGTGGAAGCCAAGACAGATGGCCTATCCACAAATAAAATAACCGAAGTTGTCCGTGATCTGATCAATAACGATACAAAACTTTTAGTCGACTCTCCCAGGGTAGAAAACAATCTTTCATACAGAGCCTTTGTCCGTGGTTCATCTGGACAGGCTGATCCTCGTAATGAATCAGTCATATTGTATTCTGAAATCTCCAACAATGGAGACCTAGTTGTTTCCGGAACGGTAGGGGAGAAGTACAATGCCAAGGCCAACTATCTGACTCGTTGGGATCCAAACCATTATTATCCAAATCAAATAGAGGAAAAAAGGAACCAAAGGGCCGCTTCCGTCTTTAACGGGAAATTATACAACGAACTAACAGAGTCAGAAAAAAAGCAAGTTGATGATTATGTTTTTTCAAGTTTAGAAAATGCTCCTCTTTGGTATCAGTTTTCTTCCTACAAAGGAGGGGAACGTGTTTATGATATTTCTTCAAATGCGACCAACCCACGGCTTGTAGAATTTGACCAATCAGTGAAGGGAACATGGGCAGCGGGAGAATACGCAGAGGATGACTACACATTCTATGCTGGAACTTGGCATAAAGTCGTTTCAGCTGGAAATAGTGCCGGTGACATACCGCATAATCCTAACGATACCAACACCTTTGATGTGTCCAATTCATTTTCTGCTGAAGATGCGGCTAAAAATGATCAAAAACGTATTGTCGTTGCCCAACCCATCATGAGTGGTGAATTCGATTCAAATTCTGACTACCAAGTTGGTCAGGTGGTACATCAAGGTTCCGATTTCTATGAATTTAATCAGGCTTCTGTTACTGCTCTTAGTAAAAATTGGTTAGTGGATGATTATGCCCTGGGTGATGTGGTCAGGTATAGAGGCGTTTATTATCAAACGACTGCTGCCACTACATCCCAAGATCCAAATGCAAATAATTTTGATGATCAAACCCCTGATGTTTCTGGCAATTGGGTTTCTTTAGGATCCAACCTGACTGCCCTTGATGCTGCTGGTGCAACCATTCCAACAAATGTAACCAATGCGGTGGTAAATGAAGTTACTAACCCTAATCTGGCTGGAAAATATTTTAGGGAGTCCGCGTTTCAAGCGACCGATGAAGCAACAGGTGAACTGATTAATTTACTCGATGCATCCCTCCTGGATGCAACCCATACCGTCCTTCAGGAATCTGCGGATGGATCCATGCCTACGGATTCAGTTGCCCCAGCTTGGACCCAAAATATTGCAGTTGGAATAGAATCAGCCGCAGGTACTTCTCAGTTATCCATGACCCATTCCAATCCATGGAAACGCTTACAAACTTATGAATTAGGTAATATAATTGAATTTGAAGGAAAACTTTGGGAATCTCAAATCAATGATAATTTTAATCATAAACCGACCGTTGATAGTTCTACTTATTGGAAAGAATTACCCTCTGGCTACGATGTGGATCGGGAAGATTGGGAACTAAAAGCCACGGGACTTACTCAAAAAGAATTCTTCTTATCTCTAGATGGTCGTCTTTTTGACAACTTTGGTGACGCTTCGGTTCAAAACCAAGATATCCTTCTTTTCTCGGATTCACTTCCTGTTGATGCACAACCTAGTGACCTTACCACGATGGCGAATGAAAAGGTTAAAACTATTTTTTACCCGGTTACTACCTATGAGGTAAAAGGTTCTGAATCTCAGGGAACGGTTTATTTTGATCACCAGACTCAAGAATACAGGCTAGCAGCTGCGCCTGAGGGCAGTCAGATTATTACGAGTCAAGTGATCACCTACCAGCAACCAGTTGTGCAGCATGAAGGAAATTATTTTGTTTCCTTAGACGGAACCAACCTTGAAAACGGCGACAAAACATTGTGGTCGTCTATACAAGATAACTTCCCACCCAATTTCGTAGAAATTAATGCTAATGAAAATTTAGTTTTAACCAAAGGTGACTATTTGTACGATGAAACAACTGAGAAGTACTACATTGCCACCGCAAATTCGAATACTGCAACTGGTACTTTTGATCCCACCAATCCTTCGGCTTCTACTATTCCACTTACCGAAGCATCTGCCCGAAGTGATGGCACCGTTTTCAAACTCGCTTCCCTGCCAAAAGCCGGAGAGGAACAAGTCTTCTCTACTCAGAATCAACTCCTACAACCCATAGGCTTAAATACTGGTGATTATCTTTATCACCGAGAAGAAAATTCCTATTATGTTGCAACCGAGACCCTTAATGTAACGGATCAAACAGATATAGATGATTTACGCCTAAGCAATAAACTGATCGAAGTACCAGCACAAATCACAAGACAAGGAACCGAGTGGTCCTCAAATATAACTTACAACAGTGGGGATGTTGTTCTTTATGATGGCCAGTACTACCGAAGCCTCAGGGATGACTTTAATAATTTCTTACCTTCGGCTGATTTTCTTGGCTCCACTAATCTCATTTATCCGGATTCTAAACTTATCCCTAGTGCTGACGGCCAGTCACAGGTTGCAAATTATATCTGGGAGGTTGTAGAAAACCCTCTCCAGCATGTTTTACAATTCGATGCAACCCGAGAGGACGCACCATCTGTAAATATTCCCTCGGCAGGCGCAGCAGGAAGAGATGCAACTGCCAAAGCTGTGGTTGATGTTAATGGAAATATTGCCGGATTAAAGGTTGAGGATGCTGGTCGTTATTTCTTTTCCGATGGGATTATCCCTCCAGATTTCACCAAAGCCACAGTCCAAGTTGGAGACGAAACATTAGAGGCGACTATTATGTGGCAGGAAAATCCAAATGATCCTGGTCCTTACCGGATTGCAGGGTTTGAATTGACTGGCGACCCCAATACAACAATTGCACCAACGGGCCCCCGTATTGGAGATACATTCTCTTTTGCTACCGGTACTAAAACCTTTTTAGATCACAGAAATGAACAAGGACAGATCGTCAATGTTTCCTACATGGGCTCTGAGAACAACTCCCAGTTTTATGTTGGTAAAGAGAGTAAGATCTCATCCTTCTTAAATTCAGCAGATGGCAATACGGCTGAACTGGGTAATGTGGTCAATACTTTGATCGAACTCAGGGAAGGATTGAACAACGCAACTCCTTCTTATTACTCTCAAGAAGTTGAGGATTCAGAAAAGAAGCTGATCAAGTTGGAAGATAATATCATTGATAAAATGGGGGAGCTTTCGGCGAATATGGTAAGAATGGAAACCGTTAAAGCTCACGATGAAGATTATTTCATGCAATTAGATCAAAGAATTTCCCGCGACCTTGATGTTGATCTTTCCGAGACCATTATGAGGTTATCAAGGGTTTCAACCGCATACCAAGCCGCCATGCAGGTGGGAGCTCAGTTACTCAATACTTCACTGCTAAATTACCTATAATAAGAAACCTGCATACTTCAAATCATGAAACTTAATTTAGGTGAGGAGTCGAACAATCCAGAATTGGAAGGCTCGAGTTCACGTAATAAACTTTCTTTGCCCGAAGGTCTTTTTGGATTTTCTCAGATTCGCTCCATGGAACTCATGTTTGACGAAGAAGAGTTGCCTTTTATGTGGCTTAGGGAGGAAAAAGAAGATGGTTTGGCTTTTGTTGTACTTGAACCCGGTGGAGTTCTCCCAGACTACTCCGTAGAAATTGCGGATGGTGACATTCAGGTATTGGGAATTACAGGTCCCGAAGATACCATGATCCTAAATATTGTTACCCTGCTTCCGGAACAATCAAATAAAATTTCCCTGAACCTTGTGGGTCCGATCATTGTGAATCGTCGAACCTTGGTAGGAAAGCAGTGCATTATCAATAATCATGAAGATTATTCCGCACGGCATATCCTAGATGTCGGTGGAGAGGAACTTTAATTTTACTTTGTCGAGATCATGTTGATTTTATCTCGTAAAGTAGAGCAGGGTATCAAAATTGGTGATGAAATAGAAATTTCGATCACTAAAATTGAAGGAGATTCTGTTAAAATTGGAATCTCAGCACCCCGGTCAATTTCAATTTTTAGAAGAGAAATTCTGGAGGAAATACAATCCTCCAACCAAGCTGCTGCTGTTTCGGGAATGCCAAAGGCAACTGGTCTGCTTAAAAGTACACTTGCTGCGGGTTCTGCGAAAAAGCTGATTGAACAATTCAAGGCAAAAAAAGCAGCCAATCAAGACTCTAAAAAGTAAGCATCCCCTTTCCGCTTAGATACTTCGTACTCTCAAAAACCTGAATCATGGCAACCTTTAAACCCTTTAAAGCCTTAAGACCAAAACCGGAATTTGCGAAAGACATTGCTTCCCGTCCCTATGATGTGCTGAACGCTGCGGAGGCGAAGGATGAGGCAAAGGGCAATAATCTTTCCTTCTTGCGAGTGATCAAGCCTGAAATCGAACTTCCTGAAGAGATTGATCCTTATGATCAGAAAGTTTATGAAAAGGGATTAGAAAATTTAAAAAAGTTATCCTCCAAGGGTTATTTAATTAAGGAACAAAAAGCCTCATACTATGTTTACAGGCTAACCATGGAGGGTAGGGAGCAAACTGGAATTGTGGGTTGCTGTGATTACCAAGAGTACTACGACGGTCGAATCAAGAAGCATGAACTTACGAGAACCGCAAAAGAAAACGACCGAGTTCGACATGTTGAAACTCAAAATGCTAATGCTGAACCGGTTTTCTTTTCCTATCGTGGCGTCCAGAATATTAATCTCCTCATCCAGAAAATTGTAACTTTTGAGCCGGTCTATAATTTTGTTGCCGAGGATGAAATTAAGCACGAACTATGGATCGTAAATGATGACAAAGATATCTCCCTCATAGAATTTGAATTTAATGCTGTACCAGATTTATATGTAGCAGATGGTCACCACCGAACTGCGGCAGCTGCCAGAGTTGGTCAGAAGAAAAAAGATCATAACCCAGATCACAACGGAACCGAGGAATATAATTTTTTTATGGCGGTTCTTTTTTCAGATGATCAATTAAAAATTTACGACTACAATCGAGTCATTCAAGATCTTAACGGTAAAAGCCCACTTGATTTCATCTCTGAACTCGAAGAGACATTCTACATTACAAAGCTTCTTGAAGCTTCTCCGCCTAATGAAAAAGGACTATTTTCCATGTACCTTGAAAATCAGTGGTATTCGCTGAAACCAAAAGACAGGATCTTCACCGAAAATCCAAAAGCGAACTTAGATGTAACTTTTTTATCCGAAAAAATCCTCAGTCCTATTCTGGGAATTGAAGATTTGCGTAAGGATACAAGGATTGATTTTGTGGGCGGAATTCGCGGATTAAATGAATTAGAGCGAAGGGTAGATTCCAAAGAAATGAAAGTTGCTTTTGCCCTATTCCCCGTCTCCATGGATGAGCTTATTTCCATTGCAGATGCCGGTGAAATCATGCCTCCTAAGACCACATGGTTTGAACCCAAGTTAAGGAGCGGACTTTTTATCCACGAATTAGAGTAGCACAAATTGAAGTCTTTAAAGGAATTTTTCCTTTCTAAGAATTTAAGTTTAGTAATTCCCAGATGTCATGAACCTGCTTATACTCAGTTCCTCTACTGGAGGCGGGCATGACATGAGAGCTTTCGCGTTAAAGGAGTGGTGGACTAGCAAAGGGTATGATGCTGAAGTTTTCCATCCTCTGGAAGAAACTAGTGCTCTTTATAGATTTGGTACCAAGCTTTACAATTTCATCCAGAAAAGGGCACCGTGGTGTCATTCCCTATATTTTAAATTCCTAGAATGTGCCAACCTGCATCGTAGT
>DBVA01000142.1:47749-48171 GCA_002308735.1 Opitutia bacterium UBA1276 | reverse complement strand
AAACTGTTTTTACCGGTTCCCAGACTTGCTGAAGCAAGCATTCCAAGAGATCCACAGATCACAGCTAGTTCATCAGATAAAATGTCTCCAAACATATTTTCGGTAACAATAACATCAAATTGATTTGGGTCCCGAACTAATTGCATAGCAGCATTGTCAACATACAAGTGGGAAAGCTCAATGCTTGGGTCTAATTTAGTAACACATTCAGTCACTACCTTTCTCCAAAGAACCGATGTTTCAAGTACATTGGCCTTATCAACGGAGCAAATCTTCCGATCTCTTAAAGAAGCTGCTTTTACAGCTATTTCTGTAATACGCTCAATCTCACTCGTTTTATAAACCATGGTATCGAGTGCTTCCTCTTCCCCGTTTTCCATAACCTTGGTGCTTTTAGGCTGACCAAAATAAATACCACCGGT
>DBVA01000142.1:46601-47397 GCA_002308735.1 Opitutia bacterium UBA1276 | reverse complement strand
GGAGAAAGGTCGGCAAGCTCAGGGTAAAGATTGCCAGGCCTAAGGTTGGCAAATAATTCAAAAGCCTTACGGATGGGGAGTAGGGCAGCTCGCTCAGGTTGTTCTTTAGGGGGAAGGTTTTCCCATTTGGGACCACCAACTGAGCCAAACAGGATTGCGTCTGAATCCCGGCAAGCGGATAGGGTGGAGGTAGGTAGGGCACTTCCGTGATTATCAATTCCAATTCCTCCTACATCATGGGAACTAGAGTTGATCTGGAAATTCCGTTTATCTCCAAGGGCTTTGAGAACTTCCAAGGCGATATTCATAACTTCTGGCCCGATGCCATCGCCTGGTAAGGTGGTAAAACATAATGTTTTCATGAAGGAAAAGAATCCATACCCGTTTCGGTCTCCTCTGCAACGATGAAAAAAGAAATCTGGGGGGTGGGCGGTATGAATTGACAATTTGGTCTCCAATCTGTAGAAATATATTTTACAGTCTAATCTAACCGATAGGCGGGCCTTGCTCGCCTTTTTTATTTTTATTTTCCAAACACCTAAAACCTATCAATCACTATGAGTAGCGAAATTCTCGCAGTTCTCGAATACATGGAGAAAGAGAAGGGCATCAGCCGTGAGGACATGATTGCCACGATTGAAAGCGCCGTCAAGGCGGCAGCGGAAAGGGGGGTGAATTCCTCCAGTGATATCCGGGTCGAGATCAACCCCAAGACTGGAGTAATGCAGGCTTGGACTCAGTTGGAAGTGGTCGAGTCGGTTTCCGATACCTCACGCGAAATCCATGTGGACAAGGC
>DBVA01000142.1:41192-46286 GCA_002308735.1 Opitutia bacterium UBA1276 | reverse complement strand
AGGTTATATGCTACAAGTCCTCAGGTTGGAGATACCGTTGAGAGAGAAATGGATCCTTCGTATCTGGGTAGAATTGCTGCCAAAACCGCGGAGCAAGCAATTAAGCAACGACTTCGTCAATTTGAAAAGGAACACATCTATGACGAGTTTCGCGATCAAGTCGGTAATTTGGTAACTGGCACCGTCCGCAGGAAAGAACGTGGAGATCTGGTTGTTGAGGTGGGGAAAGCAGAAGCCCTACTACCATGGCGCGAACGGGTTCCGGGGGAGGACTGGGTTCCAGGTGAAAGAATTAGATGTTTATTAAACAAATTAGAGCAACACGGAAGAGGACCTGAACTCATCCTCAGTCGTTCAAGTCTCAATTTTGTCCGCAAATTATTTGAGATGGAAGTTGCGGAAATCGCGGATGGAACCGTTTCACTGGCAGCAATGGCTAGAGAACCTGGCTATCGTACCAAAGTTTGCGTAAAGAGTACTGATCCAAAAGTGGACCCAGTCGGGGCTTGCGTGGGTGCCCGGGGTTCCAGAGTCAAGAGCATTGTTCGCGAAATGAACGGGGAAAAAGTCGACATTGTTCGATGGTTTGAAGATCCCGTCGAACAGTTGGCGGAAGCCCTTAAACCTGCGGTTCCTCAAAATGTTTCGCTGGATCGGGAAAAAAGGAGGATGTATTTTGAAGTGGTAGAAGATGACCTTTCCGTTGCCATTGGCAGGAAAGGAATCAATGCACGGCTTACTTCTCGATTACTGGGGTGGAAGTTGGATATCGGTAAGGTGGTTGTTAAACAGGTTGGATTTGATGAAAGAAAGGCAAAAGCTGCTGAGGCTCTTACTTCGGTTGGTATAGAATTTGAGGTTGCTGACCGTTTGGTTGCCTTCGGTCTAGTCAGTCCAGATGCTTTCGAGGGTGTTACCGCCGAGGATCTTGTAGGTTTAGGTTTTGAAGCTGGAACTGCAGATACAATTCTTTCCAAAGTCTCTGCTGGTCAGGCATCCGCAACTCAGGGTAGTGAAGATTCCTGAAATTTTACTTTTTTCTAACCATTAGCTTATGAGTGTTCGTATCCACGCAATCGCAAAGGAAATCAACAAAACCAGTAAAGAGGTCTTGGAGATGCTTGCGGGAAGAGGATACGACTTGAAAAGTGCATCTTCCACCATTGATAACATAACGGCTCAGTCCTTAATTGAAGAATTTATTTCTGATGGTGAAGTTGAATCTCCAAAACTGGAAAAAGAAACATCCGAAAAAGTAGACCCTGCACCATCGGAGGAGGTTAAATCCAAGTCAAAGACCCCGATTGTAAAATCCAAGGCAGACCTTGATCGTGAAAAGAAAGAGAAGGAGGAAGCAGAAAATGCCCAAAACAAGGCTGAGGATAGTGAGATTGAAAAGGGAACTGATTCAGCTGAAGTAACTGGTCCATCCGCAGAGAAAAAGGAAGGCTCCAGTATTTCCCCATCAACGGTTATGGCACCACCACCTCCCACCCCCAGCAATCGTGCATCTGCCCCAGCACCCCCTACCGCCGCCGGTCAGGCAGCAGTCCCATCCCCGCCAGTTTCATCCCAGAAGGATGATCCTGCAGATGAAGAGAGTGGGGTAGTTGAAGGTAATTTAATTATTGTAAAACCTCCCATCGTAGTTCGGGATTTTGCAGGTTTTATTGGACTTAAACCCTTTCAGTTAATTTCCGAACTCATGGAAATGGGAATTTTCGCCTCGATGAATCAAGCCATTGAAGAAGACGTGGCTCGAAGGGTCGCTAAAGTTAAAGGCTTTGAACTAGAAATAAAACATCGTGGGGAAAAAGCAGAAACAGCTGAAAAAAAGAAAGTCTTTGTGGATGAAAACGATGAGAAATACTTACGCCCCCGTGCTCCTGTAGTATGTATTTTAGGCCATGTAGATCATGGGAAAACAACCCTTTTGGATACGATTCGCAAGGCTAATGTTGTCTCTGGAGAAGCAGGTGGCATTACCCAGCATGTGGGTGCATATCAAGTCTCCCACAAAGACCAAAAAATCACCTTCCTCGACACTCCCGGTCATGCAGCTTTTTCAAAAATTCGTGAACGGGGCGCGAACTTGACCGATGTTGCTGTTCTTGTGGTGGCTGCCGATGATGGATTTATGCCCCAGACTGATGAGGCTTTGAAGTTTGCCCAAAGATCGCAAGGTACCTTAATTGTTGCGATCAACAAAACAGATGTAAAGGGTGCCGACCCTGAGAAAGTGAAGACCCAAATGCAGGAGCGTTCCATTCCGCCTGAGGATTGGGGCGGGGATGTGGTTACCGTTCCTATTTCAGCATTGAATGGCGACAAAGTGGATGAATTATTGGAGATGATTCTTCTGCAAGCTGAATTAATGGAATTAAAAGCAAATCCAGATGCCAATTCTGAAGGTGTCATTGTGGAGGCGAGGCAGGAAGTTGGACGGGGTCCCACTGCAACCGTAATTGTTCAAAAGGGAACCCTGAAAGTGGGGGATTCCATCCAATCAGGTTCCGTCCATTGTAAAGTCAAGGCCATGATTGATGACCAAGGAAATCAGGTAAAGAGCGCACCACCTTCGACCCCAGTTAATATCCTAGGCTGGTCTGGAGTCCCGGAAGCCGGAGCACCATACAAAAAATTTAAGAATGAAAGGGAAGCTCGACGGGAAGCAGAAGAATTTGATAACGAAAGTAAAATATCAATTCCCAAATCTGGTGCGGAGGAATCCGTAGAATCCGAAGGAACTTCTGGGGTCGATGCTCTTTTTGCAGCCATTTCTAAAAGTAAAGCGACCACCTACCAAGTTATTTTGAAGGCTGATGTACGCGGGTCGCTCGAAGCCCTGGAAGGATCCTTAGACATGATCAAGAGCGATAAAGTAATCTTAGAGGTCTTACAATCTGAGGTTGGTCAAATTACTAAAAATGACATTAAAATGGCGAGTACTTCCTCCGCAGATATTTTGGGCTTCAATGTGAAGCTCGAAAATGGAGTTATGGGAGAAGCCAAGCACATGGGTATTCATATTTATCAGAATAATATCATTTATGAGATTATCGATTTGGTGAAGGAAAACATGGCTAATTTATTAGAACCTGAATTGGTCGAGAAAAAGACCGGTAGGGCAGAAGTTCGCCAAATTTTTCGGGTCAGTAAAGGTAGAGTTGTTGCTGGTTCGATGGTTATGGAAGGTTCGATTGGTCGAAATAAGGTAGCTCGATTAATGCGAGGTGGAAAAGTTATTGCTGAAGGGAAGGTGGAGACACTCAAACGCTTTAAGGATGATGCAACTGAGGTTAAGGCAGGTTTTGAATGTGGAATTAGGCTCGACGCTTTTGATAAGTATGAAGAAGGTGATTTCATTGAAACCTTTGAAACTGAGAAAATAGCTCCTGTTCTGTAATTACAATGAGCCTGCGGCTTGCACGAGTTAACGAACTAGTAAAACGAGAAATAGCGAGTTATCTTAGCAGGAAATATCGTTCGGAAACCGTTCGTTGGACCATAACTTCCGTTGATGTTTCACCAGACCTTAGGAATGCAACGGTTGCATATTCCGTAATTGGGGACGATCTTCAGGCAAGGTTGGCCCAAAAATTCTTCAACCGTCATGCTGGAGAAATTCGTAAAGAAGTTAGCAGGTATGTAATTCTCAAATATTCTCCGCATCTACAATTTGTTCGAGATTTTGGTATCGAACGCGGTAACCGGGTCATGGAAATCCTAGATGAGTTGGAGGAGGATGATCAAAACAAGAACTCATCTCCTGAGTCAACTGGCCCGAACACTGAGACATAATGTCTTAAGCATGTCTCGATTTTACTAGTTTATAAAATTTATCCGTTTCTTTATTTTTATTTAAGTCTCTGGCTATTAGGATTTTAAGTAAATCAGGGGTTTACGGTATGAATGTTGCACGAGTTAGTGCGTGAGCAAAATAATTGGAATTGATCTTGGCACAAGTAATTCGTGCATGGCAGTAATGGAGGGCGGAGAACCTAAGGTTATACCTAATTCCGAAGGAAATCGGACCACACCTTCTATTGTAGCTTTCAGCAAAAATGGAGAACGTTTGGTAGGTCAGTCCGCAAAGCGTCAAGCGGTAACAAATCCGGAAAATACTATCTTCTCGGCCAAAAGGCTTATTGGTAGGAAATTTTCCGAAATAAAGGATGATGTATCAACTTTACCTTTCAAGGTTGTCGAAGGAAAAAATGGTGCCGCGGTCATTGAATGTGAGATTGATGGTAAGACCGAAACATTTATGCCTGAACAAATTGCATCCATGGTTTTAGGTAAGTTGAAATCGGATGCCGAAGCTTACTTGGGTGAACCTGTGACCAAAGCTGTGATTACTGTTCCTGCTTATTTTAATGATGACCAACGAAAAGCAACCAAAGATGCAGGACTCATCGCCGGTCTTGAAGTTGAGCGAATCATCAATGAACCAACGGCAGCTTCCCTTGCCTATGGGCTAGACAAAAAGGGTGAAGAAACTATTGCAGTTTATGATTTAGGCGGTGGTACATTCGATATCAGTGTTTTGGAGATTGCAGAAGGTGTTTTCGAAGTAAAAGCTACCAACGGTGATACCCAGTTGGGAGGGGATAATTGGGATGAACAAATTATTCTTTGGTTGATTGAGGAATTCAAGAACGACCAAGGTATTGATTTATCTGGTGACCCAATGGCCATGCAAAGGCTAAAGGAAGAAGCGGAAAAGGCGAAAATGGCCCTATCCTCTTCCCAATCCACAGACATAAACCTACCTTTCATAACCGCAGATGCATCTGGTCCAAAGCACCTAAATATTAACCTCTCAAGGTCAAAACTTGAGCAAATTTGCGACGACTTGTATTCCCGAACCAAAGCTCCTTTTGAATCTTGCCTGAAAGATGCTGGGTTGGATTTGGGTAGTGTTGGTAATCTGGTCCTCGTTGGAGGCATGACTCGAAGCCCCAGAATTGTTGAACTTGCCAAAGAACTGGGAGGTAAGGATCCGAACCAAGGAGTTAATCCCGATGAAGTGGTTGCTATAGGTGCGGCGGTTCAAGGTGCAGTTCTTCAAGGTGATGTGAACGATGTTCTTTT
>DBVA01000142.1:0-40812 GCA_002308735.1 Opitutia bacterium UBA1276 | reverse complement strand
AACACCACCATTCCAACCAAGAAATCACAAGTTTTCTCCACTGCAGCTGACAGTCAACCAGCGGTTGATATTGTTGTGTTGCAAGGTGAACGATCCATGTCGCAAGATAACAAAACTTTAGGGACTTTTAAGCTAGACGGGATTGCTCCTGCACCTCGGGGTACTCCTCAGATTGATGTCACTTTTGACATCGATGCGAATGGTATTTTAAATGTTTCTGCGAAAGATCAAGGCACTGGCAAAGATCAGAAAATCACTATTTCAGGATCTTCAAGCATGGATGAAGCGGAAGTTGAAAGACTCAAACAAGAGGCTGAAAAATTTGCTGAACAGGACAAAGAAAAGAAAGAAGTCATTCTCGCCCGCAATGAACTTGACTCCATGGTTTATCAATCTGAGAAGCAACTTTCTGATCTTAACGATCAAGCACCCGCAGAACTGAAGGATAAAATTAACGAACTTCTGGTTGAGGTCAAAAAAGTACTGGAAAACCAAGCAAGTACATTATCCGAGCTCAATGAAGCAAAAGACAAGATGCAAAAGAATTTTGAAGAACTTGGAAAAGAAGCTATGAAATATGCGAATCCTGCTGCAAGTGAAGATGGCCCAGTTGAAGAAGAATCTGGACCTTCTGAAGAATCGGAATCCAAGAAAGACGATGATATTGTTGATGCTGACTTTGAAGTAGTTGATGACGAAAACGAGAAAAGCGAAAAATAAAAACCAACATCGGACTACCCGCACCATTTACTCAAACAGATTATTAATCTAAATTAACCCAAAAATAAAGGAATATGAGCAAACCAAAAATCACTCCGTTGGGAGATCGCGTCTTGGTCAAGCAAGTCGACGAAGACGAGCAAGTCAAGGGCGGGATCATTATACCCGACTCAGCAAAGGAAAAGCCACAAGAAGCTGAAATCGTAGCTCTTGGAACTGGTAAGAAAGATGAAGATGGCAAAGCCATCCCCTTTCTAGTCAAGAAAGGAGATAAGGTCCTAATCAGCAAATACGGTGGTACCGAAGTCAAGGTCAACGATGTTGAATACCAACTCGTTCGTGAAGATGATATCCTCGGCGTTATCGGGTAAGACACATTCGCTGTAATCCAATTAATCAAAAAATAAAATACTAAAATGGCTAAGCAAATATTATTCGACGAAGCAGCCCGGAAAAAAGTTCTTAAAGGCGTAACGACTCTCGCAGATGCGGTGAGTGTAACCTTAGGACCAAAGGGAAGAAATGTTTTAATTGACAAGAAATTCGGTTCTCCAACCGTGACCAAGGACGGGGTAACCGTTGCAAAAGAAATCGATCTCCAAGATCCCTATGAAAATATGGGTGCGCAAATGGTTCGTGAAGTTGCTTCAAAGACTTCCGATCTCGCAGGTGATGGTACCACAACTGCAACGGTTCTTGCCGCAAGTGTTTACCGAGAAGGTTTGAAAAATGTAGCAGCAGGTGCAAACCCTGTTTATCTTAAGCGAGGAATTGATAAAGCGGTGGAAGCTGGAGTGGCCAAGCTACTTCGCGACAGCAAAAAGGTTTCCGACCGTGAAGAAGTTCGCCAAGTCGCAACTGTTTCAGCTAACTGGGATGATGAGATCGGCGAAATCATCGCTGACGCGATGGATAAAGTCGGAAAAGATGGTACGATCACTGTGGAAGAAGCAAAAAGTATTGAAACGACACTTGATGTCGTTGAAGGTATGCAATTCGATAAGGGATATTTGAGTCCTTATTTCTGCACCAATAATGACACTATGGAGTCAGTACTAGACGATTGTTTCGTTCTCATTCATGAGAAGAAAATTACTGCCTTAAATGACCTATTGCCTCTCCTTCAAATTGTTTCAAAACAAGGGAAGCCCCTTCTTATTATTGCTGAAGATGTTGAGGGCGAAGCTCTTGCAGCGTTAGTAGTAAATAAATTACGCGGTACTCTTAATGCTTGTGCAGTCAAAGCACCAGGTTTTGGTGATCGTCGTAAGGAAATGCTTCGTGATATTGCAATCTTAACGGGTGGTCGCTGCTTGACTGAGGATCTTGGTATCAAGTTAGAAAATGTCCAGCTTGCTGATCTTGGTCAAGCCAAGCGCATTTCCGTGGATAAAGAAAATACCGTTATTGTTGAAGGTTCTGGTAAAGCATCTGAAATTCAAGGACGGGTTAAACAAATTCGCCGTCAGATCCAAGAAACCACTTCCGATTACGATCGTGAAAAGCTTCAAGAGCGCCTAGCTAAACTCGCTGGTGGTGTTGCTGTTATCAATGTTGGTGCAGCGACTGAGCCGGAAATGAAAGAAAAGAAAGCTCGTGTAGAAGATGCTCTTCATGCCACCCGTGCCGCAGTAGAAGAAGGTATTCTTCCAGGTGGGGGTGTAGCCTTGCTAAGGGCAGCGAATGCAGTAGAAAAAGCAGCCACTTCCTTGGAAGGGGATGAAGCCATCGGTGCTGCGATCGTTCGTCGTGCAATTGAGTCTCCGCTCAGAAAGCTTTGCGACAACGCTGGTGTCGAAGGTTCTCTCGTTGTGCAGCAAGTACTTAAATCAAAAAGCACGATGGGGTACAACGTCGCAACTGACACTCATGAAGATTTGATCAAAGCTGGAGTAGTTGATCCTACGAAGGTGACTCGAACCGCATTACAAAATGCTGGTTCTGTTGCTGGTCTTCTTTTGACAACAGACTGCATGATTACCGATATTCCTGAAGATGAGAAGCCTGCCCCTGGTGGACATGATCATGATCACGGGATGATGTAAGTTTCTTTTTTAACTTACTTTCAAATTTGAAGGGCGTGCATTAGCACGCCCTTCTTATTGGCAAAACCTTCAATTCTTTTTCGATTCTGTTTTAATACTTTAAACCAAAGAATTTCCTAATAGAATAACACCGTGAAATACATTCTCTTGATTCTATTGGCTTATTCTTATCCTATTTTCCTCCAAGGAAAATTAGATTGGAATCAGTTTCGTGGAGCTACTGGTCAAGGGCATGCCAGCTTCGAACTTCCTTTGGTGTGGGATTTAGATGGTAGTAATCTTTTATGGCGAACCAAATTGGAGGGAAAGGCATGGTCTTCCCCTATCTCTACTGGAAGCGAAATTATAGTGTCGAACGCCAGAGCGGATGTATCGGGCAATCAACTTTTTCTGGAGGCAATCTCTATCGACCCAAAGAACGGAAAGCAAAATTGGAGATCTATTTTGTTTGAACATAATGATCTCCCCAGAATCCACCGGAAAAACAGCTATGCGAGTCCAACTCCTTTCTACGACGGTAATCGAATCTATTTCCATTTTGGAAACCTCGGGACTGCCTGTATGGAAAAGAATGGACAAGTAGTATGGAAGAAAACCTTCAATTATAGCCCTGTGCATGGAAGCGGTTCTTCACTTATTACTTATGGTAAACTATTATTATTTAGCGCGGATGGAGCGGAAAATCCTTGTTTATACGCATTAAACAAAGATGATGGCTCCATTATTTGGAGAGCGAGGAGAACCAGCAAAGCTAAAAAAAATTTTTCCTTTTGTACGCCATTGGTGATTCCCGCTGGGAATTCTTTCCAAATCATTAGCCCAGCCAGTGACTGGTGTTTTTCTTATGACTTAAATGGCCGAGAAATTTGGAAATCAAATTATCGAGGAGGTTATTCAGTAGTTCCAAGACCGATTTACTACAAAGGTTTGGTTTTTGTGAGCAGCGGATATGATCATCCTACTCTTTATGCTATTGAGGCAGATGGAATAGGTGATGTAACCAAAAAGAAAGTTCGATGGAGTACAGGAAAAGCGGTTCCTCGAAATAGTTCTCCAGTGATTGTAAATGGCTTATTGTTTATGGTTTCAGATGCCGGTGTCGTAAGCTGTCTAGATGCTTTGACTGGAGAAGTAAAATGGATGGAACGGATAGCAGGAAGTACCTCGGCTTCTTTAATGCATGCGGCTGGTATGATTTATCTTACCGACGAAGAGGGAACCACTTATGTTTTTCAAGCAAAACCAAGCTTTGTATTACGGGCTACGAACAGCTTGCAGGAAAGAACCCTAGCCAGTGGGATGGCATATGAAAATACATTAGTACTAAGGACTGAAACTACCCTTTATCGTATCGGGAAAGTGAAGCAGGCAAAGAAGTAAAAATCCTTACTTATGCTGAAACCTTTAAGTCTTTAGCAAATTGGGCGGATTGCTCTTCAGCATGGTAAGACGAACGCACTAAGGGACCAGATTCAACAATCTCGATGCCCAGTTTATGAGCTTCCTGCTTCCAGTTTGCAAACTCTTCGGGCGTTGCCCATCTATCAATGGGTGCATATTCGGAACTTGGCTGGAGGTATTGTCCTAATGTGAGAATATCAAGACCAACTCTAGATAAATCCCGGATAGCTAAAAGAATTTCATCTTCCTCTTCTCCCAAGCCTAGCATAATTCCTGATTTGATCCGAAACCCACGCTTTTTGGAGTGAGCCAGTACATCCAAGCTCCTCTGATAGCTCGCCGTTCTACGGATCGGTCGCTGCAGGCGTTCAACGGTCTCTAGGTTGTGGTTGAAAATATCAGGTTTTGCATCAAGAACGATGTCAAGTTTGTCAAAGTCACCTTGAAAATCAGGAACTAAAACTTCTATGGCAGTATTAGGATTACGATACCTGACTGCTCGAATTGTAGCAGCCCAAACCTTGGCACCTCCATCTGGAAGGTCATCCCTTGCCACCGAGGTAAGAACACAGTGCTTTAAATTCATCTTGGCGACTGCATCGGCTACGCGAGGAGGTTCGGCAAGATCAAGCTCGGTTGGTTTTCCTGTTTGCACCGCACAGAAGGTACAGGCCCGTGTGCAAACATTTCCAAGAATCATTAAGGTTGCGGTTCCCCTAGACCAACACTCTCCCATATTAGGGCACTGAGCACTTTGACAAACCGTATGGAGTTGGTTTTGGTCAACGATATCCCGAACCTCAGTGTAAGCCGGACCGGAAGGAAGTTTTGCCCGCAACCACTTCGGTTTTTTGAACTTGTTCTTCGATGAAGTCATTACCTACTAGTAAAATACTGGTTAACCGATGGTTCGCGGTCCCTCTTTGCCAGCAGTTCGATGGAACCTACCATTGGCGTCAGACTTTTCATACTTGTTAAAACCATGTTTTGAAAGGTTTTCATCCGAGAGAACTCTTTTCTCCGAAGAATCTGTATGTTTTAAGGAAATCGAAGAAGGGGAAAGAATTTTCCGGACAGGTTCTTTAGTGATCGGGTGTGAAGTCAAAGGGGAATCACTAAAATCTTGGTCAATCTCGAAGGTTTCAGCAGGCTCAGATCCGTTAAGGACCTCGTAAAGATAGGTTGGCATTATTTTACTAAGCAGTTTTTTTCTTTCTGGGAGGGAATTCAAATCCAATTCCTCCATTCTCTTTCAAAATTAAGTTGGCGTCAAAAGGTCTTTTTGTCCGTCTGGATACGAAACCTTTGATGAGACCAGTTTTCTTTTCACTGACCAGTTTTTGGAATTCTTCCAAGGGTATTTCTTTATCCAAGAGCTTACGGGTAATGCGAAAGCTACAGTCGCCATCCGATACTTTTTTATTTTTAAGGCAAACATAGGAAAGGCCCGTTTGCTTAATTTCACTGTCGCAAATTGGGCACTGTGCGACCACCGGGGCGTCTTTCAATAGTTCTATCTCTTCAGAACCTTGATCATCTGAATTTTCAAATAAGAAAGTAACTTTAAAATCGTCATCAAGTTTAAGCATGGCGGAAAAGCGCTTTCCTGCCTTGGAGATGAAATCATCGAGTGGACCAATCCTTTTTTCCTTTAGAAGGTGGCTGACTTCATCAATTTCAAGTCTTCTACCGGCAATACTTTTGGAAATTTTAAATTCTCCTTCCCTATCTTGGAAGAAATTGAGACTCTCGTATAGGGGTTGATCATCAACTGGAGATTTTAGGATGGTATTTTTAAAGCTATCAGCAGTTTCAGTAAAACCAGTAGTTTTGGAAACGAATTCCTTGGTAAGCGTTGAGATTTCGTCCATGAACTCCTCTCGGGTCATCTCATTGTTTTCAATTTTACGAAGCTTGTGCTCCCATTCTCCGGTTAAGGCTGGGCTAGTTAGTACATTGGTATCAGCTGCGTGAAGGAACTGGAACAAGTCTTCAGCTTTTATCGAAGGATGAAGTTGAGTCCCTTCTCTCCTGACATATTTCTCTTTAATCAAGTGCTCGATGGTCGCAGCTCGGGTTGCAGGCGTTCCTAAGCCTTTTTCTTTCATTGCTTCGGCAAGCTCATCATCCTCTACCAGTTTCCCGGCACTTTCCATGGCAGATAGTAGAGTTGCTTCAGAATAACGGGGGGGAGGTTTGGTTTGATCGCTAACAATTTCAGAGGATAAAAGTTTTGCCCTATCCTCATCGTCTGCAACTAAAGCAGGGAGGGTGTCACTGGGTTGATTATCTTTTCCATAGATTGCCAACCACGATGGTTCTACCAACACTTTACCTTCCGTCTTAAATGAGTGCTCTCCAACCAAGCTTGTACGGGTAGTGATATCCCACTGGGCGGGTGGGTAAAACACCGCAATAAACCTTTTGGTAATGAGCTGGTATATTTTAGCCTCATTTGCATCCAAATTGGAAGGAGGGGTGTTGGTCGGAATGATCGCAAAGTGATCACTGATTTGTTTGTTATTGAAAATCTTTTTATTTTTGGGATCAACCCATCCATTGTCCAAAACTTTTTGCGCATGCATGGCAAGAGATCCTGGTATAACCCCGAGTAACTCGCTACAGGTGGGCCCATAATCTTCAGGTAATGCCTTGGAGTCCGTTCTTGGATAAGTGATCGCCTTATGCCTCTCATAGAGGGATTGAGCCAATTGCAGAGTTCTGCTTGCAGGGAGATGATGCAAGCGGTTTGCTTCTCTTTGCAAGGAGGTGAGGTCATACAGCTTATTCGCTGCTTGTGGGGAACGCTTTTTGGTCTCACTTACTTGGGCAAGTTCCGAAGACTGAACACTCCTTAGAATGGAGCTGGCTTCATCCGCATTCCATATGCGGTCTATTTTGTCATGTTTATCATTTTGATTCTTTTTAAAATCCGACCTTTGATAAATACCTGAGTAAGTTCCTTCATTGATTTGGAAATCGGCAATAATTTTGTGGAAAGTTTTGGCGACAAAGGCACGAATTTCATGTTCTCTTGAAATAACAAGTGAAAGGGTAGGGGTTTGAACCCGACCAACAGTGGAAACTTGGCGAGATCGTCCTCTACTTCTTTTTATGGTAACGGCCCGTGTTCCATTTATTCCAACGAGCCAGTCCGATTCCGACCTGCATCTTGCCGCATCCTGTAAAGGTTTGAGTTCTTCACCATCCCTGAGATTGGCAAACGCTTCCTTGATGGATTGATCGGTCATAGAAAGCATCCATAGGCGTTTAACCTGATGCTTACAGCCAGACAGTTCATAGACATAGGTGAAGATGAGTTCGCCTTCTCTACCGGCGTCACAGGCATTGATAACCAAATCAATATCTTTTCTTTTTAATTGTTTTTTGAGTTGCTGAAACTTCTTCTTGTTGCTTGCTATTGGCTTTAACTTAAATTCAGGAGGTATGATTGGTAAATTGGGAAGTTTCCAAGCCTTGAGCTTCTTATCAAAGTCGTCAGGCATGAACAACTCCACTAGGTGACCAACTGCACAATCAATGACCCATTCCTCATTCTCGAAGAAATCCTCTTTTTTAGGCACATTACCAAGAACTCTGGCAAGATCTCTGGCAACGCTCGGTTTTTCAGCGAGAACGAGTTTTTTCATTATGATTAAATTAGATCAATAGTTAAGAGGGAAGAAAACGATGAATTATATCATCCATCTGACTAAGGAGATAGTCGATCGACTGGTTGTCCTCGTTGCCCATGTTGGAAATCCTGAATGTTTTTCCCTTAATTTTACCGTATCCTCCATCGATTGCTAATTTTTTCTCTTCCCTGAGAGCCTTGACAAATCCAGCGACATCCATTTCCAGATTGTTTTTGACGCAACTGAGCGATTTGGATGCGAATTTCTTTTCTGGCAATAATTCAAAGCCCTTGGAATCAATCCATTGATGCACTTGATTGTTTAATTGCTCATGCCTTTGGAATCGGTTTTCGATTCCTTCTTCGAAAATACTCTCCAGAGTATATAGAAGTCCATGGATAAGGGGGATAACTGGAGTACTTGGAGTCATTCCTTTTTCATGGTTTTTTAAGAACTCTAAGAAGTCAAAGTAGTAACCCCTTCCTTTGATTGTCTTCGCTCTCTCGAAAGCTCGCTCCGATACTGAAAGAAGTGCAAGTCCGGGAGGTAAAGCTAAAGCTTTTTGGGATCCAGTCAGAAGGACATCAATTCCAAGTAAATCTTTTTGAATGGAAACAACAGAGAAAGAACTGACAGTATCAACCACAGATAAAACATCTGGATATTTTGCCAAAACTTTCATAATGTCTTCCAGTGGATTCATCATTCCACAGGAAGTTTCATTGTGCACAAGGGTAACAAGGTCATACTCCCCCGAAGAGAGTTTTTGATCCAGTGCGATAGGGTCAATGTGTTTACCCCATTCAACACTGAGGGCATCCACTTCTTTATCACACCTTTGGACTACATCTATCCATTTGTCTGAGAAAGCACCACAAGTACAACACAAGGTTTTCTTTTGGGTTAGGTTGCGGATGGCTCCCTCCATTACACCCCAAGCACTTGAAGTGGATAGGAAAACCGGGTCTTCAGTCTGAAAAAGCTTTTGAAGCAGGGGCTGGCATTTGTTGTAGAGATCAACAAAGTCAGGACTTCTATGTCCCATTACAGGAGTGGTGAGAGCTTGGTAAGCACCGCTTGAAACATTTACCGGTCCAGGGATATGCAATTTGTAATCGATCATATTATTGGGTTGAAGAAAGAGGGATTAGTTTGTGAGAAAGATTCTTATTACCTACCAAAATAAGGCGAGGTTCCCAAACTGCTGCCTCTTCCGGATCCAAAGATACGAAGGAAAGAATCACCACCAAGTCTCCTGGCTTCCCCTTATGAGCAGCAGCACCGTTTAAGGCGATCTCTCCGGATCCACTAGGTGCAGGTATGCAATAAGTCTCGAATCTTTCTCCGTTGGTAATATTACCAACGAGAATTTTTTCATGATGTAGAAAGCCAGCCGCTTCCATTAAATCTCTATCAATGGATAGGCTTCCGGAATAATCCGGAGATACTGCGGTGACGCTGGCTCTATGGAGTTTTGATTTTAATAAAGTAACTTGCATCAAAGATTTATGGGAAAATAGACATCAAAGCTTTCTTGTTGGTAAAGTCAATCGATCAAAGAGGCTAATCGCTGATTCGGGTTGAAAGAAGTCGCTATTTCCATAGGAATTACAGATCGATGTCATCCGAAAATCAAACTTGGACCAAAAAATTATATCAAAACTTCGAAGGCTTCGTCGAGGGAGTGATTTATGATCGTGATTTATCGATTTCAGCTCGTTTATTCGGGTTGTTTCTTTCTCCGTTTTCATATCTTTTTTCGGTGATCGTCCGAACCCGAGTTTTTTTATACGGCAAAAGATTAATTCTGAAGGATAAACCCCTAGACTGTTTCGTTCTTGTGGTGGGGAATTTAACCGTGGGGGGAACCGGCAAAACCCCGGTTGTGGAGAGGTTTGCGAAGGAACTTGTTGGTCGTGGTCTTAAAGTTGCCATTCTTAGTCGTGGTTATAAAAGCAAGCAAGATATCGAGGACCGTAATTTCAGGAATTTGTTTTTTAAATCTCGCATCCAAAAACCCAAAGTGGTCAGTAATGGTGTAGAGGTTCTGATGAATTCAGAAGAAGCGGGTGATGAACCTTTTATGTTGGCCAAGAATTTACCCGGTGTTGTGGTAATTACGGGACGCGATCGGGTGAAATCCGGCCGTTTTGCAATCGATCGATTTAAAGCGGATGCCTTGATTTTAGATGATGGATTTCAATACCTATCCATTCGTGGAAGAATGAATCTCTTGCTGGTAGATCAAACCAATCCATTTGGGAATCATTCTTTACTTCCCAGGGGGATACTGCGTGAACCGGTTAGTCATCTAAAACGTGCATCTTATGTTTTCCTCACCAAGTCCGAAAGTGACCCGGATTTAAATCTATTGGAAACCATCCGGAAATATAACGACCAAGCTGAAATTATTCGATGTGTTCACAAGCCAAAGTTTTTTCGTGAAGTAAATGGAGAAATCGAAAAAGGACTCAGTTTTTTGTATGAATCTTTCGTGGGAGTATTTTGCGGAATTGCCTCTCCCCGTGGTTTTGAGCAAATCATCGACCGGATGTCAGGAGAACTTCGCTTCCGCAGAAGGTTTCTCGACCATCACAGGTATGAGGCTGAAGAGTTGGACCGCATGTTTCAACAAGCTAAAAATAGTGGGGCTGATATTATGGTGACTACGGAAAAGGATGCGGTTCGAATCCCGGTCTCGTATAAGCCTATCCTTCCGTTATTTTATGTACGTATGGAAATTGAAATAGTAGAAGGCTTTGAAGATTTCCAGGAGGCTGTTGCCGGTATTTGTTTTCCCACTAAAGAGAGATTGAAACCGGCCTTTCCAGTTTCGATCCAGGACTAGCCCGGGGTATAGGCCAAGTTGGTCGAGACCAATGCTTCCATACACTCAATTTTTGCCATTGGACGGATTCCATGGCCTAGATTTAGTATGTGTCCTTTATCACCCTTCATTTTATCAAGCAGCGCAGATGTTTCATTTACTACTTTTTCAGGAGTGGTTTCCAAGAGTTCTGGAGCTAAGTTTCCCTGTAAAGTGAGTGGGGCTGGCAGGGTTGTTCTTGCTTTCGCCAAATCATGGCGTTGGTCAATGCTCAATCCATCCACGCCGGTACTGGCTAGGAGCTTAAAACGATCCTCGGGAGTTTTTGCATAAAGGATGATGGATAATTCTTGTGGCACTTGGTTTACAATCGTCTTGATCCACTTTAAAGACCATTCCCATGCTTTTTCTTGAGGACACAGAGAGTGCCAGCTGTCAAAAATTTGTAAGGCATCCACCCCTGCCTCAAATTGCATTTTGATATAAGCTATCAATACGGACGTGATTTTTTCCATTAATTTCCCGAAAAGCTCAGGTTGCTCTTTTGCAAACGCAACCGATTGAGGGAACCCATCAGAGGAACCTCCGTCTACCATGTAGCATGCAAGGGTCCAGGGAGACCCACAAAAGCCCAAAAGAGCTTTTTTGCTCTCTAGCTTGGCCTTTAGAATTTCAAGAGCATTTTCCACATAGACCAGCCTGGTTGGTGCATCCGTTACCATGAGTCGTTCTATATCCCTGAGAGATTTCAATGCGAACTGCATTTCAATACCGCCTTTTTCACGAAAATGATAGGGTTGACCCATAGCTTCTGGAATCACCAGAATATCGCTAAATAAAATTGCAGCATCTAGATCAAATCGAGCTAGAGGTTGGAGGGTGACTTCAACCGCCAGGTCGGGAGTTTTAACCATGGTAAGAAAGTCATACTTTTCTTTTAGAGATCGGTACTCGGGTAGATACCTTCCAGCTTGTCTCATGACCCATAGGGGAGGGCGACCCGAATTTTCTCCTTTCAAAGCAAGTTGAAACCTTTCTCTACCCGATTTTGATTTAATCATTTTTCATTTAACCAATCACGAGGTTTAAGGTAATTCAGATAAAGATTCTCTTCGGGCGAACCTTTTGGGGGAACCCATTCATATACCCAATCTGCAGTCGGAGGCATAGACATCAAGATTGATTCGGTTCTCCCTTTGGATTGCAATCCAAAATGAGTGCCTCGGTCGTAGACAAGATTGAACTCAACATACCTGGCCCGTCTGTATTGCTGGAATGCCTTTTGATCCTTGGAATAAGTCAAATGCTTCCTTTTTTTTGCAATAGCAAAATAGGCTTCACCAAAAGTTTCCCCAACCGTTTTTACAAACTCCAGGGATGAATCAAATCCGCCCCTTGAAAAGTCATCAAAAAAAATTCCTCCCACTCCTCTCGTTTCTTCTCGGTGTGGCAGAAAGAAATACTGATCACACCATTTTTTGAATTTGGGATATAAATCGTGCCCAAAAGGATCACATGCTTTTTGAGCACACTGATGCCAAAATAAAACATCCTCATGAACGGGGTAATAGGGGGTGAGATCAAACCCACCACCAAACCACCAGACTTTTTCCCCATTTGGCATGTTTGCCTCAAAGTACCTAACATTTGCATGAGCGGTGGGTATGTAAGGGGAAAGGGGGTGAAAGACCACTGATACCCCCATAGCACGAAATTTTGAACCGACTAACTCGGGACGGTTTTGAGTTGCCGATTTCGGAAGCTCATTACCATGTACATCTGAAAAATTGATTCCACCTTTTTCCATCCATTTCCCATTCGAAACCGCCCATGTTTTTCCCCCTCCGCCTTCTTCCCTTTCCCACTTGTCTTCTTTGATCGAAATTTCAACATCCTCAGCGAGCATGATTTCGCTTAAGGAATTGTGTAACGAAATGAAACAATTACGGGCTTTATTTGCCTCATCCATGAAATTAATGAGAAAAAAAACGGAAGATTAAAGAACTACCTTAATCCTCGTCGTCTTCTTCTGGAGGTCGAGATAAGTTTTCTTTGGCTTCTTCGAAATTCTCACAGATACTCCATTCCTCGCAACCATCAAGATTATTCCACATTTCTGCATCTTCACCTGTGGCTACGATCGCACCTCTCATGGGAAGTTTCATGTCCTCAATTTTTTCTGCGAATTCACCTACGACTTCAATTGCTTCCTCACCGACATCTTCCAATTCTGAGACATCAATGATAAGCTTAAGGATCCCTTCATTAATGGTATTTTTAATTCGAGTATCCATATTCTCCTTAATGTCGTTAATGACAAAATTGGACAACTCCGGTGGGAGTTTAAAAAAGAGATGATCCTCAATGAACTTAAAGTAGCGGGCGGATGAATCCAAGTCCATGATCTTGTACATCAAAGCTTCGGTCTTGTTTTGATCGAAAGGTTTACTGATGCAATCCGCAAAACCAGAGTTCAATGCTTTCTTCTGGGCATTTTCATCTCCCATTACAATCATGCCAATTACTGGAGTGTTTAGCACATTATGATTAGTTTTTAACTTGCGACGTAGATCTACTGCAGTGTCTCCGGGAAGAGCCATGCTGATTAAAATGGCGGAATATCCACTATATTCACAAAGCTTGAGGGCAGAAATCTCGTCTGTAGCTGCTTCTACGAGCCACTCACTTTTGGCAAACATTTCACCCAACTGTTTCGCAATTGCTGGCTTGTCGTCCACAACCAGGATTTTGATGCGGTCATTGCTATCATCATCTTCCGCAGTAGCTGTAGCCTTCTTGAAAATATTATTTTCGTTATCTCCACGGGTTGCAATTTGATTCATCCGATACAGCCTTCTTCCTAAGGTTCGTATCAGTTTGATCGCAACTTTAGGGTTTTTAGTAACGATCTCTGAAATGCTTTCTTCCACATGTCGTACGGTTGCCGGAGTCTTTGCTCGTATGGTAGCGTCCCTCTTCATCCCAAGAATTTCACTTAGTTCTCCAAAGATAGAACCGACAATGTCGATTTCACTCAAGACTTTGTTATCGCGAATTACTTGAAGAGTTCCACTCTCAAGGATGCAAAATCCTTTTCCTAGTTCTCCGCTCGGCAAAACTTCGTCGCCTTCCTTGTATTCTTGTTGTCTGATCATTATGTGGGGGTATTACATCATTCCTAAAATAATAACTTAATCAAATAAATTCGTTATTCAAAAATAATGTCTTGCACCTCAATTGTATCCAAGAAAGTAATCTTTTACTTTCTCATTTTCTTCTTTCTCTACTTTGAAAATTAAAACTGATCATTTTTTGAATAAGCCAGAATCCAAATGACAACTATGAAAAAACAGCATATTTTTGATCTCATCGTAATAGGAGGTGGAAGTGCTGGCTATGCCTCGGCAAGAACCGCCCATGAACAAAAGGTTAAAGTCGCGGTGATTGATAATGCGGATGAACTCGGCGGTCTTTGTATTTTGAGGGGGTGTATGCCTTCGAAAACATTGCTTTATTCTGCCGAAATTCTACATCTTGCCAACCGAGGACGGACTTTTGGCTTCGAGCATGCTAATTTAGGTTCCGATATGGAAAAGATGCAACAGAGGAAAAAGGAAATCATTGCAGAATTTGCTGACTATCGGAGAGAGCAGCTCGAAGATGGAAGGTTTAGGTTATTCCGCTCCAAGGCAAAGTTCCTTGATTCGACAACCCTTGAACTTACAGATGGTACTTTATTGAAAGCCGGAAAGTTTATCATTTCGACCGGTTCTACCATTGGCATGCCTCCTGTACCCGGATTGGATGAGGTAACTTTTAAGACCAGTGACGAAGTTCTCTCATTATCCCAAGTCCCCGAGGAGGTCGTGGTGTTGGGAGGAGGCATTGTTGCCTGTGAACTTGCTCAATTTCTAAGCCGAGTTGGATCGCGGGTTACCCTGCTTCAAAGAAGTGAATATATTTTACGTGATTTTCCGGAAAAAGCATCCGTTTGTGTCCGTAAAAAACTTGAAGATGAAGGCATAATTGTGAACACCGGAGTCTCCATTAAGGAACTTACACAAATTGATCAGGAATCCATCCGGGTTGATTATCTTCATGAGGGAAACCCAAAGTCGCAGGAAACCAAATTCTTGTTTCATGCCTTGGGAAGAAAACCCGTCACCGATCAACTGAATTTAAAGATGCTTGGGGTAGAACTCGAGAAAAGTGGTCACATCAAAACAAATTCATTTCAGCAAACTACGATTCCCCATATTTATGCTGCGGGAGATTGTGCCGGGCCTTATGAGATTGTTCATATTGCGATTAGGCAGGGAGAAACCGCCGCGTTCCATGCTTTGGGCAAATCTCCCGCTGCCCTTTCTTACGATCATTTACTCGGGGTCGTTTTTACCGACCCACAGGTGGCAACGGTGGGCTTGTTACCTATGGAGTTGAAAAAGAGAGGTATTGAGTTTCTCTCGGCCGATTACCCATTCGATGACCATGGAAAATCGATTCTGATGGAAGCAAAGCATGGTTATGTTGAAGTGCACGCGGAAAAGAAAACGGGTGTGGTGCTGGGAGCGGAATGTGTGGGGAAAGACGCGGGTGAACTGATTCATGCCTTATCCATCGCAGTTTCACTCAAGGCGACAGTGCTCCAATTGACCAAGGCGGACTGGTATCACCCGACACTCTCGGAAATTTGGACCTACCCGATTGAGGATTTAGCCGAAGAAATTTTCCCGGGTGCTTAGAAAAAGTAGAAGAGCATGAAAATAGCGCAACCGGCCAGGCCTCCTGCCCAAAAGCGATCCTCTCGATAAATTGCGATTCCTGCACTTTTTGCCTTCTGCGAAGCGGAAAGAAAAAAGCAGAAAAAGGTCCATATAGCACCTATGAATGCGGCCATTGCTGGAGGAATTATTTCGGAAACCACCAAGGTCGCAAGCGTCGCATAGATCGCGAGGCAAAAAAGTAGGGTTTTAAGGAAGACCGAGAGTTCTTTGGCACTGAAGATTTGCAGTCCAATCCAGGTGAGCTTGCCTTTCTCCTCGTCCGGCTGAGTTTGAAGGCTGATCAGGATATGAACGAGAGCACTAAGAAGGGCGGAGACAAAGGCTCCGTGCATGAAATTGAGTTTGTTTCCGAACAAATCGATCAGGGCTTGGTTTCCTTCGGCCAGATTGGCATAAAGAACAGGTATGGAGTAGCTAAAAAGGACACCCGCCAAGATGGCGGCGACCCCACCTGCCGCAGTGGCCCGTTTCCAACACATGCCAAGAAAGAAGGCGACCACCACGCCCGCGATCAGATTACCCTGGTGTTTAGCCACATGAAGAAAGAAGCTATCCTGGGAATTTGGATCCATGGTGTAAATGGTTATGAATCCAGCTAAAACTATAAAGACAATGATCCAAAACCGCCCGACGGAAATCAGTTTTCGATCGTCTGCATCTGGATTGAGATACTTTTTATAGAGATCAAAAGTCATGATGGTTGCAGCCGAGTTCATCATCGAATCCAAGCTGGAAAGAATCGCCCCAATCATACCTGCGGCAATCAGTCCAACCAGACCAAAGCCAAGAGGTGAAATCAATTCAGTGAGTAGTTTTATAAACACCGCATCCTGGGCCACTTCCAAGTTGCGATCCTTGAAAAGATAGAAAGCGGCGATACCGGTACCAATGGAGAAGAAGGGAATGAGCAACTTAAAGAACCCCGCTGCGATGATCCCCATCTTTGCCTCCTTGTCGGTGGTTGCCGAAAGAGCTCTTTGCACAATGAACTGGTTGGTTCCCCAGTAGTAAAAATGAAGCACCATCAGTCCACTGAGCACACCTGTCCAAGGCAGGGCAGGGTGGTTGGATGCATTGTAGAGGTGAAAACGTTCCACACCCTCCGGACCCAGGTCGCGATCCATCAAGCTGGCCCATCCGCCAATTTCGGGTTGTGAAAAGGTGATAAAGGCAACCAGAAGCCCGGCTAGAAGCAAAAGTACGGACTGAATAACATCGGTGATAATGACTGCTTTCAAGCCACCTATAATAACATAGGCCCCAGTAATTAGTGCCATAATCAGAATACCCAGTTGGTAATTAAGAGGATCCACATCACCTGGTGAAATGGCTGGATTTTCCAAATTTCCCCCCGAAAAACTGATGCTTAGTGGGAGGCCTTGGTAAGCCTCTGGCGCCGAAGTATTCATAACCACTTTTTCAACCTGACCGTCAAGGAGGCTCGCTTCGAGAAAATCCACTTCCTTGTTATTGATAAGAACCTTAGGTGCGGTTCCATAGGCTTCACCGCCATGAAGGATTTTAATTTCAGAAAGTTTTCCATCTGGTGCTGCCACTGCCTCGGCGACTGCTTTTCTTCCAGTGTCTCCTTGGAGGAGGATGTTGATCGAGCGAGAACCAATATAGAAGCCGGGAACCATTTGGATTACAACCATGATAATCACCATGATCAAGGCGTAGCTGAACCGGCTTCGGTCATCGTATCTTCTGCTCAAGTAATCGCTTAGGGTATAAACATTCAGCTTTCGATAAACCGGGAGAAAAAAGTAGCAAAGCATTAAAAGACCAGCGATGGCAGTAATTTCAAAGTGGCTTTGGGCAAAGCCAACCGCGAACCCAACTCCCATCATTCCCACGATGTGATTAGCAGAAACATTGGAGCCAAAAATGGAGCCGGCCACACCCCACCAGCGAGTACTTCTTCCCGCTAAGAAGTAATCTTCCGAACTGTCCTCTTTTCTCCCAACCCACAAGCCCATTCCCATGACAGCAATAAGGGAGCCAAAGAAAATAATTAGGTCGGTGGTGGAGAGCAAAGAATTCATCGATTTAAGTTAGCTAGCTCGAGTTGATGAGTAAACTGCTTTCTCGGGGCAGGGATGAGTTCGACAAGAAACCTTCTAAGGTGTACAAACAGCCATGATCAGATACTTACTGACTTCTTTGGGTTTCATTTTTACTAGCCTTGTCTTTTGGAGTTGTGGACAGGATCCAGCCTCATCCGAAAAAAATGAATATGTTTCAAGCACTTTGAAAGACTTGAACCACTCTCTGGAAGACAAAAAGGAGTGGGCAGCGAAGTCCAAAGAGAACAGCGAGGAATCCCCACTTTCCAAAGATACGGTTTCTCCGGCACAACCTGAAACGAAGCTTGGAAATCAGCCCTCTATTGGGACCCAACAAATTCAAGAAATTTTGAGCCGGGCCAATCCGGAATACCGAGGGCAAGGCAAGTTGCATGAAGAAAACGGTGTGGTTGTGGCTGCGGAGTTTCCCAATTGTGGTTTGCGCGATATTTCTCCCTTGCGCAGTCTTCAACTCCAGGGCTTGGATTTGAGTGGAAACCCAGTGCGTGAATTACGACATTTAAAAGGGATGCCACTACGAACTCTTTATCTGGAAAATACTCGAGTTGTAAGCCTAAGAGAGCTGAATGAGGCAAGCTTAGTTGAACTTCGTCTGAATAATTCGCCAGTGGAATCTCTGGACGGATTGGAAGGTCAACCCCTTGAGAATTTATATGCAGTCAATACCCGGATTACGGAAGTTTCTGCCTTGAGTGCATCTAATCTCAGGCAACTTTGGTTGTCTGAATCACCGGTTTCAGATGTTTCTGGCTTAGCAGGGTTACCCTTGGTCAGCTTAACCTTACATCGAACACTGGTTGAGGATTTAAGCTTTGTGAGGAAATTACCAGTACTTCAACGCTTGCATATTGGAGAAACTTTAATTTCCGACCTTTCTCCTCTCGAAGGTATGAATTTGACCCGTTTGGTCTTCTCTCCCGAACAGATAAGAAAGGGGATGAAGATTGCGAGAGGTCTTTACGGAATAACTGAGATTGGTACGAGTTTTGATGACCGTGGCAGGAATTTAACCACCCCTGAAGAATTTTGGGCTCAATTTCCGAAATGAATCTTATCGGAGAAGATCGAACAATATTCTTTCGGTCGTAGGATTTTTCTGAGATCGGGCCCAATACATATTCATTGTAGCCTTTGACACCACTTGGGTAAACTCTGGGTAAGCATTCCCAGCAACATCAATAAATCCGCACTGGTGATTTTCCCGGTCTCTTCTTCCCGCGGCTGATTGATCCATCCATTGAAACCAGTGGATTCCAACAAAACGGGGTTCTTCAAGCGCAGATGCTAAATAATGAGCAAAAGAAAGAGCCCGTTGGCGTTGATCCCATGAACCGGAAAGGCCAGGGCTAGGAACCCCACGATCCACCGCACCAAAATGAAACTCACTAGCCAGAATCGGTACATCCGCATTTTCGGGAACTTGCCAAGAGCGAACACGGGAGTCGTAGACATTAACTGAAAAAACATCCACCGAGCCAAGTGCAGCTTTACCCAACACACTTGGACCACGATGAGTGCGGCAACCAAGGAAAAGGGTGTTGGGAAGTTCCTGATCAATCGCAGCCTTGCATTTTTGAAAAAAGGCTTGAACGAAGGGGAGGTAAAGCAAATCAAGATCTTTTACTTGGGCAGGCAAATGACTTTTCCCTTGTTTCTTTAGCTCTTTCAGGGCCCAAATTTTAGTCGGGTGATTAGCGGGTAGTTTCTGGATAGTTTCTCCAATGCGATCTGGCCATTCCAATTCATTGCCGATAAAGATTCCCAGGCAAAAAGGATCCTCTTTGGCCCATGCAAACTTCCTTAAACTTTCTTCTAGATCCCGCTGGAAGTTTTCCCTGAAAGGGGAGGGGAACTTACGGTGTCCATTCTGCTGCCACCAGATCGATGAGATCAGGGTGTAAGGTGTTTTTTGATCTTTTTGGAGCGATTGATCTGACCAGCAACCCAAAGTATTAACCCCCCAAGAACGCATTCTGTCATGAATGCCCTGCTTCACAATCTTTTGCCAGCCTTCACCGAAATAGCGTTGGTAATTCATAGCCGGGAAATTGACAAAATTTTTCCCTCCTATCTTGCGTATTCCACTCCATCTAAGATAATCATTCTTTCCCGGTAAATAAGAGAAAAATTCATTGTCAGATCTTTTTTCCTCTGCGGAAGTTTCCGCACGCCAACCAGTCAGGCAGCTTCCCACGGAGAAGAAGAGGTAACCCTCGGGATCAATTAACCACCATTTACCGTTTATTTTTTGGGTTCTAAATCGTCCGGTCCCTTCCATCTTTGGACCATCACTCCAGCCCCCATATTTCCCAACTTTCCTTTTCTTTGCTACTTGCGAAGCGATGCGTAATTCTTTTTGCATCGATAACCTAGCTAGTTTGGGGTTCTTGGACTTCCCTGGCCAGTCAACCGCTCGAACTTGACCAAGATCATCGAGGTAGGGAAGTGCGGACAATCGATGATCACGAGACAAACTTGTCTCCCATGCTAAAAAGGGTGCATGGATCAAGGCGTTTATATTTCCAGTAGAAGAACGCAAATCGAGTATGATTTCTCTAAGATCTTCGGGGAAGAATCTTCTCCAATGCAGGCGATGACCATTAGGCTTTGCCAGTTGATCCTTAAAAAGAGCTGATCCTGCATAGCGATCTTCCACCATTGGAAAAGGAAAACCCAGAGTGATTTTTTCCCAACTTGGTGCAACCGCAAAACCAACTGCATGGTGAGACCAGCTGGTTAGCTTTTCATTGTTCATCCTTCCCTCGATTGTGGTCACCCCCGAATCCCAATTCTGAATGGTAATACCAGTGAGTTTATAGTCCGAAATATCCCACTTTTCTCCAGCTTTTGGAGTGAAAGATATCCTCATCGGACTCTTCCCCTTTATTTTCCATTTGCTTCCCCAATTTTGAGCGTTTGCCGAAAGAGGAACTTCGATTTTACAAATTAAACTGGCACGAGGAGAGAAAAGTTCTGAGGAATGAGTCTTGGGTTCGGCTTCACCCAACCCAGCCTTGGAGATACGATAAGGCAGAGTGCTCCTTGAAGAATCCAGAATTCGATTTAGATCTAAACTCATTCGCTTGATCCGAGAAGATTGGTTGCCTTCCTTAATCCTGTTTTTGCTCTCCATCGGATCGCTTTTGAGATCGTATAATTCAATGGGTTCTAATTCTTTGGTAACAATGAGTTTCCACTCTTTTTCCCTGACTGATTTTTTGGATTGCTGGCCGTGATATTTTCCATTGTTTGCCTGAATCAAGAGGGATGTTCGATTTAGTTTATCTTTTTTTCCAAGGAGTGATCCTAAAAAAGATTGGCTGTCTAGGGCATCTTCTAACCCCATGGGTTGCATGGTAAGCTCGGCGAATGTGGCATAGAGATCCTGTAAGCCAATTAAAGCATTGGACTCACTCCCTGGGGTAATGGGTGAGTTTTGATTACCGTTTCCCCAACGGGCAACCAAAGGAACCCGGTGTCCCCCTTCATACACTTGGGCCTTACTACCACGGAAGCCTGCATTCGAATTGTGTCCCCCCTTATATTGGCCAGGAGGTCCACGGGAAAGCCCGCCATTGTCACTGGTGAATAAGATCAGCGTATTTTCAAGTTCTCCGACATTTCGTAAGCTGCTGATCATCTTTCCCAAAGTAACATCCGCCTCTACCAACATATCAAGGTGTGCATCTAGGGAAGCACCCTTAATTTTTTCTCCTCCTAATTCATCTGGTGGGGTATGAGGCACATGGCAGGACTGGCTGCAGTAATGCATGAAGAAAGGCTTCCTGATACCTTTTGCCTGATTTTGTTTAAAATGCCGACTCAAAAATGATAGAGCCTTTTGAGTTAATACAGGACCCGCCTTGGAAGAGTCCCAATCGGAAGAACCAAACCCATCTGCCTCAATCACCGACTTACCATAGTTTCCAGCCTTCCATGCCCGAAGGTTTTTTTCACCGCCCACTAACTTACCATTTTCAAGGGCAAGGTAGGGAGAGCCCTGTATCCCCTGAGGCAGTTCATAAGCATAATCGAATCCCATGGATGCGGGTGAATCTTCCACTCTTCGACTGAAGTCAAAGTCTTGATAGCCACCTTTCATGGAAAGCTTGGGTTTGCCGGTCGATTTGCTGAAGATTTTCCCGCCTAAATGAACTTTCCCTAAAAAAGCGGTATGATAACCCGCCTTCTTCATTAATTGCCCCATCGTTTTTTGCCCTGGTAAAACTTGAGAAGGCATATTGAAAAGCCAAGTCCCATTGGGATTACGACCCCGCCATGGATAATTCCCGGTCATAACACTATAACGGGTTGGGGCACACACTGCGGCTGGAGCGTGGGCATCAGTAAAACGAATCCCTTCGCGTGCCATTTTTTCCAGGTTGGGCATTTCCACCTTGCTGCTTGCATTGTAAGCCTGGCAATCTCCAATGCCCATGTCGTCCATCAGGAAAATCAATACATTTGGCGGGGCCATTCCCACGGATATCCCCGGTAGTGCCAAGAGCAAAGGAATGCTAGAAAATACAATCCAAAGAAAGTGAGTCATCGAAGCATTAAAAAGCTGAGGTTCTTCACGAAAAGAATGTTTCCATGAAGAACCTCAAGTTTAAGAAATTAAACTAAGCGGAGAAGATTATTTGGCTTCCTTGATCGAAACAACATAAGTCATCAAGGTAATCTTGGCGCCTTCTTTCTTTTTGACCTTGGCCTTAAGGTTGACCTTTTTATTGAGCATATCACCCACTTTTTTCTTCACTCCGTCATTGAAGCCGTAGTACCTCTTCTTGTCTGCGTCATCTGTAAAAACAACGGCTCCCTTATCGTTTTTTATAAATTTACCAGTGGCTTCAAGCGTTTTGGCTTCTTGGGCAAATCCAAGGTTTGCGCAAAATGCTCCAAGGGCAAGTAGAGCAAGGAATGTAATTCGATTCATTTTTATTTGGGTTGTAGGTTTTATGTTTGAGATTAAAAAGCATTCATTCCTTGTTTTTTTTATGAGCATGCAACTCTTGCCAAGAAAGTTTTCCATCTTGGTTCGTATCTGCATTTGGATTTTTCTTAAAATATGAATTTTTCCAATGCTCATTTTGGAGAGCTTTTTTTTCGCTCTCCGACATATTCTTGTGACCGGTAAGTTCAGCCCAGGATAAAGATCCATCCTTATCGGCGTCCGCGGTTGGATTTTTCTTGAAGTACTGATCCTTCCAATACTCATTGCTTTTCGGCTTTTCGGGGATGCTCTCCGGAATCACTGATAGGAGTTGTTCCCGAAAGTCGTTCAATTGCTTGGCAAATTTTGGATCCAGAGCCAAATTGTACCATTCATGATCATCCTCTGCGGTGTGGTAAAGCTCCTCTTTGCCATTTTCATAACGCACATACCTCCAATCCTCGAAGCGCATGGAATAACTTTGATCGGCAGGGTCATAGTACTGAGCCCATTTGTAAAGTGCGGTCAGGGCATAATCAGGACCCTTCCATTTACCTTTTTCGGGATTCTTGAGGAAAGGTTTCATCGAGAATCCATCCAGGGGGCGTCCCTTTTCGTTCTTTTGTGTGTTTGTCGGTAAGCCGCAGAGATCCAGCAGGGTGGGGTAGAGATCAACCAAGGAAACCGGGTGCTTACATTCCTTACCTGCTTTGGAAATTCCGGGAGCGCGAACGATTAAAGGAACCCGAGTACTTTCCTGCCAAAGAGAGTTTTTATAAACATAGTCCTTCTCTCCATTTCCCCAGCCGTGATCACTGGTGAAGATGACGATAGTGTTTTGGTCTAAACCCGTATTTTCCAAGGTATCTAAAATATCTCCCACTAAATCATCCACTGATGCCACTGATGCTAAATAGGCCTGAATGAATTTTTTTAAAGCCAGTACACGATCCCCCTCATAGGAAGCCACCAAGCTTTCATACATTTTTGTCCCTCGATCTCCGCTTCGATCATCCTCCTTTGAGTTCACCGTGTGCTTGAAGGTATCCTCGGCATCCCCCTTTTTGATCACGGGGAGTTCGAGCGTATCCAAGGGAAAGCGGTCGAAGTATTCTTGTGGAACAATCAGGGGCGTATGGGGGCGCACGAAACCAACTCCCATGAAAAAAGGCTTATCATCTTTTGAATTGGCAAGTTCGGTAAGTCTTTTTATCGCCCATTGTACATTCAATTCATCTCCGGTTTTATCCCGATCCTCCTCTGACTGATATTTCAATTCTCTCTGCGAACGCCACCCCCCGGTCATCCAGGAATAATGTTTTCCGGTAGTGGGGGATTTTTTGTGGGAGACTTTTTCAAGCGGCCCATAGGTTCCGTCAATGATGCCAAAGTCATCGCGAAAGGGACTGGGTACATCGAGATGAGGAATCTTATCCTTCCCGTCAAAAAGAAAGGGGCCATAGTCGGAGGGATGCCCGTATTCATCCCACTCCTGATGATCCCGGTTATGCATCACTTTACCGGTACCCAGAGTGTGGTAACCATTTTCACCAAAGTGATTCATCATGGTCCGGGAGTTTTTTAAGATTTCATTTTTGTCCCAATCCTCAAATCCAAATTGCTGGGATGTGTGAGGGTAGATACCGGTTGCAAAACTGGCACGGGAAGGGTTGCAAATTGGAATATTACAATGGGCCTGGCTAAAGGATACGCCGCTTTTAATTAGCTTACGAAGATTCGGTGTCTTGGTTTGAGGGTGCCCACCCAAAGTTTCCACATAATCATTTAAGTCATCACAAACAATCAGCAGGACATTGGGTTTATTTCCTAAAGAAAACAGGCTCAAGGAAGCAAAAATAAGAATGAAGAGAGGCGAGCATTTCATAGATGAAGATATCATTCAGAAGTTTTTATTATGATTTACAAACAAATTCAGTAATCTTTACCATGGTTGTTGTCCCCAGATCAAATTTCAACTCAGTCGAGTTCTTGTCTTCTAGATCTTTGCCTTTCCCTGATTCCGAATCCTTTTCCAACGATTTAATCGTTCCGCGATATTCTCTTCCGCACCGGATAGTTTTGGCTCGTAGAGCTGGATTGGTTGGTCAAGGTAGGACTGACCGGAAATATTTTCCGGGAATTCGTGGCTGTAGAGATAACCCTCCTCTTGTTCGCTTCGATGTTTTTTATTTCGGCCGTGCCGGTCTTGAATCGAAACCGGAATGGATTGGACCGGATTTTCTTGAATCGCTTTTTTGGCGGCGGCAAGGGCCAAAGTAGAGCTATTACTTTTTGGGCAGGTTGATAAAAAGAGGACGCAATGAGCAAGGTTTAGCTCGCATTCTGGAACTCCAATGGTTTCGCAAGCCCGAAAAGTAGCATCTGCCATGAGTAAGGCTCTGGAATCGGCCAAGCCAACATCTTCTGAAGCGAAGATTACTAATCTTCTTGCAATGAATCTTGGATCTTCGCCTCCAACCAGCATTTTGGCTAACCAATAAAGAGCTGCATCCGGATCATTTCCGCGCATGCTTTTAATCAAGGCAGAAGCGGTGTCATAATGTTCATCCTCATCCCGGTTGTAGTGAATACTGCGCTCTTGGGCAAAAAGAGCGACTCCATCTTCGGAAACCGTAGCACCTTCAGGCAAACCATCGACAATAATTTCAATAATATTGTAGGCTTTTCGTAAGTCTCCCTCTGCCAAGCGGGCAATTTGGTTAATGGCTTTGGGTTTGATCCTGCATTTTCTAACCCCCAATCCATTTTCATGGTTATCGATGCATGCAAGAAGTGCCTTTTCTATTTCGTTAATCTCGAGTGGCTGGAGGGTGAAGAGTTGGCTTCTGCTCAGGAGAGGATCAATGACATAATAGCGCGGGTTGTGAGTGGTGGCACCGATCAGGCGGACTTCTCCAGACTCAATATCTGGGAGGAGGAGATCCTGCTGAGCTTTGTTGAAACGGTGAATTTCGTCGACGAAGAGAAAACATTTTTCGGACCCATAGTAACGGGCAAGTTTTAGAGATTCTCGCAACTCAGTCACATTGGAAGTAACCGCATTCAATTTAATCTGTTTACACTTACTCTCCTGCGCAATGACCGTGGCCAAAGTAGTTTTACCCGTACCGGGAGGTCCAGCCAGAATCAAGTTGCCAACTCGGTTTTCACGAATGAGTTTGGGCAAAAGGCAGTCCTTGCCCAGCAGGTGGGATTGGCCTCGAACCTCATCCAATCTTAGCGGGCGCATGCGTTCCGCCAAGGGCCGGGTGGGTCGTGGTGTCTTTTCAGCCTGAATATCTGGAGAGGAACTCATAAGCGTAAAGTACCATTGAAGCACTTCATTTGGTTCTTCGCAAGTCACATGCGAAAGCACCGTACAGTATGCTCCGGCATTACCTAAGCCAAGATTTCTTTGATAACATGGGCTTCCGCATCCACACCAGTCAGTCGAAAGTCCAAACCTTGATGCTTATGGGCAAACAGCTAAGCGATCTCTTTTTAAGTGAACACTGCTGGAGCTATTCGAGGTTAGATTTTATGGATTTAATGGCGTGACTGATCGCGAACAATTTTTTGTTACGATTATCAAAAATTAATTTTCCATCTTCCGGGCAACCGAAGGATGATACCCATCCCATCCCTTTTTCTTTGTGTATGTCGTGCACCGTCTGAAGCCATAATTTAATCTGTTCCAAGTTGTGTAACAGTCGATTGCCTTTCTCAGGAGTATTCAAGCGATTTGCATAGGGTATTCGGCTAATGAGCTTACCCTCTGCATCTTTGTTTTCACGCCATGCGATTTCTGCAGTCTTACTAGCCTCCCAGAGCGAAATTTTTGAAAAGTCTACATACCCTTCAACCAGCGAGTGAGCCATCGCTTCAATTTCAGGCATGGCAGCTTCCGCAAAAGTAATCCTTTGGTTGCTCGAAAAAGCTTTTTCTGCTTCGACTAAAACCATCGCTTTTTGATCAATTGATTCTGCAATGGCCTCTACCATGGAATACTTGATCTGGGCCTTCAGGTTTCCTTCGAGCATGAGGTCAATGGCTTTAAAATCAGCTTGATTATCTATTGAAGCCTTTGGGTAATCTGGATTTTGGTCAAAGGTTCCTTGTTCTGGCTGGCTTTCTACCGTGTCTTGATCAGCTTTTTCTGCTAAACTTATTTGAGAGTTTGCTTTCCGGTGCGTTCCAGTAATGACCCGGGATTCTCCAGCATTAAAAATAGAATTTTGCTTGGAAAATGAGTTCACGAATTCGATTTTTCCTTCGAGAACTTCGGCGTGCACCTTGGTTGAATCCTCAAGGTTTTCAATGAAGGCAGTAAAACGAGTTCCAAGGTCGTTGAGTTTTCCAGCAGGAGTGAGCAAACTAAAACTACCGGGCTCTCCTTCATGGGTAACTGCCACTTTACCCTCAATCATTTCAAGAGTCTGGTCGTCTATAACTTGAAAAAAAGCTGGGCCATTTATGATTGCACAGGTTTTTGTGGGAAATTGTATTTCAATGCTCCCATTCTTAAGATGTAAAACCCGGTCCGGTATCGGGGCTCCGATCACAACTTCAGTTCCTCTCCAATCCGCTTGATCCATCGAAACCAGGCTAACTTTGGAAGGGGAGTCCGATGAGGTTCCAAAATAAACAAAAATCAAGGCTGCAGCTACCCAGCCCAACCAAGCAGGTGGTTTACTTTTTGATTCTGCCACCGGTTCAAAGGAAGGGGTGGGAAAAGGCAGGGCATTTTCATCTGGTGCCACATGACTTTCAAGGACTGCATGGGTTTCCAGGCAGTGTTGATAATACCTTCTTAACTCTTTACTTTCTGCAAAGAATTCTTCAAGCCGTTGAAATTCAGGCTCTGAAATATCTTGATCTATAAGTTTCCAAACGAGTTCTTCTTCGGGTTTCATATTAGGCAGGGTTTGATTTCATATTTTCCTGAATACAATCATGGAGCTTATATCGAAGTCGTAGCAACTTTTGTGAAAGTGCATTTGCGGTAATCCCATGTTTTTGGGCAATCTTTTCAACCGTTGATTCATTGCGGTATCTATCCAGTAAAAGGGTGCGGCTTGCTTCTTTTAATTTGGCCAAGCATTTTTCCATGGCGATCTCTCTTTCTGAATGAGTTCGTTCGTCGGGGATTTCATTCCCCATGATTTCAATAAGTTCAAGATTGAAAATTAATTTTTCCCTACCTTTATCCCGACAATATGCCATCGCTTGGAAATAACATACCCGATAGGCCCACTTTAAAAAAATGGTATCAGGATCCCAGTCGAGTCGTTTGATCCAAAGTAATTTATTGCACTCTTGCAGGACATCATCGGTGGAGGACGAATTGGCTAATATCTTGGCCAAATAAGCCCTCATTTTAGGCTGTGCCTTGGTGAGTTCATTTACAAAATGAATATCTTGGTCTTTATTTTCCATGCATCTAATCTTTATACCTTAGACCCCAGAAATATGACCAAAAAATGAGATCTTTTTATCCTTCCTGAAAGTCGTTTCTAAGTTTTCAATCTGCCAAATTTATCATCTGCCCAGAGCGAAAGGAATCATCGGCAGCAAGCACGATCTCACTCGCACGGATTGCACTTTCCTGGTGTTCGTCGAGCTTCTGCCTACCCAAAATTCCATCGAGAAAGAAGAGCTGTTCCCGCCGGCATAATTCATCATGGTCCGGTTCGTCATCGAGTTCAATAAATTCATCCCTTGGCTCGAGTTCACCCGCGGAGTTCTGGACACTTTTATGAAGCAGAATTCGTTCGGTTTGGGTGTGTGCATCAACGGAAGAGGATTTCCCTCGTGAAGATGCATCCCCGGCCACAATACTGGCACTTCCCAGTGGACCAACCACATCTTTTATAAAGAAAGCGGTTTCACTCATCATCGGTCCCCAACCTGCCTCGTACCAACCTACGCTGCCATCCTCAAAAGTAACCTGTAGGTGACCATAATTAATTTTGTTTTCTGGTAATTCGTTCGTGAGTTGAGCACCGAGTCCGGAGACCCGAGTCGGTTTGGAACCAGTCATTTGGCACATCACATCGACATAATGAACCCCGCAATCAACAATCGGTGAAATCGAGGATAGGAGACTCTTGTGAGTTTCCCAATTTTTTCCGTATGATTGTTGATTGAGATTCATCCTCATGACAAGGGGCTTCCCCAAAGTTTTTGCTACTTGGACGAATTTGATCCAACTTGGATGTTGTCGCAAAATATATCCGACGACGAGAGCCTTGTTTTTCTCGCGGGCTAGGCGGACAAGCTCTTTACATTGCTCCGTGCTTTCGGCTAAAGGTTTTTCGGTGAAGACATGACATCCCGCTTCCAAGGCCATTTTGGCAAAGGGGAAATGGGTGTCCGGATAGGTTGATATGCAGACCGCGTCAGGTTGAAAATCAACCAAGGCTTGTTGGTAATCGTTGGCCTCCGGAGTTCCCTCCGGGAGCTTGTCCATCAAGTCAGTCCGGGAATCGGGTTTGCGGGTGCAAACCGCAGCTATTTCAAATTCAGGAATGGATGCGTAAGCGAGGGCATGGGAGCGTCCCATATTTCCAGCTCCTACTACGAGGACTTTAATGGTTTGGTTCATAATGGGTTGCATGTGCTCATCGTGAAATCCAGTCGGATGGTCGGTGCTTGCGTACAAGCTCATCCTGCATCTCGCCCACGAATTTGTAGTAATTCCCAAGAGTGAGTTTTGAGGCCGTGGCTTCGTCGACCAATACGGTGGTTCTTGGGTGAAATTGTAAAGCCGAGGCTGGGCAGAATGCGGAGAGCGGACCTTCCACCATATCACGGATCGCCTGTGATTTGTTTTCTCCATGGGCGAGAAGCAAAATCCTCCGGGCATTTAGAATCGTTTGAATACCCATGGTAATGGCAAGTTTGGGTTGGAATTCTCCGGGTTCGAAAAAGCGGGAATTATCCTCCATGGTTTGCTTGGTCAGGGTTTTGACCCGGGTGATCGATTTCAGGCTGGAGGTGGGTTCATTGAATCCAATGTGCCCGTCCGACCCAACGCCGAGGACTTGGAGGTCGATTCCTCCCACTGCCTGAATGCTTTGCTCATAGGCGGGTCCAACTTCAAGCGGGTTTTCCGCCATTCCATCCGGCACTTGAGTATTGGATTTTTCAATATCGATCCGGTCGAATAGGTTCTCATCCATAAAGCTTCGATAACTTTGCGGGTGATTCGAGGGAATCCCAACATATTCATCCAAATTGAAGGTTCTGACGCCCGCAAAGCTGAGACCCTCTTGCTGATGCCTCCTGATTAACTCCTGATACAAGCCAAGAGGAGTAGATCCAGTAGCCAGACCAAGAACGGAGTCTGGAAAAGTTTTGACTTGTGATTCGACCAAATCCGCGCTTTTTCGGGCGAGAGAAGTGGCGTCGGGGAAGATGAGGACTTGCATAGAGTTTCGGGTGGGCAGAGAAAGCTTTTACTATGGAATGCAATGGATCCTGATATCAACCCAAAAGATTGTTGAAGGAGGGGGGAATTAAGTGAAAAATAGCAAGGAGACTTCTGAAAGACTTGCATTAAAGAATTTCGGAAGTCTAATTATTGTAAGCAATCAACGCGGTACTATAGTCTTTAACAATAACAAGGTGGGGCGGGACTTTTTATAAAATAGATTAAGAAATTATTTAACCACTTGCAGGTTGCCCCTCATCAGAATGTGGTGTCCCGGGAAAGTGCAGACATAAGGATAATCTCCTGGTTTAGCCGGAGCCTTGAAATCTATGACTTCTTCCTCACCACTGTTCAATAATTTACTCGCCCAAATAATATCCTTGCTGGGGGGAATAAAAGCTAAATCGAAACCATTCGCACCCAAGTTTAGTGCCGCCATGGCTACCGTGTCCGCTTTACCGGGATTGACCAATACAATGTTGTGAGGCATGGCGTCGGGGTTGGCAAAAACAAGGCGTATTTTTTTACCTGCCTTTACGGTGAGAGAAGGAGTATCGTACTTCATTTTTTCAACTAAGGTGGCAATCCGAATTGTAGTCAGACCGCTCGTATCCGAAATAATTCCGGATTTTTGAACAACCTTTTTTTCCTTAGCACCCAATTCGGCGGGCATTCGGTTGAGTACTTCTCGAGCGAAATCGTAAGTCTGATTGTAAAGCTTGTTGATTTCTTGCTGTTCGACGGCCTCTAAAACCTCCAAACCTGCTCTTCGGGGCAGGTAGGAAGCGGTAACCGTAGCGGTCATTCGAACGCGACCATGTGGATCGGATGCTGCTTTCTTTAGCAAAGCGGATGCTTCTGGGATGCTTGAATAATTGAATCGTAAAACATTCAAGGCAGCGGAGCGAATTCGGTGATCGGAGGATTTGAGTAAGTTTTGTAAAAGAGCTTGGTCGAGTCTTCCCGCTCCCCAGCTAACCCAGAGTGCCTCAAGTTGTAGCCTTTCATCCTTTCCTTTGGCCCAGGCCGTAACCGATTGGGCGACCGCATCGGAATCTCTACCCCGTAACTCTCGACGGGTCCGATACCGGGTTCTTAATTCGGGAAGTTCCAAATTTGAAATTAGCTCCTTAATACTTGCCCCATGAATTTTTGCAGGTTGGACCAGCGGGCGGGAAGGGTAGGTAATGCGGTAGATCCGGCCATGCTTATGATCTCGATTGGGATCACGGGCATTGTGCTGCATGTGTCCAATCAATGCATTTTGCCAATCGACGACATAGAGAGAGCCATCCGGTGCGAATTCGAGGTCGGTGGGTCGAAAGTTCAAGTCCTTGGAAACAAAAAGATCTTGTCGGTATTCAGTAGTAAATCCGGGGTCTTGATCGATGACCTTATGTTGCTTCGCTCCAAGATATCCGATGTTGTTGTTAATCAGAATATCACCTTGGACTTCGTCCGGGAAATGCCTGCTGGATACGAATTCGATTCCGGAAGTTGGACGCACCTTGTTGGAAGTGATGATGTCAGGTGCTTTCAAGTTTGCACCATACCGGGCCTTGATCATCCCCGGAAGCATCCAAGACATACTTGTGCCCGAGGTATGAAGAAAAAGTTCTTGTCCGTAGGCATCGACCGCCACACCCCAAGGATTCGGAATGCTAAATTGGGCATGGCGTATGAGTCTGCGGGTGCGGGGATCGTAACGGTAAAATCCGCCGTTCGAACCACGCTGAGGGCCGAAGGCGGTTTCCACATGACTATGCAGGAAAATTCCTTCGCTCATAATAATGGCACCGGAAGGATCCGCACAGAACGAGGAAATCGCATGGTGGGTATCATGGTCATCGAACCCAGAAAGCAAAACTTCACGCTGATCGTATTGGTCATCTCCGTCCGTGTCCTGAAGGAAAACCAAACTTCCGCTTTGGGAAACATAAACCCCATCGTGGGCGATTTCGAAACCAATGGGGATGTGAAGGTCGTCAGCAAAGTTGATTTGTTTGTCTGCCTTGCCATCGTTATTGGTGTCTTCGAAAATGATCAGTTTGTCCTTCGGTAAAGGGTCACCAATGCGGTAGTGGGGATAACTCGCCATGGTTGCGACCCAGAGTCTACCTTTGGCATCAAAGGATATTTGAACGGGGTTGGCTAAGTCTGGAAAGGTCTTTTCGTCGGCAAATAGTTCGATTTTGTACCCCTCGGCAACTTCAATTTTGGTTTGGGCTTTGGGACCAGGGGTGTACTCGATTAAGCCGTTTTTGCTGTTTTTTGTTGGAGGTAGGTAATTGGTCGGCACGGCGGGAAGCTCGGAAGTTTGAACATCGGCACTTTTCAGATCGTAAGCTTTTCCTTGGAGCGTTGCCCAAATTGCTTGGTCTCGATTGACTGTATATTCTCTGGTTTTTTCAATTTCAAAAGGGTAATTCTGTGGGCCGTATGGATTGTAACGACGACCGTAGACATGGACACCATTGGGTACCTTGTAGTCATTCAACCAGAAGAAATTTTTATCCATGACTGCCTGGTGTACTTGCTTTTTAAGACTATCTTTTGGTTTCTTATCTGGAAAGATCGAATCCGCCAAAAATTTACCTAACTTTTTGTAGCCATGATCATTGTAGAGGGCACCATCAATAGTGTGACTGTCACCATTTTGATACCAGTTTAAGGAAGGAGCAAAACAATCAACAAAAAGAATTTTATTTGCGGCAGCTACCTCGCTCATGGTTTGAGTGTAAATTCTCAAGTTACGATTTTGAGCTTTCCCTGAGGTAATCCCTTCTATGGCTTCCACCGCGGTGGGGGAAATAAGAACGATCTTGGGGGAGTTTCTGCCAAAAGATTTTGATTTAAGGTGTTTAACATACGCGTCCAATTCTTTCTTAAACCTTTCTGCCTCCCTGGGACCATCAAAGGAAGAATTAAAACCAAAAAAACATAGCACAACTTCGGCATGCAGTTGGGAGAGCCATTCGTCCGGGGTAGGGAAGTGACCTTTCGGCTTCGTGTCTGCTTTTAAGCTAGCATGAATAAGTTCTTTGGCACCAGGGAAAGCATATTGTTCCTCTTGCTCTCGGCTTGGATGCGGTCGAAAGCCTGGAGTGTTACCTTCATCGCAAAGGTTCCGGATTTTTAAGTTTTTGTCCGGGTGGCGGAGAAAAATTTCAGTTTCAAAATGTCCAAAGTGAATCATTCGTGAGCCCATACCTGAACCCACAAACACCACATCATCTTCATCGGACAAAATAATATTTCCACTCAAATGAATCCAAGAGGTTAAAAATATAGTTAAGGTCAGCAGGCTTATTCCAGTTTTGTGTAACATAGGAAATGAAATTTCAGTAAATTTGGGCTAAGGTTTTTATCTTGATGTGATTTTAAGCTTTCACAAATGAATAATGGAAGCATCTAGAAAAATCTGGGGATAATAGGATTAAATTCTTATTTTTTAATATAGTATTACCTGGTCATTCTTGACCTCATCAAAAAAATCAAGGTCCTATATCTTCCCCAATTTAAGCAATGATAGGTTTCACCACATGACCATGCACATCGGTAAGTCGAAAATGTCTCCCTTGGTATTTAAAAGTTAAGCGTTCGTGGTCGATCCCGAGTAAATGTAAGATTGTGGCATGGAAATCATGAACATGAACCCCGCCTTCCGCGACACTGTAAGAGTAATCATCCGATTGACCATGGGTGGAGCCGGGGCGGATCCCTCCACCGGCGAACCAGGTTGAGAAATTCCGGGGATGATGATCCCTTCCAAAATTGGTTCCATTGAATTTACCCTGGCAATAATTCGTTCTTCCGAATTCGCCTCCCCAAATTACTAAAGTATCCTTGAGCAGTCCTCGTTGCTTAAGGTCCTGAACCAACGCATACGATGCCCGGTCCGTTTCCTTACATTGTTTTTTGATTCCTCCAGGCAACCCTCCGTGTTGGTCCCAGCCAGGATGGTAGAGTTGAATGAATTGAACATTCTTTTCCGCCAACCTGCGTGCGAGGAGGCAATTGGCCGCAAAGGTTCCCGGCGTTCGGGCTTCCTCGCCGTAGAGTTTAAAGGTGGATTCGGGTTCGCGGTCGATCGCAGTCACCTCAGGAATCGAACTTTGCATTCGAAAGCCCATTTCGTACTGGGCAATTTTTGTTTCAAGACCCGAATCTCCGGTTTTTTCTAGTTGGAGTTCATGAAGTTCTTTTAAACGATCGAGCATATTACGCCGTCCTTTCGCTGAAACTCCTCCCGGGCTGTTAAGATATAAAATCGCATCCTTATCCGCCCGGAATCGGGTTCCGGCATGTTTGCCAGGTAGGAATCCACTTCCCCAAAGTCTGGAAACCAGAGGTTGACCGCCTTTGCCTTTTGTTTTCAGGACTACGAAATTAGGCAGGTTCTCGTTCATTGAACCCAGCCCATGAGATAACCAGGAGCCCATGCTCGGACGACCAGGAAATTGGGATCCGGTTTGCATGAAGGTAACCCCCGGTCCGTGATTAATGGCTTCGGTGTACATTGAATTCACAATGCACATATCATCCGCCACCTTGGCGGTGTTCGGAAGCAGCTCACTGATCCATTGTCCACTCTTACCATGTTGGGAAAACTTAAAAGGGGATCCAACTAAGGGGAGGCTGGCCTGATTGCCGGACATTCCCGTCAATCTTTGTCCTTTGCGAACGGAGTCGGGTAATTCTTTACCAGTTTCTTGATTCAATCTCGGTTTGTGGTCAAACAGATCGATCTGGGACGGTCCTCCGGATTGAAAGAGATAAATTACTCGCTTGGCTTTGGCAGGGTGGTGTAACCCAGCACCTGACTCCGCGTGAAGCATATTGGCTAGAGCCAATCCCCCCAGTCCTCCACCAAAACGGTTGAGAAAGTTTCGTCGAGTCATGCCAAGTGCAGATTCAAAACCGGTGCATTTATTTTGATTCATTCTCTTTATCTTTTTGAAAGGGTCCCATCGAAATTCATAAGCGTGGAAATCATTGAAGTCACCGCGGCCAAGTTAGAGGGATTGTTGGAATTTGCTTTGTAGTACCCGACCAAAAGGAATTTATCTGCCTCCTTACTATCGGTAAAATATTCCTTTTGTTCTCGTAATAAATTGAGCAGGATGACGGCTTCTTTTTCGCTTGGGTAACGGCTGGTCAATTGACGGAATGCGTCATTGATCAGCCCCATTGGGTTATTCTCACCATGCTTGGCAATCAGTTGATCGGCTAGGGCTCGGGCGGCTTCAACAAATTGGGTACCATTGAGTAATATCAGGGACTGGGATGGGGAATCCGTCCTTTCGCGTCGCACTGTGCAGACATCCCGCTTGGAAGCATCGAGGGCCATCATTACGGGGGTGGGGCCAGTGCGTTTCCAGAAAGTGTACAGACTTCTGCGGTACACATTGGGGGCGCCATCTGGGTGGATGGGTTTAAAGGAAACATTCAAATCATAGGGCTTGGAGCTGGGACCTCCGATTTTCTTATGAAGGAGTTGACTGTGGGACAGGAGACCATCCCGTATCATTTCTGCGGGTAAACGGTATGCGGATGATCGGCTAAGTAAAAGATTTTCGGGATCTTTTTCCTGAGCCAATGAAATAATCCTACTTTCCTGCCTGTAGGTGTGGGAAAGCACCATCTTCTTTAGAATATGATGAAGGTTCCAACCTGAACTTATGAGGTCCCGTGCCAGCCAGTCCAGCAGCTCGGGATGAGTGGGCGGCTTACCCTGCATACCAAAGTCTTCCGAGGTGGAAACCAGTCCACGGCCAAAAATCATTTGCCAGTAACGGTTTACGGTAACGCGGGCGAGCAGGGGGTGGTCAGCATTTGTGAGCCACTCGGCCAGACCTAAGCGATCCCTTGGTGCACCATTCGGAAACGGGGTCAAAACTTCCGGGGTTGCCCGCTGAACCACCTCTCCACGGTTTTCATAATGACCACGCTCCAAAATATGAGTCTTCCGGACTCCCGGTATTTCTTTCATCACCATAATTTCGGATAGCCGCTGTCGTTGGTCCCCCAAGCTTTTCCTCTCCGCATATAACGCCTGCCTGGCAGACACACTTGGCTTGTGGGCAGAATATAAAAATATGTCCCGCACTGCTGAGTCATCAATCTTTTCACGAAGTCCTGCCAGTTTCTCGATTTCAGAACCTGAAATTATCCGGTCAAACAGGTAGAATTCATCCAGTATTCCGTTCTTGAATCCACGATCCCGCATCCTCTGGGCAAATCCAATAAATGGATCTCCCCCACCAGTGATCTCACGGGTTAATTGATCTCTGATCACTTCGATACTTGCCAGTTTTCCATTTTCAAAAAGTTTCAGCCCCGCTGCCCGGCTCGATCCGTCGTAGGTCAGCCCAACATGGGTCCATTGGTTAAGGGGAAGTGTATTTTGGGATCTTACACGGATGGCATTACCGGGCCAGAAATGAATCAGGGCAGGGGACAGTCGCCCATTTTCGATTAATATCTCGATCCCGCGACTAGCTGCATCCGTCCACGCCTTGGACCGGCGAACAACCACGGCCCGGTCCAATTCAATCGTTGGCTTTACCCAAAAGGCCATACTGAAATTCTGGTGCCTGTTAAAGTCTCCAAATCCGGATGGGAAATTAAGGGCATCGTCCCCGGTGAAATGGATTCCCTTACCGAATTTTCCTTCCACTTCTTTATTATTACCATTGGTAGAAGCATCCTTGGTAGGGTTCGCTGAGTTCGGGTAGCGGTCGCCATTTCGATCATCAAAGGAGAGGTAAGCCATCGGCTTGGCATATTGAATGTCTGTGTCTCTTTTCACTTTCCATTTTTCAATGAGATGATTTTCCACCTTTTTAATCTGCTCGTCATTGAGGGCACTTGAAAAAATGAGGACCTCTCCGATCTCCCCATTCCAGTTGTATTTACCCCCGTGGTTACGGTCTCGACCTATCCGACTGGCGATCACATCTCCGGTGGTACGCAGGGAAACCACCGCAAGTTTGTTGGGATAGTTCGATTCTGCATTGGCTTCCATTCCATTGATTCGTAGGCTCCCTTTGCGGATATGCTGGTGGGTATGTTGCGGATGCCAAAATTTGTCTCCGTTTGAATAGAAGTGATGAGCGGAAGGATGACATAGAAGCGAGCCTGAGTTGCCGGATGTTTTACTCAATACCCAGAACACGGTTCGGATGTCTTTGATTTCCTCAAATTCATGATAATCATTGGATTTGGAGTGATATCTTACCACCTCTAAACCGCTTGGTTTATGAGTTTCCAATTTGGGGGAAGCGTGCCGGGTGGCATGGTTTTGTTTCCCACTTAGATCTGCCCAAGTCCCGGAAGTACTATTGTACTCGTTTGCATCGAGCCAAAGGACCGGCTTCATGGAAAGCGGATTGAAATCTGGCTCTACCTCTCTAGGCTCAGCATTCCTGATTGGTTTGGAAAAATAATGGGCACGGCCGACCGATTCGAGTTTTACTTCCAGAATCCAGTTGCCAAACGCGTCCTTGGCTTCAGGTGATTTACGGACATCCTTCAGTTTCTGTTCTGCAGATTTAATTTTTTCATCACTGGGAAGATCACCCATTACCAAGGTGGGAGTGGGCACGGATTGAGTGAAAAAGGAATAAAGTCCAGCCTCATCGATGTTGTTGAAGTACGCGGAGAGAGAGAAGTAATCCTTCTGGGTGACCGGATCGTACTTGTGATCATGGCAACGGGTACACTCCATGGTGAGTCCGAGAAAGGCAGTGCCAAACGTATGCACCCGGTCCGCTACATATTCGATCCGGAACTCCTCGGACACACTTCCGCCTTCCACTTTTTGGGGATGCAGGCGGTTGAAGCAGGTTGCGAGGATCTGGTCGCGGGTTGCGTTAGGGATGAGATCACCTGCGATTTGTTCGGTTACGAAACGGTCATAGGGTTGATTCTTCCGAAAGGATCGAATGACCCAATCCCTCCAAGGCCAAACATTTCGGTTACGATCCACTTGGTAGCCATAGGTGTCAGAATACCGAGCTACATCCATCCACTCGGATGTCATCCGCTCCGCGTATTCATCAGTATCAAGTAAGCGATCGACCACTTTTTCGTGGGCATCCTTCGACCTATCCCCCAGAAAAGCGTCCACATCATGCAACGAGGGTGGAAGTCCGGTAAGGTCATAAGTGACTCTTCGTAACCAGGTGATTTTGTCCGTTTCCGTGCTGGTGTGAAGGGGAGACTTCTCAAGCAGTCTGGAGATGAAGTGATCAATTTCATTCTTTGGACTGGGATGTTTGGATTCGGGTACATCTACAGATTTAGGCAAAGCCTGAAAGGACCAGTGCTTTTCGTATTTCCCACCCTCCTTGATCCATTGATCAATTAATTTTTTCTCTTCATCAGTAAGTGGGAGTTTACTTTCAGGAGGAGGCATCACATCGATTGCGTCATCACTGTAAATACGCCAATGAATTTCGGAATTTCCCAGGCTGCCTGGAGTCAGCCCCACAAATCCATTATGCTCCTTAATCGCCTCCTCAAAAGAATCAATTCGGAAATCAGATTTCTGGTTTTTCGCATCCGGACCATGGCATTTGTAACACTTATCGGAAAGAATCGGCCTAATTTGTCGGTTGAAATCGACCTTTCCCGTGGCAACGAATGCCAGACAGAGAAAGGAAAAAACTGGGAACAAGTTTATAGGTTTCAAATTTTGGATTGGGAGAGGAGTAAGAAACAAATAATGAATAGCGTGTATTCCTACAAATTAGACAAAATAATTTTCTAATTACCTTTTATATTCCGGATTGCTTTTGGGCAACTTTGCACCATCCGCTTTTAACCGCGCCATTAATTCTTGGTCCAGTGCTTTCACAAGTCCGGGCTTTCTTTCTGCCAGATTATTGGCTTCTCCTAAGTCGTTCTTAAGATCATAGAGTTCATAAATACCTTCCCAGAATTTAATTAATTTGAAATTGCCTTTCCGAATCATGGAGTAGGGACCAGGGGCATGACGGTAGTGGGGGAAGTGCCAGATTAGGGTCTTCCGTTTGGGAGTTTTCTTTCCTCCACTGTAGAAGTGGGAATTTAGGGAAAGGCCGTCAATCGGCCGGTCCTTGGGCAGTGCAGTTCCTGTCGCCTCCATGATCGTGGGAAATAAATCGATGGAAGATACCGGAAAGTCCGTCTTCTTCCCAGCAGGTATTTTGGCGGGCCATCGGGCAAGGAAGGGAACCCGGATCCCACCCTCATAGCAGTATCCTTTTCCGCTACGGAGGGGAGCATTTTCAGTGGGACCACCGTTTCGGTCGAGCCCGCCATTATCGCTCGTGAAAATAATCAGGGTGTTGTCGTCAATTCCGTGCTTCTTTAGTTCGGCGAGCATGTCCCGCATACAGTCATCAATCGATTCAACCATCGCGGCATATTTTCGATTGGTTTCGGACATTCCCTCCTTGAATTTGTATTTGTCGGCCACTTCCTGAATGGCCTGAATGGGGGTATGCACCGCGTAGTGGGATACCTGAATGAAGAAAGGCTGGTCTTTCCATTGGCGGATCAGTTTTACCGCTTCATCCGCTTCCCGGTGGGTTAAATATTCTCCTTTCTTTCGGCCGGGTAATTTATGAATACCGGCCCGAATGGTGGGGTGCTTGTGTTTTGGATTATTATAGGGATCAAAAAAGGATGGAGGTTGTCCATAATCACATCCACCAAAGTTTTCATGATATCCCTGGTTTTCCGGATACCATGCCTCATCCCCGAGGTGCCATTTTCCAATGTATGCGGTTTTGTACTTATTTTTTTGAAGGGCTTCCGCAATGGTGATTTCAGATCTTTCCATCCAATATGGATTCGGCGGGCATAGAAGTTTTCGGTTTTTTCCACCGACATATTCTGTCGGATTCTTTTCGGGTGTGCCAATCCCGCCCCGTTGAAAGAGCGAGCGTATCCAATCAGTCACTCCGAGGCGGTGTGGATAACGCCCAGTTTGAACTGCAGCCCGGGTGGGGGAGCAGACTGCACAGGCGGCATAACCATTGGTGAAAAGAATACCTTCCCGGGCAAGGCGGTCGACATGCGGAGTACGGTAAAAATCAGAACCCTGGCAACTCAGATCCATCCATCCCATATCATCGACAAGTACGAGGATGATATTAGGTTTAGCCTCGCCCTGGGTACTAATCGCTTGTACTTGGCAGGCCAGGAGACAGAAAAAAGAAAGGAAGAGGAGAATTTTCATACCATTCTTTACAACCTTGATTTATCGGGTGCAAGCAAAGCCTTAGATCAGGAGTAGGAAATTATTGCATCCCAATCGGACTGAGAAATAAGAATCTTAACTAGATTTAGAAGGTATTTCCTACCTTGAACGCATTTTGGAAAGCAGTTTTAAAATTTCTAGGTATAACCAGACTAGGGTCACCATCAGTCCAAAAGCACTGTACCATTCCATGTATTTTGGGGCTCCATTTTCGGCGCCCGCTTCGATAAAATCAAAATCAACAACTAAATTTAGAGAAGCGATGACTACGATAAATAAACTAACCCCGATGCTAAAAAGCGAAGAATTAAAAGGATCTAATACCGGAATTCCGCTTCCGAAAAAACTCATAATGAAGCTTATCATGTACACCAGAAATATACCACCTGTCGCAGCAGCAACCCCAAGTTTAAAGTTCTCTGTAGCTTGAATAAGTTTGAATTTGTACAGAATGAGCAGGGAAAAGAAGATACCAAAGGTGAGGAAAATCGCTTGGAAAGCAATTCCTTCGAACATACTTTCGAAGACCATACTGATCGCTCCCAAAAGTAGTCCTTCGACTACCGCATAAATCGGGGCAGTCACCGGAGACCATGTTTTTTTGAAAATGGTAACTATGGCAATGATCAGTCCGCCAATGGCAAGAGGCCATATAAGCCCCATCCAGTATTCAGCATTCCGAAAGGCGTAAAAGCCAGA
>DBVA01000076.1:5267-8493 GCA_002308735.1 Opitutia bacterium UBA1276 | reverse complement strand
CCAAGTGATCATCATCCTTTGGGTAAGATTAGTGTCAGTAAAGTGGTGCAGAAATCAAGCAACCGTGGTGCCGCACAGCTGGGAATTAAGCTCGGTTCAGCAAGACTCTACGATTATTGCAAAGCATTTGGTTTTGGAAGTAAGACTGGATTCGGTATTGGGGGTGAACGAAGGGGCATGCTCCATCCCCCTAAAAATTGGGATGGGTTGACGATTACCAGATTGCCAATGGGGCATGCAGTAAGCGTCACGGCTATGCAGATTCACCAAGCGATGTCTGCAGTGGCGAATGATGGAATTCTTATGAAACCTCAATTCATAGAAAGAGTTTTTGATCAAAGAGGAAAGACCGTAGTGCCGTTTAATCCGAAACCAGTTCGTAGGGTAGTTTCCTCAAGTGTCGCTAAAACATTAAGCGAAATGCTGGTCAGTGTAGTTTCAACGGAGGGAACGGCAAGGCAGGCTCGGTTGGAAGGTTTTGCGGTTGCGGGGAAAACAGGAACGACTCAGAAAATTATAGAAGGAAGATACTCAAACCGGCATCATGTGGCTTCATTTGTTGGATATTTTCCAGCAGAAAATCCATCAATAGTGATTACCGTGGTGGTGGATGAACCCAAGATGAAGAAAGGACTTCTGGGTTATGGTGGTAGTGTTGCCGCTCCTTCTTTCAAGAGAGTGGGGGAGAAGATAATAGGATATTTGGGGATAAAACCAAAAGAACAGACTAAGGATTTAGCTTCGGGTCAAATGAATGGCGTGAGTGCTTTGTGAATTATAGGTTATGAAAACATTACACGAAAAGATGGAGTCCATGGAAGCGGTTAGAAATCGTATGAATGGAAAAAAGAACTTGGAGGAATTGCTTGTTGATGGTGAATCTATGACTCACGGAGATAAGGACCTTTTGGTAAACGCTTTGGTTTCAGATAGTAGAAGGGTGACTCCTGGGTGTGCATTTTTTGCAATGCCTGGAATTAGGGATGATGGTGCCAATTTCATTAAGGATGCAATCGACCGTGGGGCTCATGCGATTATCACAGAAAAGGATTCCGTTGAGATTCCTTCGAGTGTGGCGAAGATAAAGGTTTCTGATACAAGAAAAACCTTAGCAAGGTTAGCTAGAAGATATCACGGTAGTCCTGATGCAGCATTAGATTTAGTTGGAGTAACCGGAACTAATGGGAAAACCACGGTAAGTACATTGACTCGCCATTTATTGGAAGAACCCGGAAAGCCTGTTGGTTTAATTGGCACCGTGCGCTACCACTTGGGTGATCGGGAGGTACCATCATTTAGGACAACGCCTGAATCTGCTGATTTGTATCCATTGCTTAAAAGTATGCTGGTTGCTGGGTGTTCGGAGGCGGTGATGGAGGTGAGCTCCCATGGTATTCATCAACAGAGAGTTTCCGGCCTTGAGCTGGAGGTTGCTGCATTTTTGAACCTTTCTCGGGATCATTTAGATTATCATGATGGAATGGAAGATTACTTTCGTGAAAAAAGAAAGATCTTTAACGGGGAGAACGGATCTCTTCCCAAAATAGCAGTAATCAATGGTGACTGTCCGTATGGGCTTAGGCTCATAGAGTCATTGCCTCCACAAGTGCGGGTTTTGAAATTCGGGTTTGGAGAGGAAAACGAATTTAAGGCAAAAAATTTGGTCGTTAATGAAAAGGGAACTGAATTTTTATTGGAAAGCCCAAATGGATCTCATGTGGTGACGAGTCCAATGTTGGGTCGTTACAATGTGATGAATTTGCTGGCATCTCTGGCAATCCTCCATGCATTGGGAAGGGATGTAGCGGATTCGATTCGAAAAGTGGGATCCTTTCAGGGAGTCGATGGAAGAATGGAGACCATCGAAAAGGGGCAGGGCTATAAAGTGGTAGTAGACTATGCCCATACACCTGATGCCTTACGTAATGCTCTTGGAATGTTGCGTGAGTGCACCAGTGGTAGTTTGCATGTGGTCTTCGGATGTGGCGGGGATCGAGATAAGGGGAAAAGGCTCGAAATGACCCGTGTGGCCTGTGCAGGGGCTGACCAAATTTGGGCAACTTCTGATAACCCAAGAACTGAGAGTTTGAATGAGATTTTTAAAGATATGCGAAAGGGAATCTCAACGGGTTCGGATATTGCGTTCGTTGAGGACAGAAGGAGAGCAATAAGCTTGGCTTTGGATGAAGCGAAACCAGGAGACTGTGTACTTATTGCAGGCAAAGGTCATGAGGAATTTCAGGAAGTTCAGTATACGGCAATTCCTTTTGATGATCGTCGCGTAGCGAAGGAATTACTCAAGGCCAAGGCACTTGCCTAGAGGATGATTGATTATCATCCAGAGGATATTGCGAAATGGGCAAAAGGTCTGTGGCATGGAGAACCACCGAAAAGGATTACAGGTTTTTCAATAGATACTCGTACGATTTCTGAGAACGAGGTTTTTGTTGCTATTAAGGATACCAGGGATGGACACAATTTTATTGAAAACGCTAAAAAAAGCGGTGCCAGCTGTAGTTTGGTCGAACGAGTGGATGATCAAATAGGAATGCCACAATTGGTAGTGTCAGACTCGCTAGAATCGTTTCAGCAGATAGCTCAGTCTGTGCGTGATCATTTCAAAGGAAAAGTGGTTGGAGTTACGGGAAGTTCCGGAAAAACTTCTACTAAAGACATGCTCAGCATACTGTTGGGGAAGGGTGACACTCTTTCCACAAGAGGAAATTTAAACAACCATTTGGGCATACCTCTAACACTTGTGCAGATTGATTCAGCCCAACATAAATGGGCAGTGATTGAGGCGGGAATAAATCAGGTCGGGGAAATGCAGGGGCATTCCAGGATGATTTCACCTAATTTAGTGGTGATCAGTTCAATCGGACCTTCACATTTGGAAGGTTTGGGGTCGGTTGAAAATGTGGCAAAAGAAAAGGCACTCTTATTTAGAGAGTCAAAAAACCTTGAAAAAGCTATTTTCCCCGAAGATTGCATGAAATACGAATGCTTTGCTGAATGGGTAAATGAAGGTAAGCGATGCACCATTTTAAAAAAGGGTGAGCCGAAACAGGAACCCTCATTCAATGAAGCCTTTTACGACTTTTGGACTGAAACAAACAATACTGGGCGGTCGGTGACGATCAGGCTTTGGCGTCACCGATCCCCAGTATTTTCAATTTCCATGCCCCCGATGTCAGATGGCATAGCCTCAAATATGGCACTTTCCATC
>DBVA01000076.1:3492-4880 GCA_002308735.1 Opitutia bacterium UBA1276 | reverse complement strand
TCTGCGAGGAAAACGCCTCCAGGGCCGAGGGCGAACCTATTACTTGGATTGCTACAATGCGAACCCATCTTCCATGTTGGATTCTCTTAACTTTTTTTCCAGAGAGTTCGCCGACCTGCCTAAGATGTTTGTCCTTGGAGGAATGGAAGAGTTGGGCGAAAACGAACGCATTCTTCATGCCCAATTAGGTGCATCACAAAAATTGGGTGCGAAGGATTTGGTTTTACTGATTGGAGAAAAGGCCCGATGGATGGCCGAGGGATATTTGGATGCCGGTGCTCAAATTGATCAACTCATACCGCTGCAATCGATAGAAGACGCACGTCCGATCGTAGATGATTTTGAGGGAGCCTTATTGTTTAAAGGAAGTCGTGCCAATCAGTTGGAGCAATTAATACCAACTTGGGCGGTTGATCAATTGCCGGAGGAGGACTTGGTCGAATGTTAAGTTATCTCCAGTATGGGGAGGACTGGTTCGGCCCTTTGCGTTTGTTTCAATTCATCTCGGTTCGAGCAATATTTGCTGGGGTAAGCGCACTTTTCATTGGATTTTTTTTAGGACCCCGAGTGATTCGCTTTCTTCAGGATTTTGGTGCAAGGCAAGCGTTTCGAGATAAGGACGAGGTTGGCGAGTTGGCTGAATTACATGAGAACAAAGCCAAGACACCAACCATGGGCGGATTGTTGATTTTTGGATCAGTGTTTTTTTCAGTGATCCTTTGGGCAGAACCAAATGTTTATGTCATTACGGCTCTAGTTACTTATCTTCTTCTTACCTTGGTCGGTTTTGCGGATGATTACTTGAAGGTTTCAAAGAAGAATAGCAAAGGCTTACCGGGGAGATTTAAATTGCTCGGTCAGTTGATCACAACCGCAATTGCCCTTTTTATCTTATTGGGACCTTTAAGCGGGTTTTTAACCGGGGTGCACGAAAGGGCGGTGGGGAGTAGTCTAGAAATGCGAGAGTTTTGGGTGCCTTTCTATAGTTACGATTCTCCTGAAGCGATTCCTGTTATGCCAATCGCTGTCGTATTTTTATTTTTTCTGGTCACGCTTACGGGTTCGAGTAATGCGATTAATTTAACTGATGGGTTGGATGGCTTGGCAATCGGATGCACCGTGACGGTGGCCTTGACCTATGCAATTATGGCTTATGCGTCAGGTAATTTTCTTATATCAGAGTATTTAAAGATCAGTTGGGTGCCAGGTACGGGAGAACTGACTGTCGTCTGTACGGCACTCCTCGGCGGTAGTCTGGCATTTTTGTGGTTCAATGCTCATCCTGCAGAGATGTTCATGGGGGATACAGGTTCCTTGGCTATTGGTGGGTTGGTTGGAATTATCGCTCTTATGATCCATCAGCCTTTGACACTGATTATTGTGGGGGG
>DBVA01000076.1:0-3113 GCA_002308735.1 Opitutia bacterium UBA1276 | reverse complement strand
CGGATTTTTAGAATGTCTCCGATTCACCATCACTTCGAATTAAAGGGGTGGAAGGAAACAAAGGTTGTGATTAGATTCTGGATTTTGTCCTTACTGTTTGCCATTCTTGGATTAGCTACCTTGAAGATCAGATGAAAGGACCCTTGCAAAATTGGAAGTCCATGAGATCGCAACCGGTGTCAATCTTAGGTAATGGAGTGAGTGGAAAAGGTGTGCTCAACCTGCTGGAAACCCTAAAGTGGGAGGGGCGGATTTACGACGAAAAGGCAGAGCTTTTCGACGCAAAAGCAGCAAGGGAATCATCTGTAGTTGTAATAAGCCCGGGCTTTCAAAGGAATCATCCTTGGATCGAGTTAGCGGTTTCAAACCAAACGATTGTGTTGACCGAATTGGATTTTGCATCGTGCTTCCTGTTTTCTCCAATCGTATCGATTACCGGAACCAATGGTAAAACCACACTCACATCTTTACTTGCTCATGTATGGCGGAAGATGCAAAGACCCTGTGTTACAGCTGGAAACATTGGACGCTCGTTAAGCCAGGTCATAGCGGAGGGTATTGAGCAAGATTCGGTGGTTTTTCTGGAGACGAGCTCCTTTCAGTCACAAATGCTCAGCTACATGAAGCCAGATTCAGCATTGTGGACCAATTTCACAGATGATCACTTGGATCATCATAACTCCCTGAAAGAGTATTTTTTAGCTAAGGCTAACTTATTGAAAAGATGCACCGGGTATTCATGGATTGGTGAGAGTGTGAGAGCAGGCTTTAAAGACTTGGACTTGAACATGCCTTCGAAATACAAGGTTGTTCGGAGGTTAGATGACAAAACAGTACCTCTTCCCGACGATCATTTCCTTACGACTTTTCCACAGCGGGAAAATCTTGCATTAGCTTATGCATTTTGCGAGAGCGAGGCAGTAGATAGGCAGTCTTTTTTTACTATGATAAAAGATTATCAGGGCTTTGAGCATAGGCTGAGGAAAATCGCCGAAGTGGAGAGAGTTTCATTCTGGAATGATTCGAAAGCAACCAATTTTGCAGCCACATTATCCGCATGCGAATCAATGAAAGGAACTATTTTTTGGATTGGTGGCGGACGTTCAAAAGGTGGGAATTTACGTTCGTTTGTTGAATCAATGGTTCAAAAAATTGGGAAGGCGTTTTTGTTTGGAGAGGTTGGGTCCAGTGTGAAAGAAATCTTTGATGAAAAAGGTTTCCCCTATGAAATGTGTTCATCTGTTGAAGAAGCGGTTGGTAAGGCGTATGCTTCGGTAGTTAGACCAACAAGCATTCTTTTCAGTCCCGGTTTTGCAAGTTTTGACACTCATTCAAGCTATGCAGACAGAGGAAAAGATTTTATGGACATCGTTTTCGATTTGAAGAACAGGCTTCATCAGACTACTCAAGAATGCTTTACATGATCTTACACAAGCCAGGAATACTACTATGAAACTAACCAAGATATTCGGAATCGTTCTATCTCTCCACGTCGCAGTAATTTTACTAGTGATGTTCCAACCCGGATGCCAATCCGTTCCCAAGAATGAGCCACTGGAGCAAGCAGTGGTAGAGGAGGAAACGACGGACGCTTCCTTTAATCCGGGGGTAGCCCCATCGGACGAAGTTACGAAAGAAGAGGTGACGACGAATCCACCTTCTTTTGTTTCACCTACAAGACCGGCTGCCGGGCAGTTGATTATACCAGGGCAGGATGAGATCGAGAATGCTCCCCTGGGAACGCCACAAAGGGAAGTCGTGATGCCTGAAAAATCGATCAACCTTCGCCCATCCGATCTGAGCATATATAAAATACAGAGAGGTGATACATTATGGGGCATTGCTCGAAAGAATGGTATCTCAATGAATGACCTCCTTGGCTCGAATCCAAATTTGGGCAAGAGCTCGAAATTGTCAATTGGTCAGGAGGTTATGATCCCCGTGGCAGTTCTTCAGGCAAGTCCGGCAGCTATCATTACTTCCCCACAGACCGATGCCTCGGTGAGCGGCGGATCAACATACACCGTAACCAAAGGGGATTCCCTTTCCAGAATTGCACGAAATAATGGAGTAAGCTTGGGGGCTTTGCTGCAAGCAAACGCATTGACAAAAAATTCGATTATTCAGCCTGGCCAGACATTGCTTATTCCTGCTGGCGGTGAAAGCCAAGAGGTGCGGAGTTCACCCTCTTTTGTTGTCCCTTCGGGAGCCACTTCCTACGTGGTTAAGAAAGGTGATAATCTTACCCGAATCGCTGCTATTCACGGAACTTCGATTAGGCAGATCATGAACTGGAACGGGTTGGCTGATGCGGGTAAAATTCGTGTGGGACAAAAATTGATTGTTTCCAAAACGATCAGCGAACCAACACCTCAAGAGGTGATTGAATCTGCTTCGGAGCAAACCCAAGTGATCCCTGTTGCTCCACAGAGTGACGATTCGAGTGTACAGGATTTTTTCAAAGGGCAAGTTGAGGAACGTCCAATTATTGATGCACCGGAAAACCCTTGAGATAGTTAATTTTTGAAAATCGTGGATGTGGAAGGGAAAGGGTGGCGCAAGTAACGGTAAGTCAATCTGCAGCAAGAACAACCAATTGGGTTTCCATTTATGTTGTAGCGGTCGCCTTAAGTCTTACGACCTTGGGATTGGTGATGCTCTTCAGTGCCGGTGCGGTTCGTGGTGCCGAGCAATTGTTAGTTAAGCAAATAGTCTGGGTCGTTTTGTCGTTGGGACTTGGTCTCTATGTGTCATTCGTAAACCTCGAATGGCTTGGACGAAAGACCTGGTTGATATTTGGACTTTGTATCCTGGCCTTGGTCTTAACCCTGGTGCCGGGAATTGGGGTCAAGGTTAATGGAGCCCAACGTTGGATTGGCTTGGGAAGTCTTCGGGTTCAGCCTTCCGAGTTTGCCAAAATCGGATTGGTGCTAGCTCTCGCTTATTACTTCTCCTCTCGACAGAGGCACACGGGAACTTTCTGGTTAGGGTTTGTGGTTCCCTCCTTGATAACGGGTTCCGTTTGCGGATTGATTATACTTCAACCAGACTTCGGGACTTGCTTTCTTTGTGGAGCGGTAGCCGCCACACTTATGTTTCAGGCAGGAACAAGC
>DBVA01000007.1:648-4844 GCA_002308735.1 Opitutia bacterium UBA1276 | reverse complement strand
TTGAGAACGAGTCCTTCCCGTGCCATTCGGCTCACGCTAATCTCTCCGGTACCGAAGACCACGGCGTTGGGGATGGTGGCCACTGGAAGCATAAAGGCACAGCTGGCACTCATCGCAGCTGGAATCATGAGTAGAATAGGATCCATGTCCGAAGCAAGGGCTGCGGCTCCCAGGATTGGCATCAGGACATTGGTGGTTGCGGTGTTACTAGTCATTTCAGTCAGGAAGGTGACCAACAAGGTAACTCCGAGTAGAAGGCCAAGTAGAGGCAGGTTCTCAATCCCCGAGAAGACATTGGCGATGGTAGTGCTCAGCCCAGACTGCTTGAAGCCTTCACCCAGACAAAGTCCCGCACCCACCAATACGAGCATTCCCCAAGGTATTTGATTTGCAGTTTTCCAGTTTAGCAACCGGTCTCCTTTTTTCTCTCCATTGGGTAGACAAAAAAGAAAGATTACAGCCACGAAGGCGACACTTGCGTCATTAGCCTGAGGAAGACCAAGCCAAGCCTTCCAACCTCCAAATGGTTCAGAGCGCGTGATCCACGCCATGGCGGTCAGTCCGAAGACCAGTAAAGTTCGAATTTCAGAGGTTCGCCAATTCCCAGTTTCAGGTAAACGGATTCTTTCTTTTCCACTGACCCCACGGCTCAACCAAAGCCAGATGACTAAAACCATGGACACGGTTACAGGAACCCCAAATTTCATCCACTCGGTGAAAGAGAGTTCGGGATACCCGAGGTCCTTGTAGGCTCCAATCATCACGAGGTTGGGAGGGGTCCCAATGGGAGTTCCGATTCCTCCCACATTAGCCGCGAAGGCAATCCCCAAAAGAAGTGGGATTTTAAGGCACTGGTTCTCGCTGTTTTGGATCACCGCAAGTGCCATCGGGAGCATCATTAAAGTAGTGGCCGTGTTTGAAATCCACATGCTTAGAAAGGCAGTCGCGACCATAAACCCAAGGATCATAAATTTTTCTCCAGAGGGGCAGGCATTGACCATCATCAATGCAATCCGTCGATGGGCTCCGCTTTTCTCCATCGCTTTGGAGAGAAGAAAACCTCCAAGCAAAAGCAGAACAAGCGGGTGCCCATATTTTTCTCCTACCACTTTGGGCTCAAGAATTCCAAAGAGCGGAAGCAGAGAAAGGGGTAGAAGAGAAGCCACGGGTATAGGCACTGCTTCAAAAATCCACCAAAGGGCAGTCCAGACCGCAATGCCAAGAGTGATCGAGGCAGCGGATTCCAAGCCCCCAAACTTCCAGGCGGAATAGCTAAAAGCTAAAGATAGTAGTGGTGCGAGCCAAAGGGCAATAGAAGCATACCTATTGGCGGGATGATTATTCTCGGTGTTTTCTTCGGCAGGCATACTCGAAGGTACTGAAACAAATAAGAGATCGAATTCCGAATTTATTTTACTTCATTTCTAAAAACAGGGAGAAAATAAAGGATGACTCGGATTTCCTTTTTTATCATTGTTTTCTTTTTTTGCTTCAGGATTTTAGATGCAGGAAAGCCGAATGTAATTGTGATTCTAGTAGACGACATGGGATACTCTGACCTTGGTTCATTTGGGGGAGAGATCCGGACTCCCCACTTAGATCAATTAGCAAAGAATGGTCTGCGGTTTACTCAAAATTACAATTCTGCCCGTTGTTGTCCCTCGCGGGCCTCCTTACTTACTGGTTTGTATTCCCATCAGGCAGGGATTGCCAACTTCACGGGTCGTGACTCGACCGATCGCTTGGGCCCAGCTTACCTTGGGAAACTGAACAAACAATGTATCACCCTGGCCGAGGTTCTCAAAGGAGTGGGTTACTCGACCTATGGCGTAGGAAAGTGGCATGTTGGATACGAGGAAATCCCCACAGATCGGGGGTTTGATGAGTACTATGGATATGTTCGTGGACATAGCACCAGCCAGTGGGAAGCGGATAATTACCAGAGGCTACCCGAAGGCAGGAAACAGGTATTGAAATATAAGAACGATGAGTTTTATGCCACCGATGTTTTCAACGACTATGCCATCGAGTTTCTCAGTCAGGCTCAGAAAAAAAAAGAGCCCTTTTTTCTCTACCTGGCTCACTCCTCGCCCCATTTTCCCTTGGAAGCACCTGCCGAAACCCGGGACTCTTACCTTAAGACTTATCGCAAGGGTTGGGACAAGCTTCGAAAGGAACGGTTTGAAAGGCAAAAAAAACTGGGATTAACCACAGATTCATGGAAGTTCACCGACCTTTCGGATGTACCTGTTGATCGCGACGACATTGCCAATCAGTTTGCGGGAAAACCAAACCCTAACTGGAAGGATGTTCCCGAAAACCGACAAGAGGACCTAGTCTATCGAATGGCTACTTTTGCCGCAATGATCGATCATGTGGATCAGGGGATCGGCAGGATTCTCTCTCTTCTGGAAAAGGCTGGAGATTTGGAGAATACCCTCATTCTTTTCACCAGTGATAATGGAGCCTGCTACGAGTGGGGGCCCTATGGTTTCGACCAAAGCAGTCGTAAGGGCTTTACTATGCTGCACGAAGGTAAGGATCTTCAGGGTGTGGGCGGGCCCGGCACCTATCATTCGGTGGGGAGTGCATGGTCATGTCTCAGTAATACTCCATTACGTATGTATAAGCACTTTAATCACGAGGGTGGGAATTGTAGTCCACTGCTTGCCCATTGGCCAAAGGGAATCAAAGCTGCCGACCGTTGGATTCGCTCGCCGGTTCACCTAATCGACTTTATGCCTACAGTCTTGGAAGTTTCTGAAGCCAACTACCCCAAGAAATTTAAAGGCAAGGACTTGATTCCATTTGAAGGCAGTAGCTTAGTTCCTTTTTTCAACGGGGTAGGAAATACAGATGATCGTGTTCTTTGTTTTGATCATTTCGAATCCAGTGCGATCCGAAAGGGTGACTGGAAATTGGTGCGTGGAAACAACCGATATAAGAATCGGACTTGGGAACTTTATGACTTAGCTGAGGACCGATGTGAAACCAACAACCTAATTGATTCTCACGCGGCCAAAGCCAAAGAGCTCGAGGCTGAATGGTTACTCTGGGCCAAGCGGGTTAAAGTCAGCCCTTACTACAGTCATGTTGCAGAAAATCCAGTAAAGGTAAGAAAAAAACTGAAGGAGGATGCTCAGGGTTTTTATATTCTGAAGCAAGGGGACCAAATGGCTCGTGAATACGCACCTCAATTCGCCCAAAAGTCGATAGTGATAAAACTTTCCATTACCCGGGGAAAAGAAAAGAATGGAGTCTTGATTTCCCATGGCGGGAGCCGTTGTGGATATTCGCTTTACTTGGTGGATAGGAAACCAGTTTTTTCCTGCAGGTTCGAAGGAAACTTGCATACTATTCAATCCACTGAGAATTTGCCTGAGGAACGAGTTTCTTTAAACGCGGAAATCTTGCCTGATGGAAGAGTATTCTTGAAGATTGATAATCAATTGGTGGGGGAGGGAAAACTTCCGGGTTTATTCAATAGTCACCCTCAGGATCCGCTTGAGGTTGGAAATGATTCACAGTCGACCGTGGTAAGCTATGTTTCAAATTCCTACTTCAAGGGAAAGATTAATCAGGCGAAGCTGAAACTTGAGTAGATCTAGGTTCTTGCCCTTGTACAAGAATCAAGAAAGATTCAGGCAATGGAAACTTCCGCTTTCAAGAAAGATTTAAATGGTTAAAAAAATGAAATTTTCAGATTTTGGAAAAAAGTTTGCCGGAGAAATTGGTATCGGAGAATTGATGGATGACTTGGGCGATGCCCTAGTCTCAGATCCTGCACCTTTGATGCTGGGTGGTGGAAACCCAGCTCATGTTCCTGAAGTTCAGGCCCTATTCCGGTCGAGGATGGAGGATATTCTTTCAAGTGCGGGAGAATTTGAGCGGGTGATTGGAAACTATGACACGCCCCAAGGAGCCAAGACATTTGTAGGTGCCTTGGCCGATTTGTTTCGTGCTGAGTTTGGATGGAAGATTGGACCCGAAAATATTGCCCTCACCAATGGGAGTCAGAATGCCTTCTTTTCTCTTTTTAATTTATTTGCCGGGAAATTTGATGGTGGTCAGTTGAAGCAGGTTCTTCTTCCCCTGGCTCCCGAATATATTGGGTATTCTGAAGTAGGCTTGGAACCCGATTTCTTTCGTGCCAACCGTCCAGAAATTGAATTATTGGATGATCGGTTATTTAAGTA
>DBVA01000007.1:0-275 GCA_002308735.1 Opitutia bacterium UBA1276 | reverse complement strand
CGGCCCACCAATCCAACCGGTAATGTGGTAACTGATGAAGAAGTATCCCGTTTGCGCCAACTTGCGAATTCTCAGGGAGTGCCGTTGATTATTGACAATGCCTATGGTACTCCATTTCCCAATATCATCTTTTCGGAAGCCCATCCCGTTTGGGATGAAAATATTGTACTATGCCTGAGCCTTTCCAAGTTTGGACTGCCAACACTGCGTACCGGGATTGTCATTGCCAAAGAAGAGACCATTCGAGTGGTCTCTCGCATGACCTCGGTTCTCAG